>JACPRD010000215.1 GCA_016190145.1 Planctomycetota bacterium | reverse complement strand
TCCCTCCCCATGACCCCCACCCAGCTCCGCCTCCTCGTCCTGGCCCTCGCCGCGCGCCGGGGACTCCTGCCCTCATCCACCGTGCGCGCGGCGTTCGAGGAACCGTCCGTGCCGGGAGGCGACCTGCCGCCGGGGGCCGACAGCCTTCGCCACATCCGCGCGGCCGACACCGTGCCCATCGCGGAAGCGCCGCTCCTGCTTCAGGGGCCGCTCCTCGCGCTCTCGGAGGACGCCCGCGCCGAGCTGGAGAGCGAGGCCCAGCAGCTCGCGGCCGATCCCGCCGCGGCGGAACGAGCGCTCTCGGCGCTCGAGCTGCCGCGCGGCATGCGCGAGCGGTTGTGGGGGACCGGCCCGCGCCTGGCAGAGACGCAGCCGCCGGGCTCGCGCCCCGTGGTCGACGCGTTCCTCCACGGCCGCCGCTACACCGTCCTCAAGGAGCACGCCCGCGGCGGCGCGGGGCGCATCCTGATCGCGATCGACCACCGGCTGGGAAGGGAAGTGGCGATCAAGGAGTTGCTGCACGAGCAGCCGGCGCCGGGGGGAAGCGAGCCGCTGAATCCGCGGAGCCTGGACGCGGTGCGCGAGCGCTTTCTCCGCGAGGCGCGGATCACGGGGCAGCTGGAACATCCGAATGTCGTACCGGTTTACGAGATTGGGGCGCGCGACGACGGCACCCTCTTTTACACCATGAAACTCGTCCGAGGCCGCACCCTCGCCGAGGAAATCCAGCGCATCCAGGCCGATACTTCCATCGACGCCGCCGAAAAACTCGCGCGCCGCCTGAAGCTGCTGGACGCGTTCACGGCGGCGTGCCAGGCGATCGCGTACGCGCACGCGCGCGGCGTCGTGAACCGGGACCTCAAGTCGCAGAACGTGATGCTGGGGGACTTCGGCGAGACGGTCGTGCTCGACTGGGGCCTCGCGCACGCGCGCGGGCAGGAGGACCCCGACCGCGGCAAGGTCGCCCGCCACAAATTCCGCCCGCCCCGCCCGGTCTCCGCTTCCACCAGCGACTCCGCCCTCACGATGGACGGCCAGGTCATGGGCACGCCGCTCTACATGTCGCCCGAGCAGGCGGCGGGAAACGTGGACGAGGTGGACGAGCGGAGCGACGTGTACTCGCTCGGCGTGATCCTCTACGAGATCCTGACGGGCGGCGTGCCGTACGACGGGGCGGACGCGCAGACGGTGCTCACGGCGGTGCTCAAGTCCGACCCCGTGCCGGTGCGCGAGCGCGAGCCGCGCGCGCCCGCGGAGCTGGTGGCGATCGTCGAGCGGGCGATGAAGCGGGACCGGTCGCGGCGGCTGGATTCGGCGAAGCGGCTGGCGGCGGAGGTGACGGCATACCGGGACGGGAGGGACGTGACGGTGTACGAGTACACGCTGGGCGAGCAGGCGCGCCGGCTGCTTTCGCGCTACCGCACCGTGGCGATCGCCGTCGCAGGCTCGTTCCTCATCCTCTTCGCGGCGCTCGCGGCGGCCCTTCACGAGGCCCGCGAAGAAGCCGAAGATTCCGTCGCGGCGCGGCTGGCGCTCGCGGCGGCGGAGGAGGCGGAGGCCGACGCGCGGGCGCGGGAGGGCGAGAAACTCGCGGCGCTCGAGGGGGCGCGCCGCGCGCTGGAGCGGGCGGAGGGTCTCCGGCTCGCGGCCGTCGCGGGTCCGCTCGCCGCGGATAACCCGGCGGGGGCGCTTCTCCTCGCGCTCGAAGCCGCGCGCCGCGCGCCCGGTGCGGAGTCGAACGGCGCGCTCCTCGCGGCTCTCCTCGCCCTTCGCGAAACGCGGCGCCTCTACGGCCACGAGTCCTACGTCGTCGACGCGGCCGTCAGCGCCGACGGCCGCCGGATCGCCACCGCTTCCCTCGACCACACCGTCCGCGTCTGGGACGCCGCCACCGGCCGGTCCGTGGCGCGCCTCGACAGCCCGCGGGGCGCGATGACGCGGTGCGCCCTGTCGAGCGACGGCGGGCTCGCGCTCACGCTCTCCGAAGACGGCACCGCGCGCGTGTGGGACGTCGGCGCGGGCACGACGGCGTTTTCGATGAAGGAGGCGGCGGAAGCTGTATTCGCGGGGGACCGGGCGGTGCTCGTGCGTGGGCGCGACGGGGCGATCCGGTTCTGCGCGCTCTCGGGGGCGGCGCCGGTCGAGCTGCGGCTGCCCGGCGAGCCGGCGTCGGCGCTGGCCGCGAGCGCGGACGGCGCGCACGTCGCGGCGCTCGGCGCCGGCGGCGGAGGGCGGCTGTGGGACAGCCGCGGCTCCGAAGTCGCCTCCCTCGCCGACCCGGAGGGGCCGCTCGCGGCGATGGCGTTCTCGCCCGACGGCGCCTCGCTCGCCGTCATCACGCGCGCCGGCCGCGTCCGCGTCCTCGACGCCGGCGACGGCGCCGAGCTCGCGCGGTTCGCGGGCGCCGCCGACTTCGCGCCCGAGTCCCTCGCCTGGCCCGCCGCCGGCGGGCGCCTCCTCGCCGCGGGCCACGACGGCTGCCTTCAGGTCTGGGACGCCGCCTCCCGCGCCGCGCTCGCGCACATTCCGGCCACACCCGCCGCCGGGCCCGCCGCCCTCTCGCCCGACGGCCGCCTCGTCGCACGCGCCGACCAGGCCGACGCCGACCTCCTCGACGCCGCCACCGGCGCGCGCGTCGCCCGCCTCCGCGGCCACGAGTACCAGATCCAGGCCGCCGCGTTCACCCCCGACTCGCGCCGCCTCGTCACCGCTTCCCGCGATCACACCGCCATCCTGTGGGACGTCACGCCGGGCGGAGTGCTCGCGGCGGAAGCGGGCGATCCGGGAAGCGAGCTCGTGGCGCTCCGGCCGGGCGCGGGGCGTGCGGTGGTCCGCGGCGCGGGGTCGGGCGCGCGCGGGCTCAGATTCGTCGACACCCTGACCGGCACGACCGCCGCTTCCCTCAACCTCCCCCCGTTCGAAAACGCCCAGGCGCGATTCGATCCCTCAGGCGTCGTCCTGCTCGTCCGCCCCTGGGGGCAGAACCGCCTGTTTCTGTTCGACGCCGCCGACGGCCGCCCGCGCGTCGAGCTCGGAGGCGACGGGCCCGACGTCGTCAAGACCGCCCTGTCTCACGACGGCGCCTGGGCCGCCGCGCTCCACGCCGACCTCACTCTCCGCGTCTGGGCCACCCGCACGGGCCGCCTGCAGGCCACGTTCAAGGCGCTCGACGAGAAAATCTGTACCCTCGCCGTCTCCGCCGACGGCGCCTGGATCGCCACGGCCAACGGGCCGTCGCAGGACGTCACCCTGTACCGCACCGCGTCCGGCGAACCCGCCGCGCGCCTCCATGCCCACACCGGTTTTACCCTCGGCGTCGAATTCTCCCCCGACGGGCGCCGCCTCGTCACCACCGCCGCCGACGCCTCCGCCCGCGTCTGGTCGCTTCCCGACGCCCGCCCCCTCGCCTCTTTCCGCTGGCCGCGCATCGAGGAAATCTGGCCCCGCATCTCCCCCGACGGCCGCTGGTTCTCGCTCTGCGGCGCCGGCGCCGCCCGCGTCTGCCTCCTCGAGTCCGCCACCGAGCACCTCGCTTTCGACCTCGGCCACCCCGTCGCCGCCTGCGAGTTCGCCCCCGACTCCTCCTCCGTCGCCCTCGCCTTCGCCGACGGCCGCATCCTCCACGTCCCCATCGACATCGCCGCCGCCGCTTCCGCCGCCGTCCCCCGCGACCTCACCCCCGCCGAAGCCGCCCGCTGGCGCGTCGGCCCCCCCGAAGAACAGAAAGCCCGCGCCGAGGCCCTCCGCGCCGCCCGCCCCTCCGCGTCCGCCTTCGCGCAATCCGCGCGAAAAGCCCTTCGCGCGGGCAATTTTGAAGAGGCGGTCGCCGACGGAAAGCGCGCCGCCGAATTGCTCCCCGTCTTCCCCGACGCCTGGTACTGGCTCGCCGCCGCCCACGCCGCCCGCGGCGCCGCGCAGCCGGAAGGCGACGCCCGGAAGGCCGCGCTGAGTGAAGCGCTGGACGCGCTCGAGCGGCTGGCGAGCCTCGAACCGGAGTGGGTCGCGGAGTTCGAGAAGGACGAGCTGTTCGCTCCGCTAAGCGGGGAAGACCGGTTCCAGAAGTTGCTGAAGGTCGGCGGTGGGGGGGAGTAGGGCGATCGGGGTGGCAGTGGCCAGTTACCAGTGGCCAGTGGCCGGAGCAAAGCCACCGGCAGACCGAGAGGTCCTGGGCGACAAGCCTGTGAGTTGATCCGCCGACCTGACAGGGGTCGGGCTTCCGGTCCACGTCGCTTATAGCTTCTGGCTTATGGCTTATGGCTCCTTCCGCCTCACCCACCCTCCCTCACGCCTCCCTCGCTATAATCCACCGGGACTTTCGGAGGCGGACCATGTCCGACTGGATCGACGCCCTCCAGGCCCGCGGCCTCCTCACGGGCACACAGGCGCGCGAGCTGAGAACGCTTCGGCCCGAGGGGGCGCGGCAGATGCCTCCGAAGCCGCAGTCCACCTTCTCGCTTCTGGAGCCCGCTGCGCCGGCGGCCGCGCCCGCGGCCGCGCCCGCGGAGCCCGAGCTGTTCGCGTGCGTGCCGTGCGGGCGCGTCTATACCGGCACCTCCGCGCTTCCGTGCCCCAGATGTGGCGCGCCGCTCCGCGCCGTGCGGCCCGCGGGACCCCTGATCGCCGCTTCCAAGAAGGCCGCGCCCGCGCCCTCGCCGACGTCGCCCACGAAGAAATTCGGCCGGTATCTGCTCCGGCGCGAGATCGGGCGCGGCGGGATGGGCGTCGTCCACGAGGCCTGGGACACGGGGCTGCAGCGCGCGGTCGCGATCAAGACGCTCTCGGCGACGTCCGACGAGCTCGACGCCGAGGCCGTGGAGCGGTTCAAGCGCGAGGCGCGGTCCGCCGCGAAGCTGCGCCACCCGGCGATCGTCGGCGTGCTCGACGTCGGGTTCAAGGAGGGGCGCCATTTCATCGCGATGGAGTACATCGAGGGAGTGTCCCTTCATGAAAAAATCTACGCCGAGGGCGCCGCGACGGCGTTTCCGCTCGAGGCCCGGATCGCGGCGCTGGGCCGGATCGCTTCGGCGCTCGCGGCGGCCCACGCGGAGGGGGTTGTGCACCGCGACGTGAAGCCCTCGAACATCCTGATCGACGGCACGGGGCGGGCGTACCTGACGGACTTCGGGCTGGCGCGCGACGTGTCGGGGAAAAAGCTCGGGACGCTGACCGTGACGGGCTCGCTGATCGGAACGCTGGAGTTCATGTCGCCGGAGCAGGCGGAGCCGACGGGCGCCGCGGCGGGGCCGGCGGCGGACGTGTTCTCGTTCGGCGTCGTGGCGTACCTCGCGCTGACCGGCGAGATGCCCTGCCCCGAGCACACCATCCCCGCGCTCGCGGCCCTCGGCGGCCACGTGTTTCGCGCTCCGTCCGCCGTCAACCCCAACGTCCCGCCCGAACTCGACGCGCTCCTCCAGCGCTGCCTCCAGGCCGATCCCGAGCGCCGCCCGCGCGACGGGCGCGAGCTCGTTTCCGCCTTCGTCACGAAATCGCCCGCCGCCGCGGGAATCCCCATGCCGCGCCCCGCCACCATCATGGCCGCTTCCTTCATCGCCGCCGTCGTCGTCACCGGAATCTTCGGGGCGGGGATCGCGATCGGAAGAGGGTCCTCGTCAGGGGACGACGGCGCGCCGGAAATCAAGCGGCCCGCGGCCGGCGAGGCGGATCCCGGGCCGGCGCCCGGCCCGCCGCCTTCCGTCGCGCCCCTGCTCGCCGAACTGCGCCCGCTCCTCCCCGCGGCCCGCGCCGCCTCCTCCCTCGCCGCGCGCCGCGCCGCGGCGGGGCCGGCCCTCGCGCTCGCCGACCGGATCCTCGCCGCGGACCCGGCCTGCGCCGAGGCGCACGCGCTGCGCGGGGAAGCGCTCGACGTTCTCGGCCGCGCGCCCGAGGCCGAGGCCGCCTGGTCCGAGGCGCTCCGGTTCGACCCCGCGCGCGCCTCCGCCACGTTCTCGCTCGGCTGGTCCCTCCTCATGCGCGGCCGCGACGCCGACCTGTGCCTCGCGAGCGAGCCCCTTCCCCCCGCCGTTTCCCTCGACGCCGGCGATCTGCTCGCGCGCGCCGCGCTCCCGGCGGCGGGCCTGCCCGCGGGCGACCGCGCCTGCGCCGAGGCCGCGGTCGCGCTTCTGCGCGGCGACCGCGACGCGGCGCTCCGGCTCGCCGGCGAAGCCGCGCGCGCGGAGGGCCCGGGCTGGTGGCGCGGCCATTGGCTCCACGGTGCGCTCCTGCAGGGCGACTCCGCCGCCGCCGCGTTCGCGACCGCCGACTCCGCGCGCCCTGAAACGCCGCGCGTGCTCGCCTGCCTCGCCGCGGCCCTCGCGCGCGCGGGCCGCGACGCCGAGGCGTTCTCAGCAGCGGACCGGGCGCTCAAGCTCGATCCTGCCTTCGCGCCGGCGCTTCAGACCCGCGCCGTGCTCCTCCTCCGGGGCGGCAGGGCCGGGGAGGCGCGCCGCGACCTCGACGCCGCGCTCGCCGCCGACCCGGATTTCGTCCCCGCCCGCCTCGAACGCGCGCTCCTCGCGCTCGACGCGCGCCCCGCCGACGCCGTCGCCGACCTCGACCGCGCCGCCGCACTCCGCCCGAAATTCGCCCCCGCGTTCCACCACCGCGGCCGGGCGCAGGCGCGGAAAGGCGACTACGGAAGCGCCGTGCGCGACTTCGACGCGGCCCTCGCGCTCGACGACCGCTGCTTCGCGGCCCGCGCCGCGCGCGCCGCCGCCCTCGAGCGCCTCGACCGCCTCGCCGACGCCGCGCTGGACCTCGAAATCCTCGTCGCCGCCACGCCCGCCGACGAAGCGGCGCACGCTTCCCGCATCGACCTCCTGGGCCGTCTCTCCCGCCCCGACGAGGCCCTGGCCGCCGCGGACCTCGCGGTGAAGAATTGTCCGAACTCCGCGGACCTGCGGCTCGCCCGCGCCAACCTCTTCAAGGCGCGCCAGTCCCTCGACTGGGCCCTCAGGGACGCCACCGCCGCGATCGCGCTCGCCCCCGCCTCCGTCCCCCCTCGGACCCTGCGCCTCGAACTCCACGCCCGCCTCGAGAAATGGACGGAAGCACTGGAGGACGCGGCGTGGCTCCTCGAGAAGAATCCGGACGATCTGACGGGGCTATTCTGGAAGGGGCTGGCGCATTTCGGCCTGAAGGATCTTCCCGCGGCGCGGAAGTGCTACGAGCGGATCGTCGAGGTGGGGCCTGCGGAGTCGTGGCAGCGGCGGGAGGCGGAGGATTTTCTCAGGAAGTTCGGGGCGGGGCCGAAGTAGAAAAGCCGTTCGACGTGACTCGTTTCTCGTTCCGCGCGAAGTTACTGGACGTCGAAGCGGAAACGGGCGGCGGCCTTCCGGACGACGCCGGCGAGCGCCGGGTCCTGGAGCTGGCGATGGAACGCGGGAAATCGCGGCAGGGCGCGCGCCCCTCGCTCTCGTCGACGGGATCCCGGTCCGGACGGCGCGCCGGCACGCCGCCCCGCGCTACGGCTCCTTCCCCAGCTCCTCCTCGATCTCCTTCAGCCCCTTCTGGATCTCCTTGTCCAGCCCGCTCTTCTCCTCGTGCACCGCCTCTTCGTCGATCATCCGGTCGATGTCCTTGTCGCTCAGGATCTTCTCCGCCTCCTCGTCCGCGGAGGACAGCGACTCCGACGTCATCTCGACGAAGATCTGC
This sequence comes from Planctomycetota bacterium, assembly GCA_016190145.1. Classification (GTDB taxonomy): domain Bacteria; phylum Planctomycetota; class MHYJ01; order WSZJ01; family WSZJ01; genus WSZJ01. The sequence continues at coordinate 38,196 of JACPRD010000215.1, read as the reverse complement.
ATGCGGTCCTGGAGCGTCTCGGCCTGCAGGAGCGCCTTCTCGAAATTGCGCTGCGTCTTGGCGAGGTCCGTCGCGCCGTAGACCTCGGAGATGGACTTTGAAACTTCCATCATCGCCTTGGCAAACTCGCCGTCGGACTCGGCCTGGTTCTTGATCTGCATGGCGGTCTCGAGCGAAAGAAGCTGCCGCTCGCGGAGCTTCTTCGAGAGCGCGGTCTTCTTGAGCGCGGCCTTGATGAACTTGAGCTGCGCGTCGTCCCCGATCCGCTTGGCCTTCTTGGCCTTGTCGATGTACTCCTTCGAGTGCTTGTCCATCTCCTTCAGGTTCCGCTTGATCGAATTGATGCCCTTGCGGACCTCGAGGTCGCGCTCGATGCGTTTCTCTTCCTTCGACTTGAAGATGCCCATCGGTGGGTTCCTGGTCTCTGGAGTTGCTGGAATTATAGCCTCAGGTCCGGCCCGACGCGCGGCGTCAGCCGCGCCCCTTTACCTTTACCTTCCCCTTCACCTTTCCCTGCCCTTCGGCCGTTCGAACAACAGGGAAAGGTAAAGGGGAAGGTAAAGTTGAAGGGGGCCGCTTCGCGGCCGAGGTCACTCGACCTGAGCCTCCTTCCACTCGTTGTATCTCTTCACGTCCGACGGCGTCGTCTGCGGATGGATCTTCGCCATCGCGCGCTGGAAATCGGCCTGCGTCAGCGCGCGCACGCGCAGCTGGTGCTTGCGCACCTCGTCGAGCCCCTTGTCGATCAGCCCCGGCACCTCGCGGTTCATCTCCGCCACCATCCGCGTCGTGACCTCCTTGCACAGCCGCTCGATCTCGCGGCCGCTGTAGCCCTCGCTCGCTCGCGCGAGGTCGGTCAGGTCGGTCTCCACCTTGAAGCCGCGCTTTTCCAGGTGAATCTGGAGGATCGCCCGCCGCGCGGTGAGGTCCGGCAGGGGAATCAGGATCTTCTTCTCGAACCGGCTCAGCACCGCGGCGTCGAGGTCCCACGGGCGGTTCGTCGCGGCGATCGTGAGCACGTAGATGTCCCGGCGCCCCTTCGCCTCCATCCCGTCGAGCTCCGACAGCAGCGTCGACAGGATGCGCCGCTCCGGCCCCGTGTCCTGCTCGTCCCGCTTCCCCCCGATCGATTCGAATTCGTCGAGGAAGATCACCGCCGGCGACGTGTCGCGCGCCGTCCCGTAGAGTTCCGAGATGATCTTCGACGACTCTCCGAAATACTTCGAAAGCACCGAGGAGACCTTCACGTTGAAGAACACGCTCTGCACGTCGTCCGAATTCCGGATCGCGTGCGACGTCGCCGCCGCGAGCAGAGTCTTGCCGGTGCCGGGCGGGCCGTAGAACAGGATGTTCGTCCACGCGGAAAGCGTTACCCCCGGAGGTTGCTTCGCGAGCGTGATCCCCAGCGCGTACTTGATCTCCTCCTTCGTCGGCTCCAGCCCGCCGATGTCGTTCCACGTGATCGACGAGTACTTGATGAGCCCGAGCACCGCCCCCTTGATCTCGCCCTGCGCCTTGGCCGCCTTCCCCTCCGCCGGCGCCGCCGCGGGCGCCGCGTCCCCGTTCTCGTCCCCGCCCTTCGCCGCCGGCTCGAATTCCCCGCTCCGGAGCTTCTTCGCGATCTCCCGGTACTCCATCGCCTTCTTCCGCCGCCGCATCTCCGCGTCGCGCCCGATCGCTTGCTCCGCGTAGATCGACATCAGGCTCGCCGCCTTGTCGTACAGCGCCGCCGCCTTGTCGAAGTCGCGCGCGTCGTACAGCTCCTTCGCCTTCGTCAGCGACTGTTTGATCGGAGAGTACAGGTCCATCGCTAATCGCTCCCTTCCGGCCGCGACCGGCGCTTCCGCCCCAGCACCGCCGCGCACGCCGCGAGCAGCACGAGCGCCTGGGGGAACAGGAGCGCGACGAGCGCGGTGTGCGGGATGGTCCGGCGAAGCGCATGCGCCGCGCGGACGAGCTCCGGCGAGTAAACCGCGAGCACCGCCGCGACGCAGCCGCCGAACAGCACCGCGACGTCCCGTTTCTTCGTGCGCGGCAGCGCGATCGAGGCGAACAGCGCCGTGATCCCGATGCCGCACGCCGCGACGTAGTCCTGTACGAAGTACACCAGCGTCTGCTTCTCCGTCGGCGCCTGGATCCCCCTGTACGCCAACACGCTCCAGATCAGGAGACCGAACGAAGGCAGCGCCGCCAGCCACGCCGCCCATCGAAACAGCTTCCCCCACGCGGCGCGGAGGTCCGCGTCGGGCTTGTATCGGGAAGCGGTCCACAGCGCGACGGTGCCGTCGCCCGAGGTCGCGACCCTCATCGCAGGATCATTCGGTTTCTTCTTCAGGGAGCGGCTTCTCCTTGGCTTTCTTCTCCGCGAGCTTGAGTCCCGCGTCCAGCGAGTCGATTTCGCCCTCGTCCAGCTTCTGCCAGATGTCGAGCAGCTCCGCCCCCTCCTGCCCGACCTCGTTGATGATGTTGCCTTCCGTGTCCTTCGACGACTCGGCGATCGCTCCCAGCCGCTCCATGTAGAGGTCGTAGGAGATCTTGTCGTCCTCGAGCAGCCGCTGGATCTCCCCCTCCTCCGCCAGGTGTAGGATCGAGAGGATCCCTTTCTTCTGGTCCTCCTTCCGCTGGATCGCCATCCGCACCGCGGCGATCGTGATCGCCTCCTTCGACATCCGGTTCAGGTCGCGCTCCGCCAGTCCGATCTCGTTCTTCTTCTGCTCGAACTGCCGCGCGAGCTGCTTCCGCCGCACCGGGCTCTTGAGCTTGAACCCCCGGCGGAACAGCTCCTCCTTGTCGCGCTCCATCTGCTCGAGCCGCGCGATCGCCTGCGTCTCCCGCAGGCCGAGCCGCGCCTCCTCGCGCCGGACCTCCTCGAGCTTGAGGTCGGTGATCCGTTTCGGCCGCTTGAACAGGTCGATGATCGACATGCGGGGGCTCCGGGTGGGGGCGAGCGTTCAGGGTCGAGGGTCGAAGGTTGAGAAAAGCAGTGATCGGCGTGGATTCCGTTCGGGAGCGCTCGGCGCCGACCTTGCCGCCCGTCCCCCGTACGTCCTGGGTCTCCTCAAGCAAACCGGACGATCGCCTTCGCAACACGACAGCACACTCGGCGCCGGGGCCAATCCCCGACCGCAAACCTCGATCACGGCCCTTCTCGATCCTCGACCCTCAACCCTCGACGCCCTACCCGTCCGCCTCCGGCTCCTCGCGCTCCTCCGGCTCCTTCTCCCCGCGCTCCGGCCGCCCCGCCTGCTTCTGCCCCGTCTCCGCCTGCTTCAACCCTTCGTCGAACTCCATCTCGCCCTCGTCCATCGCCTCCCAGGTCTTCAGCACCTCCAGACCCTCGGAGCCGACGTCCGCCGCGTCGTACGCCGGATCCGCCGCGACACCCAGCAGCCCGTCCAGCTTCTGCAGGTAGAACTCCTCGCCGATCTTGTCGTCCTCGAGAAGCGCCTGGAGCTGGTCCATGTGCGCCTCCGTCATGTTGTTCAGGATGCCCGTCACCGACTTCGGATTCTTCGTCCTCTCGATCAGCGCCCGGATCCGCGAGAGCGTCATGACCTCCTTCGACACCCTGTTCAGCTCGCGGTCCATCAGCCGGATCCGGCTCATCAGGTCGTTGAACCGCCGCGCGTACAGCCTCCGCCGCACGATCGACTTCGTCTTCGCGCCCTGCTGGAAAATGTCCTCCTTCTCGCGGTCCAGCTTCTCCTGCTGCGAGACCAGCTGATTCTCGCGGATCTCCAGCCGCTTCTCCTCCCGCCGCAGCTCCTCGGGCTTGAAGTCCGTCAGCCTGCGGCGGCGCTTGAACAGCCAGTCGAAAATCTCGGCTGCGCTCATTCGAGCATCTCCTCTTCCTCGTCCCCCGCCGGCGTCTCCTTCGCCTTGCTCTCCTTCTTCTTCTCGCGCGGCGCGAACTCGGGCAGGTTCTCGTGCTGCTCGATCTTCGCCTCCTCGTGCTTCTGGAACTCCTCGAGAATCGCGCGCTCCTCTTCGTCGATGACCGGCTCCGTCGACTTGTCCATCCCCATCCCCTCGGCCATCGCAACCGTCCGGTCGAGGTCCTCGCGCTTCTCCTTCGCCTTGATCGCCGCCTCTTCGAGTTGCTTCGTGGTGGGAAGCGGCTCCTCGGCGAGGTGGACGAGCGTTTCGAGGGAGGCGATGTGCTCTTTGTAGATGCGGATGCGCTTGTTGAAGATGTTCTCGACCTTCGCCTCGATCTCTTCGACTTTCCAGCGGAGGTCCTTGATCTTGCGGGCGAGGCCGAGGCGGCGGTTCTGGTCGGTCTCCTTTTTGCCGTCCTCCATCAGGTCGGACTCTTTGGTCTGGAGGATCTCGACGTCCTCGAGCGCGCGGTTCCTGCGGTCCTCGTCGCGCCGGCGGGCGTCCTTGAGCATCTCGAGCGCCTCGCGCTCCGACTTCGCGCCGCGGTAGATCGGCGCGACCTCGTCGGGGAGGCTTCCGAGGCCCATCAGCTTCTTGATTCGGTCGAGGATCATCTCGTGTCCTGAAATCCGATGTCGTTCCCTGCGGCATGTCAAACGGCTAATTTTGAATGATGAATTTTGAATTATGAATTGTGGGAGCCCCCGGGGCCACCCTCAATTCAACATTCAAAATTCATAATTCAAAACTGTCCTTCGCCCGCCGGCCACCCCTGTCCTAGTAAACCCTGGACAGCCGGAACTGGTCCGGATCCTCCGTCAAATGCAGGAACGGATCGTTCGCCGCATCCCTGAACGCCGCCCTCACCACGTCCAGCGGCAACCCCGTCTTCTCGCACACGAACCGGTCCGTCACACGGTCCATCAGCAGCTCGTACGTGTTCCTCTTCACGAACGCCGCCACCCGCTCCCTCTTCTCCGCGTACGTCTCCAGATCGTACACCGCCAGCGCGTCCCCCCAGCGGCCGTCGTCCTTCGCCGCGATCCGCCACGCGTCCCCCTGCTTCTCCACGAGGCACGCGACGAAGTTCGGTCCGTTGGCCAGCAGGTCGCGCGCCTCCTGCGACCACCCCGTCGTCGAGAAGTAGCACAGGTAGTAGAAAACGCCGGCGTCGGTCACGAGGCGCCTCTGCGCGGCCGTCACGGCCGTGAACCCGAGCGGCCGCGCGCTCCAGCCGGGCGTCACGAGTTCGTCGAGGGCCGACAGGGAAGCGCCCGCCAGGCTCACCCGGCGCTGGCGCGCCCCGAGGAAATCGCGCGTGAACACGTCGCACACCGCCGCGCGGTTCGTCGGCATCCCCGCGAGAATCTCGTTGAACCCCGACTTCGCCTTGTCGCGCACCGCGTTCTTCGCGGCCTCCGCTCCGAGGTCCACTACGTACTCCGCGATGTTCCGCTCCACCACGTCGTACCACCGGCCGTCCACCGGGTTGAAAATCCCCCCCAGTTGCCGGAAGTTCTTCCTCACGCGCGAGAGAAACCCCTCCTCCATCTCCCGCGCCGTCTGCCGCGCCACCGCCCCCGGCGGAATCTCCGCCGGCGGCACCGCCCCCGGCTTCGGCGCGTCCACAAGCTGCGCCACCGGTACCTCTTCGTGCTCCTGGCAGTAGATGATCTTCTCGCCCCAGCACGCCGAGCAGATCGGCTTCCCGCACGACGGACACGCCGCGTCGTCGCGGAAAACCCCGACCCGCGAAAGATAGGTGCGGCCGCACGCCGCGCAGGTGCCGGACGTTTCGCTCATTTCCCGGGTTCGAAAACGGGGGACAGGTCGTACACCGCCTGGTCCGTGTACGCGTTCAGGTCGAGGATCGCCCGCGGCTTCGCGGGACGGGCCGCGTCCCAGCAGATCAGGAACCGCCCGTTCGCGTCCACCGCCACCACGTAGTCCGAGCCGCCCTCCGCCAGGATCACCGAGTGCTCGCCCGCGTCGTAGTGCGTCTCCAGCGGCTGCCCCACCACCCGCGCCGTCACGTTGTGGTCCCGGCATGTGTACAGCATGTGCGCGACTCCGCCGAGCGAAGTGAACCGCGTCGAGCCGATCGGCGCGTTGCGCCTCAGCACCGAAAGCGTCCGCGCCGGATCGCTCCGGTCCCAGATCACCAGCGCCCCCTCGTTCCCCGACCCGCACCCCGCCACCACCAGCCGCTCGCCCACCGCCAGCGCCGTGACCCCGCTCGGCGCCTGCGGCGCGAACGTCACCGGCGCGCCCCCCTTTTCGAGATCCACCGCCACCACCGTCCGCCCGCTCGCGAAATACAGCTTCCCGTCCGGTGTCGCCACCGAGGCCCGCACCGTCGTCGACAGCGCCGTCACGTCCGTGAACACGCACTGCCCCGGTACCCCCGGCTTCGCCAGGTCCCACTCGATCACCCCGATCTCCGAGTGCGTCGCAAACAGCCGGTTCCGCCACACCGCCGTCGCGTTCACCCCGCCCTTGGGCTTCTTGCCCTCGGGAAGCGGATACACCGCCACCTGCTGCGTCGTGTCCGGGTCGATCGCCGCCACCTGCCGCTTGCCGCCCGCGAACACCAGCCCCTTGTCCATCCACGGGTGCACCCGCGCGGACCGCAGGTTGAATCCCGCGTCCATCAGCCGGCAGCTCCCCGTGAAATCCTCGGGCTTGAACTGCAGGATCCGGCTCCCCGCCGTCACAATCACCCGGTCCAGCCGCTCCGCCCGCGCCGGCTCCGCCGTCGTCCCGTCCGGCGCGTCCCCCAGCGCCGCGTACGCGCGCAGCACCACCCCCACCAGGTCGTCGCCCCACTGCTGAAGCCGCGCCCGGATCTCCTCGCTCGACAGGTCCGCCAGGTCGTTCTCCATCAGCTTCGCGTACAACAGCGACTTCACACGCTCGTCCTTGATCTCGTGAAAAACCGCCTGCGTGTCCTCGCTCTTCATCAGCGCCGCCAGCCGCTTCACCTTCTCCTCGCGCCTCTGCTGATCCAGCAGCACCGCCTCGTGCTCCCGCAACTTCTCGTTCTCCCGCCGCTTCTCGTCCCGCGCCTTGTCGAACGACTCGCTCTGGAACTCCAGCTCCATCAGCTTCCGGAACGTCAGCCCCTTCCCGAACAGCGGCGCCTCCAGCGCCCGCCGGAGACCGCCCTCGATCTCCGCGCCGGCCTGCGCGTTCTGAAGCTCGGCCGCGTCGTGGCTCCCCAGGTACTCCGAGAGCGCGCGCTTCACGTCGACGACGAGGTAGGCGCGGAGGTCTTCGGAAGAGGTCTGGGCGTTGGCGGCGGTGAAGTTGCGGCAGAAGTCCTCGACGCGGTCGGGTTCGAAGGACTCGAGCTGCAGCGTGAGGCGGACGCGCGCGTTGATGCCGAACCCGTCCTTCGAGCGGAGGCCCGCGACCTGGAACGCGACTGGCATCTCCTGGGTCTTGATCAGGACCGCGTCGAACCGGCCGGTGAGCGGGTCCCCGCCGCGGGCGACGCGGCGGGCGCCGTTGTCCACGACGAGCGCCACCGTGTTCGCCGGGACGGGAAACGTGCGCTTGAGCAGTCCCAGCACCTCGCCGGAGCTGACCCTTCGGGCGAACATCTCTCGGTTGCTGAGCCAGTCGTGGATTTCGGCGGCCATCGGGATCCTGGGAAGGGGAAGGGCAGGTTCGGGGCGGACTTCAGGACGAGTATACGACGGGGCGGGGAGTCGATCAACGTGGGGCGGGCGTTCATCGTTCATCGTTTCTCGTTTCTCGTTCCGCGCGGGCGCGAGGCGGGCCCAGGGGATGAGGTCTTGGGGGTGACTCGGTCTCATGGTGCGGGTTCCTTACGGGTCCGGCGGTGTTCGATGCGCGCGGCGAAGCCGCGCCCCTTTACCATTACCTTCCCCTTTACCTTTCCCTGTCGTTCGCCCGGTCAATGACAGGGAAAGGTAAAGGGGAAGGTAAAGTTCAAGGGGCCTCCGCGCTTCGCGCGTCGGCGTGCGGGTCACTGAAGTCCACCTCGTTCGGCCGGGGATGCGGTTCCACCGAGGTTATGAGGTAGACGCTTCCCCCCCGCTTTCGCAAAATGCGGGGCCTATGACCGCCGGCAAGGACGCCGACCGCCTCGCCTTCCTCGGACAGCTCGCGGCGGGGCTCGCGCACGAGATCCGGACGCCGCTCTCCACGCTCCAGGCCAACCTCCAGCTCTTGCAGGAGGACTGGGAAGAGGGGAAGACGGAGAAGGAGCGCGCCTCGGTCCAGAGGATCAAGCTGCTCCTCAAGGAGACGTCGCGGCTCGAGGAGATCGTGAACGACTTCCTGCGGTTCGCGGGGATGCACAAGCTGAACCGGATCCCGCACGACCTGAACCGCGTGATCGCGGAAGTCCTGGATTTCGTCGGGCCGGAGGCGCAGCAGAAGAAGGTCCGCATCCTGAAGTCGTTCGGGGAGATGCCGAAAGTCCCCGTGGACGTGAACCTGTTCAAACAGGCGCTTCTGAACCTCGTCATGAACGCGATCCAGGCGATGCCGAACGGCGGCGAGCTGATCGTCCGCACGCAGAAATGGCGCGAGTACGCGCAGGTGGACGTGGCGGACACGGGATCGGGCATGACCTCGGAAACCCAGGCGAAAATCTTCGACGTGTATTTCTCCACGAAGAAGACCGGGACCGGACTCGGCCTCCCGACGGCCCGGCGCATCGTTCACGAGCACGACGGGACGGTCGGTCTGACGAGCGAGCCGGGGAAGGGCAGCTGTTTCACGATCCGGATTCCCATCGGAGGGGAGGCGAAGCAGGGGCCCGCCATTTCTCTCTAGCTTTTCCGTTTGCCCTCCGGGCGCGGAGAGGATACACCCCTTCACGGACCCATGCCCACCTCCCAGCCCGTTTCCTCCCGCAAGGACGACGCTTCCGCCAACGCCGACGTCATGATTCTCGTCGTCGACGACGAGGCGGAGCACGCCGAGACGATCTCCGAATCGCTCCGGCGCACGGGCTACCGCACGCTCGTCGCTTCGAGCGGCAAGGCCGCGATCGACATGCTCGAAAACGAACATGTGGACATCGTGCTCACGGACCTGGTGATGAAGGACGTGGACGGGATGGAGGTGCTGGGCTCGGCGCGGCGGCTGCACCCGGACGTCGAGGTGGTGGTGATGACGGGGTTCGCGAGCGTCGAGGGCGCGGTCGAGGCGATGAAGAAGGGCGCGAGCACGTACCTGAAGAAGCCGCTGAACATCCAGGAGCTGCGGGCGGTGATCGAGAAGGTGCTGGAGCGGCAGAACCTGTCGCGCTCGAACGTGTACCTGCAGCAGGAGCTCGACCGGAAGTACGGGTTCAGCGGGATCATCGGGAATGCGGAATCGATGCAGAAAGTGTTCACGGTGCTGCAGCAGGTGGCGCCGACGAGCGCGACGGTGCTGATCCAGGGCGAGAGCGGCACGGGGAAGGAGCTCGTGGCGAAGGCGATCCACCGCAATTCGCCCCGCCGGAACCAGCATTTCATCCCCATCAACTGCACCGCGATGCCCGAGGGGCTGATCGAGAGCGAGCTGTTCGGGCACGAGAAAGGCGCGTTCACGGGGGCGATCGGGGCGCGGAAGGGGCGGTTCGAGTTCGCGAATCACGGGACGCTGCTGCTGGACGAGATCGGGGACATGCCGCTCAGCACGCAGGCGAAGCTCCTGCGCGTGATCGAGGAGCGGTGCGTGTACCGCGTCGGGTCCAACGTGCCGATCCCGGTGGACGTCCGGCTCATCGCAAGCACGAACCGCCACGTCGAGGACCTCGTGAAGGAAGGGAAGTTCCGCGAGGACCTGTACTACCGGCTGCGCGTCGTGACGATCAGCCTGCCGCCGCTCCGCGCGCGCCAGAGCGACATCGCGCTCCTCATCGACCACTTCATCAAGGAGTTCTCCCACCAGCATTCCCGCCGCATCGAGGGGATCACGCCCGCCGCGCGGACGATGCTGCTCGCCTACCCGTGGCCCGGGAACGTGCGCGAGCTGCGCAACACGATGGAGGCGATGGTGGTGCTGACGCGGGACAACATTCTCGACACGGACGACATTCCGGAGGAGATTTCCTCGAAGCGGGACGTCTCGACTCCCGGGGTCGGGGCTTCCGGCGGGCTGCCTCCCGCGGGGCTCACGCTGAAGAAATCGGAGATAGACCTGATCCGGCGCACGCTCGAGATGGTGCGAGGGAATCGGGAAGAGGCGGCGCGCCTGCTCGGGTGCGGGGAACGGACGCTTTACAGGAAACTGAAGCAGTACAAGCTGACTGAGGTCGGAAAGTCGCCTGTGTGACCGCCTGCGGGGATCGGCGTTCGGAGTTCGGAGTTGTCGGCCGGCGGAAGGTCAGGGTGGAAGGGCGGCGATGAGCGGACTCAGGTTTGTCATTCAGGAACACCGGACCGAGCCTCTTCACTGGGACCTCATGCTGGAGAAGGACGGCGTCCTCAAGACCTGGTCCCTCGCCTCGGAACCCCCCGCCGCCGGTCCCTTCAGGATCCCCGCGCTTCAGCATTTCGACCACCGCCTCCTCTACCTGACCTACGAGGGCGAAATCTCCGGAGGCCGCGGCACCGTCCGCATCGTCGAACGCGGCACTTACAAGGCCGAATGGGACGACCGCAGGGTGATCCTCGCCCTCCACGGATCCCGCCTCAATGGCCCCTTCCTCCTGGAATTTCTCAAAGCGGGCCAGCGCCCCGAATGGCTCTTCCGTACATCTCACTAAATAGTCCCGAACATCCGGCCGTTCCGTACGTCTAAGGGGCAGGAGATCCCGCAGGCGGACGGGGTTGACCCGGCCGTCCCGTCGGGAGTAACCTTAAGCGACTGGCTGACCTACACATTCTCAGGGAGCAAGGCATGAAGCTCTACGAGTGCGTCGAATGCGGCGCGCGGTTCGACGTATCGCAGTTCACCCCGGGGAAGCAGCTGAAGTGCGGGAAGTGCAAGGCGATCTTCACGGTGCCGGAGGACGAGGCGCCGGTGCAGCGCGAGACGGATTTTTTCGCGGAGAGCGCCGAGGCGCCGGTGAACGTTTTCAAGAAGCGCGGCGCGGCCGCGGCCGCGGGCGCGGCGCCGCCGGAGAAGCCGGCCTCGCGTCCTTCGGCAGGGGTTCCTTCCGCGCGGCGGCCGCAGGCGCGGCCGGCGCCGGAACCCGAGCCTGAGCCCGAACCGGAGCCGGCGCCGGTACGGCGGGGAGTGCGCGGAAGCGCCCCCGCGCCGGCTCCCTCGCGCGGCGGATCGCGCGGGCGCGCTCCCGAGCCGGCCTCCCGGGGCGGCCGCGGCGGCTACGAGCCTCCGGCGAAGAAGAACAACACGATGCTGTTCGCCGGCATCGGCGGAGGAGCTGTCCTGCTCCTCGCGATCGGCGCCTTCGTGGCGATGGGCGGCGACAAGAAGGGCAAGGGCGGGAGCGGCGACTCGGCCACGAGCGAGAAAGACGAGAAGTTCGCGAAGCTGAAGAAGAACGCCGACGACAGCGCCTCCGCGATGTTCGAGTACGCCGAGGCGTGCGAAAAGAAAGGCGACCGCGGGACGGCGGAGGAGTACTACATCAAGGCCGCCAAGAAGGACACCACGTTCACGAAGGCGCAGGACAAGCTGCGCGGCTGGTACGACGCGGTCAAGTATCCCGGGTGCAACGGCGACCTCGCCAAGCTCACGGAACTGATCGACTGGCTCGACGCCGTCAACCTGAAGGAAAAGGCCGCCGACCTCGCCGGGATGCTGATCAAGCAGGACAAGGACAACGCGAAGGCGCACAAATACCTCGAGCACGAGCTTTACGAGGGCGTCTGGTACGAGAAGGACCAGATGGACCTCGTGAAGGTCGCCAAGGAGCGCAACGAGCAGATCCAGGCGATGAGCAAGATGTCCGTCCGGGAACAGCGCGTCCACATCATGAAGGACGAGTACAACCGGATGTGGAACGAGAACAAGAAGCTGTACAAGGACTGCGGTCCCGAGGCCCCCTACCTGCTCTGCATGGAGGAATCGTCCAGCTACAACGCCGAGCTGATGCTCGAGGACTTCAAGGGCATCGTGAAGACGCTGTACGAGCTGTTCTTCAAGCGCTACGGCAAGCTGTTCAACGTCGAGGAGTTCGGCGCTAACGAAGTCTGCTTCATCTACATCTTCGAGAACCGCGACCGTTACATGAAGTGCACGGCCGCCCCTTACTTCGCGGGCGGGCATTTCGACACCACCAACGGCCGTATCTTTATCTACAAGGACACGCCCAAGCTGTACGAGACCCTCTTCCACGAAGGCATCCATCAGCTCGTCCACAACGTCACGCAGATGAAGGAGAAGAACGACAAGGCGCGCCGGAACATCAACATGTTCTGGTTCACCGAAGGCATCGCCTGCTTCTTCGAGTTCTTCAAGCGCGACGCGGTCGGCGGGTTCGTGCTGGGCGAGGTCTCGAAGGACTACGTGGGCTCGGTGCAGGCGCTCATGAAGTCGAACAAGCACACGCCGCTTCAGAAGATGATGAAGATCACGTACATGGAGTTCGCGCGCAACTCCGGGAACCCTCAATACGTGAGCGCGATGTACGCGCAATCCTGGTCGGTCGTGTATTTCTTCTATACCTACCAGGGCGGGAAGTACGTCGAGAAGTTCAACGACTACTTCAAGCGCGAGGTAGACATGAAAGGCGGCTACGACCCGGCGAAGGAGATCTTCGGGGACCTGGAGCAGCTGAACAAGGAGTACGAGGAGTACATCAAGGCCCTGAGGGTGTAAGCCGGACCTGGGATGGAAGGAGTTCGTGCTCGACCTCAAGTAGATCTGCAGTTCGAACGATCCGGACCGTCCGCGGGCCGTTCACACGGGCATCTCCGGATGAGAGTCTCCACCGCCATCAGCGCCGCCGCGTTCGCCGCGATCCTCGGCTCGGGGGTGTACTTCGCCCGGCGCGATGGGGCGGGTTCTGCGCCTGAAAACGGCGCCATCCGGGAGTCGGAGGGACCGCTCCGGGACGGATGGTGGTACCTGTCGCGCGACGACCTGGACCGCGCGGCGGAGGAATTTGCGAAGGCGCTGGCGGACCCGCGGGAGATGATCGAAGCCCGGCAGGGAATCCGGCGCGTCGTCGAGAAGAAGAAGGCTTCGGCGGGACGGGACGTCGCGCGGCTCCTGGAGCTGACGGCGTGGCTCGACGCACACGGACTGCGGGCCGATGCGGAGCTTCTCGCGGCACGCGTGCTCGAGGTTGATCCCCGGAACCGCGGGGCGCACCTGCGTCTCGAGCACTTTGAATACGAGGGCGTCTGGTACGAGAAGGACGAGGCGGACCTGGTTGAAGCCGCCGTGAAGCGGGATCAGGAAGTCCTGCGATTGTCGCGAATGACGCCCCGCGAGAAGCGTGTCCACCTGCTCGTCGACGATTTCGGCCGACGTTTCGGGCGGCCGATCGAGGTCCGCGACTGTGCGCCCGAGTCGCCGTGGTTCCTGATGATGGAGGAAACGGACGGGCGACTGGCGGCGCTCGTCCTCGCGGAGTTCGACAGGGTTCTGGACGATCTCTTCGCTGAATTCTCTCGCAGATTCGGCGAGGTGTTCGCAGTTTCGAGAATTCTCGAAGATCGTCCTCTTCCCGTTTTCGTGTTTCACACGCGCGAGCGCTACCTGCAGAACACGGGTGGCTCGTACCAGTTCACGAGTCACATGGACCGGCGCTCAGGCGTCGCCTACCTGGCCGGCGGAGACGGGGAGATGTACGAGGTCGTCATCCACGCCGCGACATGGCTCCTGGTCGAGGAAGCCCTGCACCGGGATCGCGGATTGAAGATCTCCGATTCGGATTCGTGCTGGCTCAACGCCGGCCTCGCCTGCCTCTTCGAGGCCTGGCGCCACGACACGGAAGGACGGATACGATTCGAAGGTCTCGCGCCCCATCGGCTGCCGCATGTGAGGCGCGCGATGACCGCGGCGAAGTCGCGGAGCCTGACAGATCTGTTGAAACTGAGTGGCGGCGACCTATTGCAGGTACAGCGCGGGCGTACCGCGGCGCAGGAGTTGGAAGCGCAGTGCTGGTCGCTCGTTTTCTTCCTCTGGGAGGCGGGTGGCGGAAAGTACAGGGAGAACTTCCGGAGATTCTGCGCGGCGATTGTCGAGGGACGGGCGCCTGTCGAGGCGGCAGAACGTTCGTTCGGGGACCTGCGCGAGCTGGACAGGGAGTGGAAAGAGTTCATCCTTGGCATCAAGTAAAGCCGAACGCGGATGGACGGCTCGATGAAGACCGATTACGGACGCGGATCGCCCTCGAACAGCCTGTACTCCGCCGGTTTGTCGGGATCGAGCCAGAGGGCGCGGCAGCCCTGGCGGACGCGGCCGGCGTTGAAGCCGTGGGTGGCGCCGACGATGTGGAGGGGTTTGCCGGTGAGGAGCGGCGCCTCGTGGATGTGGCCGTGGAGGGAGACGGCGGGCTGTTTGGCGAGGAGGAAGTGGCGGACGTCGTAGCTGCCCACGGGCTGGTTGCCCCAGCGGAGGTCGAGGCCGGAGTCGAAGGGCGGGTCGTGGGCCATGAGGATGGTACGGCGCCAGGCGCGGGGTTCGGGGAGGGTGCGGAGCTCGTCGAGGAGGGTCGGGTGCGTGGCGAGCCAGGCGCGCGCCTCGGTCGGGACCGCCGTCGTGCCCTGCGAGGACCAGCACCGCCCGCGCTCCTCGCGGTGCTCGTGCTTCGCCTCGCGGCGCTCGTGGTCGATGAGCCAGTACGGGGTTGGCGAGGTGAGCGTGAACCCGATCAGGTCCCAGTCGCCGAGAGGGACGCATTTTCCGTGCACATACGTGCCTGCCGCCGGCGGCGGGTCCACGACGGTGCGCCACTCGTGGTTGCCGGCGATCCAGTAGACGGGGCAGGGCGCGGCGCGGCACCAGTCGGCGAAGAAGGTCTCGGCGTCGCGGCGCTGGGAAACGGGGGCGGCGGCGATGGGGTCGGAATTCTGGAAGAGGTCGCCGCCGAGGAGGAGGGCGTCGGGTTTGAGGCGGACGGCGAGGGCGAGGAGGGTTGAGAAGTGGATGGATGAGCCGTGGAGGTCTGAGGCGTAGAGGAGATGCATGACAGTTCAATCATAGCCTCGGTTCGGCGGGTTCGGCGTTCGGCGTTCGGAGTTCGGCGTTGGACATCGGAAGGCCGCGCGGTTTCGCGGGCGGGCTCGAGCGCCGGCGGAGAACCGCGGGACGGGTCCGCGTCAAACGCCGAACTCCGAACGCCGAACGCCGAACGGGCTTTTGTCGGCATCGCTTAACATGTCGGTCATGAGCGAAACGAGTCTGACGAATCAGCTGGCAGCGCTGATCGTGGAGTCGAGCGATGACGCGATCCTCGGGATGACGCTCGACGGGGTGATCGTGAGCTGGAACCCGGCGGCGAAACGGATGTTCGGGCACACCGTGGAAGAGGCGGTGGGGCGGCCGCTGGAGGTGCTGTTCCCGGCCGGACGGGAGCGCGAGGCGGCGGAGCTGCTCGCGCGCGTGAAGGCGGGCGAGCGCGCGCGCGTGGAGACGGCGCTCGCGCGGAAGGACGGCGGCACCGTGGAAGTCTCGCTCGCGGTATCTCCCGTGGCGGCCGGCGGACGCACGACCGGCGCCTCCGCCATCGCGCGCGACATCAGCGACCGGCGCGCGCTGGAGAAGCGGCTGCGGGACGGGCAGGTACTGGAAAGCCTGGGGCTGCTCGCGGGCGGGATCGCGCACGACTTCAACAACCTGCTCACGGTGGTGATGGGGAACGCGAGCATCGTGAAGGCGATGGTCGGGCAGGACTCGAAGATGTGGGAGTACCTGGAGGACATCGAGATCACCGCGCAGCGCGCGGCGGACCTCGCGACGCAGATGCTCGCGTACTCGGGCCGCGGCGTCTTCGTGCTGCAGCGCGTGGACCTGAACGGGCTCGTGCACGAGATGACGGAGCTGCTGCGCGTGTCGCTTCCCAAGTCCGTCACGCTGAAATACGACCTCGCGGCGATGCTGCCGAAGGTGGAGGCGGACGTCACGCAGCTGCGGCAGGTGGTGATGAACCTCGTGATCAACGCGGCGCAGGCGATCGGGGAGAAGGCGGGGACGGTGACGGTGGGGACGCGACTGGCGCGCGCGGAGCGGGAGTGGCTGGCGGGGGCGGCGCACGCGGCGGAGATGCCTGAGGGGGACTACGTGTTCCTGACGGTTTCGGACACGGGATGCGGGATGGACGAGAAGACGCGCGCGCGGATTTTCGATCCGTTCTTCACGACGAAGAAGACGGGGCGCGGGCTCGGGCTGTCGGCGGTGCTGGGGATCGTGCGCGGGCACCGCGGGGCGATCCGGGTGGACAGCGAGGCGGGGAAGGGGACGGCGTTCACCGTGATTTTCCCGGCGGGGGGCAGCCTGGTGCCGCGGGTGCGCGGGCAGGCGGGGGCGCCGATGGAGATCTGGCGCGGAAGCGGCACGGTGCTGGTGGTGGACGACGAAGCGAAGCTGCGGGAGTTCGCGAAGAACGCGCTGGAGTTGCTGGGGTTCAGGGTGCTGCTGGCGTCGGACGGGGACGAGGGGGTCGAGACGATGCGGCGGCACGCGGGGGAGATCGGGTGCGTGCTGCTCGATCTCACGATGCCGCGGATGTCGGGGGACAAGGCGCTTCCCGAGATCCGGAAGATCAAGCCCGGGGTGAAGGTGATCCTGATCAGCGGGTACAACGAGCAGGAAGCTGTGAAGGATTTCGACGGCGGGGGGGTGGATGCGTTCGTGAAGAAGCCGTTCACGGTGGATGTGCTGAGGGTGGTATTGCGGAAAGTGGTGGGGTAGGGGGGAAGGCCTGGATCGAGCGTTGAGCGTCGAGGGTTGAGGAGGGCGGCGATCGACATCAACGCCGGTTGCAGTCTTTGCGGCGCCGAGGCGGTCTCGAGCATGGCGGCCCCTCCCTGGCCGAGCGGCCGATCTGCGCCTTTCTCAACCTTCGACGCTCAACCCTCGACGCGCTTCAGCGCAGGAGCAGCGTCGCGACGATGCCGCCGGCGAGGAGGTTCTGTCCGTCGGTGATGAGTTCGCCGACGAAGCCGCGCGGGGGGCCGGAGCGGAAGAAAGCGGCGGTGTAGAGGGCGACGTACGGGACGAGGGCGCCGAGGAAGAGGGCGGGGCGGGCGCCGAAGCCGAACGCGAGGCCGGCGAGGCAGCCTGCGAGGGCGAGGACCATGAAGGTCGCGAGGTTGCGCGTCTGGCGGCGGCCGAGGGCCTTGAAGACGGTTTCGACGCCGACGATCTTGTCGCCCGCGACGTCGCGGATGCCGAGGGCGGTCGTGCGGAGGAAGACGAGGAGGAAAACGGAGAGGAAGGCGAGGAGGTTTGAGGGGCCGGGGAGGCGGGAGAGGGAGAGGAAGGGGAGGACGGCGGTCATCACGGTCCAGCCGATGGCGGTGGAGAGGTCGCGCGAGGCGGGGATGTCCTTGAGGCGGCGGATGCCGAGGCGGTAGGTGATGGCTTCGGGGAGGACGCGCAGGCCATAGACGCCGCCGCACGTGAGGCCGGCGAGGGCGAGCGCGAAGGGCATCCAGCCGCGGAAGGCGGCGAGCACGACGGAGGCGACGCCGGCGGCGGCACCGACGGCGAGGAGCGGGACGGGTTTCTTCTTGTAGAGGACGGTCGCGACGCGGTCGGCGAAGTCGAGGCGGGTGCGGTCGACGAAGCGGTTGAGCGTGTGCATGGAGAG
Organism: Planctomycetota bacterium; assembly: GCA_016190145.1. Taxonomy (GTDB): domain Bacteria; phylum Planctomycetota; class MHYJ01; order WSZJ01; family WSZJ01; genus WSZJ01. Next base: position 20,624 of record JACPRD010000215.1, on the reverse strand, counting down.
GACGAAGAGGGCGGGGACGGCGAGGAAGACGGGGTCGAGCGGGATGCCCTGGAGGGTGCAGGCGGCGGCGGAGAGGCCCGCGGCGCCGGCGGCGACGTAGAGGTTCGTGTGAATGAAGAACGAGGTCGCGTGGCGGAGGAGGTCGAGGGGGGAGGCGCGGCGTTTCTCGCCGAACGACTCGAGCTTCTCGACGACGCGGTCGATCATCCAGGACGGCGTCGAGGCCCCGGCGGTCACGCCGACCTCTTCCAGCCCCTGGAAATCCTCCTTGCGGAGTTCGGCTTCGGTTTCGACGTGGACGGGGGTGCAGCCCCAGCTTTTGAGGAGGTCGACGAGGCGCACGGTGTTGGCGCTGTGGCGGCCGCCGACGACGACCATGGTTTTGACGCGGCGCGCCAATTCCTCGGTTTCTTCCTGGCGTTCCTTGGTGGGGCGGCAGATGGTGTTGACTTCGCGGAACGTGCCGGCCTTGCGGCTGACGATGTCGGCGCATTCGCGGAAGGTGCGGAGGTCCTGGGTGGTCTGGGAGACGACGCAGACGCGTTCCATCTGCGGGAGTTTTTCGGCCTGGGCGGCGTTGGCGACGACGTGTGTGCGTTCGGGCGCGCCGTAGCCGACGAGGCCGATGACCTCGGCGTGGTCGGCGTCGCCGACGATGACGGTGTGGTAGCCGCGGCTCGAGTTGCCGCGGATGACGTTGTGGACCATGGTGACGAGGGGGCAGGTGAGGTCGTGGAATTTCGCGCCGGTGTTATGGGCGCGTTTCTGAAGGGATTCCAGGACTTCGGGGCGGACGCCGTGGGCGCGGACGACGATGGTGCCGGAACCGGCTTTGGCGACCCCGTCGTCGTCGGCGTCCACGCCGTGGACGTGCTGGGCCTCGAGCTCGGCCATGACCTGGTTGTTATGGACGAGGGGGCCGTAGGAGTAGACGGGGCCGTTGTTCTTCTTGGCGATGTCGAGGGCTTTATCGATGGCCTCGGCGACGCCCCAGCAGAACCCGGCGGACTGGACGACGAGGACGCGCATATGGGACTAGTTTAGTCCTATACGGGGAAGGGGGGAAGGGGGGAACGGTGGAACGGGACGTGGGTCGCGTGGTTCACACGCAGCAGAATACTCTCGATCGGGCGGGCCGGGAACGACGCTGCGAGTTTCGCTCCGGTGGACCCGCGATCAGGGTTCGGAGTTCGGGGTTCGGCGTTCGGCGTTGTCCGCGTCAAACTCCGAACGCCGGACGCCGAACCCGGATCGCAGGCAACCCGTGGCCCGCAGTCGAAGATCCGCATACAATGCCACGCCCATGCGCCCCGTCCTCTTCGAGATATTCGGCCTCAAGATCTACTCCTTCGGCGCCGCCATCTGCGCGTCGTTCCTCTTCTCCTTCTGGATCACCCGCGTCCTCATCCGGCGCGACCGGGTCGACCCGCTCTACCCGCCGGACGCGCCCGAGGAGAAGAAGAAGGCCATCCTGGAATGGGTCTACGACCTCGGGTTCGGCGCCATGGTCGGCGGCGTCGTCGGCGCGCGGCTGTGGCACATCTTTCAACCCGACAACATCGGGACCTACGTCAAGAATCCCATGGCGGCCTTCAAAGTCTGGGAGGGCGGCCTCGTCTTCTACGGCGGCTTCATAGGCGCGTTCTTCACGTGCCTGGCGATGGTGCTGCGGAAGCGCATCCCTCCGTGGCAGATGGGCGATTTCGCCGCGCCCGGCATCTCGTTCGCCTATGGCATCGGCCGCCTGGGGTGCTTCCTCAACGGCTGCTGCTACGGAACGCAGGTGGACTGGGGACTCGAGTTTCCCTCGCTGCACGACCACGTCCACCGCCATCCCACGCAGCTCTACGAGTTCGGCGCCGCGGCCCTCACCGGTTTCCTCCTCATCTGGCTCCTCCCGCGCCGCACGTGGCGCGGCCAGGTCTTCTGGCTCTACGTCATGCTCGCCGCCGTCGCCCGGTTCGCCGTCGAATTCATCCGCGACGACCCGCGCGGAGGGCTCGGGTCGCTCTCGACCTCGCAGTGGATCGCGGTCGTCGCGTTTCCCGTCGCCCTCGCCATGTGGCTGCGCCTGAAAAACCGCAACCCGATCCGGCCCGCGCCCGCAGGCGCCTGAACCGCTTCCCGGAGGAATACCGCTTCCGATGATCAGCTACCGCATCGTCATCTCCGAGCCGCACACGCATCTCGTCGACGTCACGCTCGAGGCCGACGTCGACGGGGTCACCGACCTCGTGCTGCCCGCGTGGATTCCTGGTTCGTACAAGATCCGGGACTTCGCGCAGCACATCCAGCAGTTCCACACGCCGCACCACTGGGAGAAGGTCGACAAGAATTCCTGGCGGGTCCACTGTCCTCCGGGGCGGCTCCGGGCGACGTGGCGCGCCTACTGCCACGAGCTCACGGTGCGGACCTCGCACGTCGACGACGAGCACGCGTGCATCAATCCTGCCAACGTCCTCATGTACGTCGACGGGCACAAGGACCGGCCGTGCGTCCTGGAAGTTCGCGCGCCGCGCGGCTGGAAGACCGCGTGCGCGCTCGATCCCGCCGGGCCGGGCCGGTTCCGCGCTTCCGGATACGACGTGCTGGCCGACGCGCCCGTCGAGTGCGGGGATCTCCGGGAGTTTTCCTTCCGGGTGAAAGGCAAGCCCCACCGGTTCGTCTGGCACGGCGACTCCAACCTCGACGTCTCGCGGCTCCGGCGCGAGCTGCCGAAGATCGTCGCCGCGGAAATCGCGGCCATGCGGGTCGTGCCTTACGAGAGGTACCTGTTCATCCTTCATTTCAGCGACGACGGCAAGGGCGGCGGCCTCGAGCACCTGAACTCCACGAGCCTCGCGTTCCCACGGTGGAATTTCCGGCCGCGCGACAAGCACGAGCGTTTTCTCTCCCTCTGTGCGCACGAGTTTTTTCACCTGTGGAACGTGAAGCGCATCCGTCCGTCGGCGCTGGGGCCGTTCGATTACCAGCGCGAGAATTACACGAGGCTGCTGTGGGCGATGGAGGGGGTGACCTCGTACTACGACGGGCATTTCCTGGTGCGGGCGGGGCTCACGACGCCCGCGGCGTATCTGAAGAAGGTGGCGGCGGACGTGGAGAGGCTGCAGGAGACGCCGGGGCGTCAGGTGCAGACGCTGGAAGAGGCGTCGTTCGACGCGTGGATCAAGTTCTACAATCCCGGGGAGCACTCGCCGAACGCGACGGTGTCCTATTACGAGAAGGGGTCCGTGGTGTCGCTGCTGCTGGACCTCGAGATCCGGCGGCGCACGAAGGGGCGGCGCTCGCTGGACGACGTGCTGCGCCGGCTGTGGCGCGAGTACGCGGCGCGGGGGATCGGCTTCCCCGAGGAGCGCTACGAGCGGATCTGTTCGGAGGTCGCGGGCGGGGAGCTGCGCGGGTTCTTCGACAAGTACGTCCGGGGCACGGAGGAGCTGAGCTACAACCGCTACTTCGCCGCCGCGGGCCTGCGCCTGATGGTGCGGACGCCGTCCGGGGACGCTTCGTCGCGCAAGCCGTGGCTGGGGTTCAAGTCCGAGAAGAAGGACGGGCGGACAGTGCTCTCCGGCGTGACCGCCGGCTCGCCCGCCCAGCGCGCGGGCCTGAACGCCGGGGACGAGCTGCTCGCGCTCGGGGGGCACAAGGTCGACCACGACACCTGGGAAAAGCGCCTCGAGGAACGCAAGGCGGGTGAGCGTCTCGACGTGGCGGTGTTCCGAGGCAGCCGCCTGCGCCGGTTCCGGGCGACGGTCGGCACGAGGCGCGCGGGGAGCCTGGCCATCGTGCCGGTGCCCGCGGCGACGGCGGAGCAGAAGCGGGTGTTCCGCGCCTGGATGGGCGGTTCCTGGGAAGAGCTGAAAAAGAAATAGGTGTCACGAGCGGTCCGTGTCGCCACAATGCCCCGCCACTTCAGGAGACACCCGATGGCCGACGCACCCGTTCCGGCACCTGCCCCAGCCCCCGCTCCCGCGCCCGGTCCCGTCAAGCTGGGCATCGAGGATTTCAAGAAGCTCGACCTGCGCATCGGAAAGGTCCTGTCCGTCAAGGACCACACCAACGCGAACAAGCTCTACGTCCTGGAAGTCGATCTGGGCACGGAGAAGCGGCAGATCGTCGCTGGCGTCAAGGCGTTCTACAAGCCCGAGGAGCTGGTGGGCCAGAACGTCGTGATCATCGCCAATCTCGCTCCCGCGATGCTGCGCGGCGTGGAGAGCCAGGGGATGATGCTGGCCGTGACGACGGCCGATTCGGTGGCCGTTCTGACGCCGGACCCCCGCAAAACGAGCGCTCCCGGACAGAAGGTCAGCTGAAGGGAAACTTCAACTTTCAACTTCAACTTCAAATTGCAATTTCGGCGCTGCGACTGCCCCGGAACTCCCCAGGCCACCGTCCTTGTCCTTTGAAGTTCTCTCCTTGAAGTTACTTGCCCTTTGAAATTTGCCTTTGAAGTTGTTCTTACTTGAGCCCCTCAATCTTCCGCTGCGCCTCCTCCGCGAAACTCGTCCCCGGGTACTTCTTCACGATCTCCTCGTACTTCGCCCTCGCCTTGTCCACCAGCCTGTTCTTCACGAACGCGTCCCCCATCTGCATCAGCTTCCGGCAGGCGGACGCGGCTTCCGCGTCGGCCAGCTCCTTCCGGACCGCGGGATCGCTCGCGATCTTCTCCGCCCGTCCCGCCGCCTCCTTCGCCGCCTCGGTCCCCGCGTGCTCCGCCGCGATCCGCTTCCACGCGTCCACCGCCAGCTTCCACTTGCGCTCCGCCTCGAACGCCTCCGCCTCCGGGAATTCCGCGCGCGCCGCCTCCTCCTTCCGCGCCTTCTGCCGCGCCTCGAGCGCGGCCTGAAACTTCGGGTCCGTCGAAAGCCGCTTCAGCTCCGCCTCCACCGCCGCCGCCTTCGCCGTGCCGGCGTACTCTTCGCCGAGCTCCGTGAGCGCCGCTCCCGCCGCGTCCATTTCGCCCGCCGCCGCCGCGTCACCCGCCTTCTTCAGCTCCGCCTTCAAGGACTCGCCGATCTTCTTCCCCATCTCCGCGAGCACAGGGGATTCCGCTTCCCCGACCCCCTGCGACAGGATCGACTCCAGCACGGCGAGGGCGCGTCCGGGGTGGCCTTCGTCGAGCAGCGCCTGCGCGGACTTGAGGAGGTCCGCGGCCCGGTTGTTGCCCTTGTCGCGCACCCAGAGGAGGACGTCGCGCATCTCGGCCGCCGGCCACTCGTCCCGGTGATCGCCCCGGTTCAACTCGAAGAACTTCACGTCGTAGCCGTGCTCGTTCAGCCTCTTTTCGTACGCCCGCGCGTCGGCGAACTTCACGTACGTGCATCCCTTGTCGTACACGAGCGCGACCGGCGTGGCCTTTCCGGCGTCCTTGAGATCGCGGGGAATCTCGCCCTGGAAAGCCGCGAGCGCGGCGAGTTTTCCGGGGTTTTCGAACAGGAATCTCCAGGCCCGCGGCGCCCCCTCGGCATAGCCCGCCATCCCGATCCGGTGCCGCGACAGCCCGTACTCCGCGACCGTCTTCTCGACCAGCGAACCGATTTCTCCCTGCGGAACCTTCGCCTCGATCACGAGCGAAAGGAACATCCCGAACTGCGCGTGCTCCTGCCAGACTTCGACGTAATCGGCTGAATTGTGGTCGGGCGGGATCATCGTGACCCACAGTCCCCACTTCAAGCCGTCGGCCGCTTGGTAGGATCCCGGGACGTAGAGCAGGTACTTGCCGCCTTTCCACGTGTCCTCGATCGTGCCCTCGCGCGGCTCGGCGGCGCAGGGAAGGGCGAGAAGCAGGGCGAAGGCCAGGGTTCTCATCGCGGCGATCTCCAGGGGGGAAGCGGATACCTGCGGGAATGATAACAGAGGATGAAGAATGAGAACCGCGCGGTTCGTCGCTGTGGCGGCGGCGGCGTGCGCACTGGCGGCCGTCGCGGGCCTGCTCGCGGCGCGGTTCGCGCGGCCCGACGACCCCGCGGTGCGCGTAGAGCACGCGCAGGAAGCCCTCGCGGCCGCGCTCGCCGCCGAGCGCGCAAAAGGCGCGGATCTCGCGGCGCGCGTCGCCGTCGCCGCCGGGGCGGAGCGCGAGAGGCGGCCCCTGTTCGCGCTCCTCGCCCCCCTCGAAACCCCGGGCTGGGGCCTCGCGGTGCTCCGCGACGGCGCGGTCGCCGCCTGGGCCGGCAGCCTCCCCGGCGGCGTCGAAGCCTGGAGATTCGAGGGCGCCGAAGGCGTCGCCCCGGGCCCCGCGTACGATTACCTCTGGTTCCGCGCCCCCCTCGACGGCGGCCATGCCCTCGCCGTCCGCGCCCTCCGCCCCCGCGTCGACCTCTTCAAAGACCTCCGCCGCCCCTGTTTTCCCGCCGAGGAAATCGCCGCCTCGCACGGCGTCGGTCTCTCCTGGAACGGCGAGGGCGAGCGCCGCACGCTCGGCGGCGGCCTTTCGGCCGTGCTGGATCCACCGGTGGCGAAACGGCTGCAGGCGGATGCGCGGAAGGGTCCGCTGGAATTCGCCGGCTGGTCGGGTTCGGCGGCGCTTCTCCTCGTCGCCGTCTTCGGCGCCGTGTTTTTTCTGGCGTCCGACGCCCACGAGGCCGTGCGCCACCTCGTGCTGGCCGTCGCCTTCTGGGGATCCCGCGCCGCCGCGCTCGCGCTCGGCCTGCCGGCGGCGCTCGCCGAGGGGCCCGTGTTCGACCCCGCGAACTACGCGACGCTCCGCCTGTTCCTCCTCGCGGGCACCGCGGGCGAGCTCATGCTGACCGCGCTGTGCGTCGCGGGACACCTCGCGCTCGCGAACGCGCGGGGGCCGGGGAAGCGGCCACCGCTCGCGGCGGCGCCCGCGCCGGCGGGGTTCGGGGCGATCGCCTGGCTCTACTCCGAGCAGCTCGTCTCGGTCGTGCGCGACACGCCGCTCGATCTTCTCGATCCCGCGGTCGCCGTGCCCGAAGGAGCCGCCGCCGCGCTCTGGGCGTCGCTCGCCGCGGGGGCGCTCGCGTGCTTCCTCGCGGGCCGCCTCGCGATGGCCGTCTGCCGGCGCGCCCTCGAGCCCCGCCTCGGCGACCGCGCCGCCGCGGCCGCCGCCCTCGCGCTCTGCGCCGCCGCCTCCCTCGCCGCCTTCCGGTCCCCGCTCGGCCTCCTCGTCGCCGCCTGGCTCGCCCTCCTCCTCCCGCGCCGCCCGAGCCTCCCGCGCACCGCCGTCGGCGGCGTCCTCGCCGCCGCCCTCCTCGCCTGGCTCGGCCTCGCCGGCCAGCGCGCCGACGACGCGCGCGCCGGTCTCGTGCGCCAGGCCGACGGCGTGACCCGAAGCGACGCCCCGTGGCGCGACTACGCGGAAGCCGCCGCCGAGCGCGTGAAGGAGAATCTGTCTCCGCAGGAGCCGACCGGGGAAGCCCTTCTCTCGACCTGGGCCGCGACCGGCGCCGCGGCGGAGGGCCTCGCCCTCGGCATCGCCGTCACCGACGGCGAATCCTGGTGGTCCTTCTCCGTCGGCATGCCCGACTGGAATCCGGCGGAGGCCGGCCGCGCCGAAAATCCCGAGCCGCAGCCCCTCCAGCACGGCCTTTTCTTCGATTACACGGCCTCCATCGACCTCGCCCCGCGCCCCGCCCGCGCGGTCGCCACGGTCCGCGTCGCCGCCGACGATTTCTCCCACGCCTTTCTACGCTCCGCCCCCAACCCCGACCGCTTCGTCTCCTTCTACCGCGGCGACCGCCCGCGCGACTGGTCCCATCTCCGCTTCTTCGCCGCGCCCCCCGCCATGGAACCCGGACGCGACCTGTGGCGCGCGGAAAAGTCGGCGGGGGAGGACTGGGAAGTGTTGTACCGCACGCAGGCGCGGGAGGGCCTGGAACCCCGCCTCTGGGCGTTCGCGCGGCGACTGGAGAAGCCCGGCGAGCGCGCGGTCGCAGGACTGCGCGTCGTGTTCCTCTTCGCAATCTGGGGGCTCGCCTTCGGACTCGCCGGCGCACTCCTCACCCGCGCCGCCGGCACCCTTCCCCGCGGCTGGAGCGGCCGCCTCGAGACCCGGCTCACGCTCGCGCTCGTCGCGGTCTCCGCACTGCCCGTCTCGGCGTTCGGCTTCTTCGCCCGCGAGCTCGCCCTCCAGCCCGTCGCCGCGGCGCGCGAACGGCTCGACGAGGAAACCGCGGCCATCGCGTTCAACGCCATCCACGCCCGCCGGGTCGAACTCTCCGCCGTGGATCCCGTCACGCTCCGCAGCATCGAGGAACTCGTCGGCCGCGATACCTTCTACTACTACAATGGCGTCCTCCGCGCCGCCGGCCAGCCCTCCCTCGCCACGCTGGAGATCGCCCCCGGTTACATCCCGGGCCCCGCCTACCGCGACGTCCTCGCCGGTCGGCGCTTCCACCCCGGCTCCGAATCCCTCGGCACCCGGATGGTGCGCATGATGTACGTGCGGAGCCCCCGGAGCGGACGCGCCGTCATGGCCCTTCCTTCCGCCCCCGGCCCCGAGCCGCGTGAGCCCGGGCAGGCGACGTCGCTCGCCGTGGGCGCCTCGACCCTGCTCGCGCTCCTTCTCTGGCCGCTCTCCGCGCTTCTCGCGGCGCGCATCTCCGGCCCCGTGGCGGAGCTGACGCGCGCGGCGGGGATGGTGGAGGAAGGGGATCTTTCGGTCCGGGTGCGCGCCTCCGCGCCCGGCGACGTCGCGGATCTGGTGGACGCGTTCAACCGGATGACGGAAGGGCTGGAGCGGGGGCGCGAGGCGCTGGCGCGGGCCGAGCGCGAGCGCGCGTGGCGCGAGATGGCGCGCCAGGTGGCGCACGAGATCAAGAATCCGCTGACGCCGCTCAAGCTCTCGCTTCAGAACCTGCGCGCCGCCTGGCGCGACAGGGATCCGGAATTCGGCCGGCAGCTCGAGGAGTCCGTCGAGCTGACGATCTCGCAGATCGATCTGCTCGCCCGCATCGCGACGAATTTCTCGCATTTCGCGGGCCGGCCGAGCCGCAAGCCCGAGAATCTCGACGTCAACGCTCTTCTCCGCGAAACGATCGAGCTGTTCCGCCCCACGGCCCCGGCGGTGGCGTTCGTGGAGTTCCTCGCGGCGGATCTTCCGCGCGTTTACGGCGACCGCGACGAGCTGTCGCGCGCGTTCACGAACCTGGTGAAGAACGCGGTCCAGGCGATGCCCTCGGGCGGATCGCTCACGGTGACCACGCGGACGGCCGGCGGAAAAGTCGTGATCGACGTCGCGGACACCGGCGTCGGGATTCCCGACGAGCTCCGCCCGCGGATGTTCGAACCCTATTTCTCCACCAAGACTGAGGGCACCGGCCTCGGCCTCGGCATCGTCCGCCGCGTCGTCGAGGAAATGGGCGGGACGATTTCCTTCACCTCCATCCCCGGCAACGGCACGACGATGTCGGTCAATCTCCCCGCCGCCCCGTCGAACGAGTAACGAGAAACGAGTAACGAGAAACGAACTTCGTCCTTCGCGAACACTAGCCGGAATTCCGCCCCCCTTCGTATGCTCTGGGCATGCCGCCAAAACGCCCGGTCGCCGACCGCACGCACGCCTCCCTCGAATACACGCTGAGCGAAGTCGAGCACGCCTACGGCCCGCACATCCACATCCTTTCCAATCCGTACTCAATGTCGCTGCTCGCCCGCCTCGGCTCGCCCCGCACCTCCCAGCCCGTCGTGAACGAGCTCGTCCGCCGCCTTTATTCCGACCTCCTCACCCACGTCGTCTGCGCCGAATTCCCACTCGTCACCGTCGCCGAGCCGACCCGCATGGCCGCGCTCCACCCGAAAGAGGGCGTCTACCGCGGCGAAATCGTCGACCCCAAGGCCCGCGTCGTCTGCGTCAACATCGCCCGCGCGGGAACCCTTCCCAGCCAGGTCTGCTTCGAAACCCTGAGCTACCTGATGGACGCCGCCGGCGTGCGCCAGGATCACGTCTTCATGAACCGGCGCACCAACGCGAAGGGCCAGGTCGTGGGCGTCGACCTGTCGGGATCGAAGATCGGCGGGCCGATGGAAGGAGCGATCGTGTTGATTCCTGACCCGATGGGGGCGACGGGCGGATCGATGCTCGAGGCGGTGCGGCAGCTGACGAAGTCGGAAAAGCCGCGCAAGCTGATTGCGCTTCACCTGATCATCACGCCCGAGTACTGCCGGGCGGTGGGGAAGTCCGGTCTCGCGCTGGACGTTTACGCGGTGCGGCTCGACCGCGGTTTTTCGCCGCCGGCCGTTCTGGGAACCGAGCCCGGCATCGAGCGCGACCGCGAGCGCGGTCTGAACGACAGGCAGTACATCGTTCCCGGAGCTGGCGGTCTGGGAGAGCTGATGAACAACGCGGAGCGCTGATCTCGTTGCGCTGAGCGAACGGCTCCGGTCACGGATTCGGTTCATCTCGCGGTTTGTCTGCCGCGGGTTCGGCGTCGGGCGTTCGGCGTTCGGAGTTGAGGCGGGCGGAGGGGATCGGTGAGTGGGAGGCGGAGAGGCTGCGGGGTTCGGAGTTTGGCGTTCGGCGTCCGGAGTTGAGGCGGGCGGCGGGGACCGGTGAGTGGGAGGCGGAGAGGCTGCGGGGTCCGGAGTTTGGCGTTCGGCGTTCGGAGTTGAGGCGGGCGGTGGGGATCGGTGAGTGGGAGGCGGAGAGGCTGCGGGGTTCGGCGTTCGGCAAGGAGGGATCTTTGAGGCCGGACCAGCGCTCTATGCCCTCGATGAGACGCTGGAGCAGGCGGCGGACGTCCACGAGGAGCGCTTGGACAGGGACCAGGTCGGGTTCGCAGAAGTAGCCGACCCGGAGGGCGACTTCGAGAAGAGTGTCGACTTCGGCGAGGCTGCCCCTGGCGATCCCGAGGTGGTAGAGGAACTCCGAGGGTCCCCGGCGGGCCTGTCCTTCCGCGATGTTCGCGGGCACCGACACGACGGCCTTCCGCAGTTGTCCGGACAGTTCGAACCGCTCTTCAGGGGGGAGGTGCCTGGCGAGCAGGTAGACCTGCTCCACGAGGTCAAGCCCGCGGCGCCATGCGATCAGATCCCGGTATCCCCTCGTTTGTTCCATGACTGGCTCCTGATTGGTTTAATGAAACTATACGCTATAGTTCTAAGATGTCAAGTGCGTTGTTTGATTATCACAAGATATAGCCCGTGATACCGTGCCGTCTACCAACTCCCGACCGCCCATCGCGGGATTCCAAACTCCAAACGCCGAACTCCGAACGCCGAACTCCGAACGCCGAACTCCGAACGCCGAACGCCGAACTCCGAACGCCGAACTCCGAACGCCGAACTCCGCCAAAGCGTAGACCTCCCGCTCAACGCCAGCAGCAGGAACTACGACCGCGTCAGAACACGCTCCACACCGGAACTCCATCGCGCACAAAGATCGGCGCGCTCCGAAGCGCGCATCGCCGGCGCAAAGGTCCGTTCTGTCGCCGGCCCCGGCGGCGCTTCCCAGAGCCCGGCGCCGAGGCCGGCGAGAAGCGCCGCTCCGAGCGAGGTCGTCTCGATGTTGCGCGGGCGGAGAATTCGAGCCCCGAGGATGTCCGCCTGGAACTGCATCAGCCAGTCGTTGGCGGCGGCGCCGCCGTCGACGCGCATTTCGCGGACGGGCATGCCCGCGTCGCGCTCCATCGCGACCACGACGTCGCGCGCCTGGAACGCGATCGACTCGAGGCAGGCGCGCGCGATCTCGGCGCGGCCGGTGCCGCGCGTCAGGCCGAGGATCGCCCCGCGCGCGTCCGCGTCCCACCACGGCGCGCCCAGGCCCGTGAACGCGGGGACGAAGACCACGCCGCCGCTCGAAGGCGCGCGGCGGGCGAGAGATTCGACGCCGGAAGCCCGGCGGATCAGCCCGAGTCCGTCGCGCAGCCACTGCACGGCGGAGCCGGCCGAGAAGACGCTTCCCTCGAGCGCGTACACCGGCTCCCCCTGCGCGCCGCAGGCCAGGGTCGTGAGGAGTCCGTTCTTCGAGTCGACGCGCCGGCGGCCCGTGTTCATGACGAGGAAACAGCCGGTCCCGTACGTGGTCTTGAGCGAGCCGCGCGCGAGGCAGCCCTGGCCGAAGAGCGCCGCCTGCTGGTCGCCCGCGATGCCCGTGACCGGGACTTCGGCGCCGAAGACGGAGGGGTCCGTGCGCGCGAACTCGCCCGCGCTCGGGCGCACCTCGGGGAGCATCCCGCGAGGGACGCCGAAGAGGCGCAGCAGGTCGGTGTCCCAGCGCCGGCGGTCGATGTCGAACAGGAGGGTGCGCGAGGCGTTGGTCGCGTCGGTGAGGTGCGCGCGGCCGCCGGTGAGATTCCAGAGGAGCCACGTGTCGATCGTGCCGAGTGCGAGCGGCCGGCCTTTTGCGGCGTGGTCGAGGATCCATCGGATCTTGGTCGCGGAGAAGTACGGGTCGAGTACGAGTCCCGTCCGCCGCCGCACCAGCCGCTCCGCGCCCGCGCGCCTCAGCCGCTCGCATGCCGCCGCCGTCCGCCGGCACTGCCAGACAATGGCGCGGTGAACGGGCCGCCCGTCACGGCGGTCCCACACCACCGCCGTTTCGCGCTGGTTCGTGATCCCGATGGCCGCCACCTCGCGCGGCTCCGGCGCCACCCGCCGCACGAGCCCCATCGTCACCCGCCAGATCTCCTCCGGATCGTGCTCCACCCACCCCGGCTGCGGATAGTACTGCCGGAAATCCCGGCTCGCCGACGCCGCCGGCCGCGCGCGCCGGTCGTAGCGCGTCACCGTGACGCCCGTCGTCCCCGCGTCCACCGCGACGATCCAGCGGCGCTTCATGGCTTCTTCCAGCATGGAAACGTCGCATCCGCCGCGCACGACATCGCTTCGATGAACTTCCCGTTGTCGAACCCCGGCAGTTCCTGCAGCCGCTCGAGGAGCGCGTCGAACCCCTCGGCCGACGACGGCACCGAGAGTTTCCTCCCGTCCGCCCCCGAAAGGACGAAAAAGACGTCGTCCGCAAGTGGCCCCGAAGCGGTCGTCACGACGACGACCTCGACGAGGCTTTCCCATGGCATCGTCCGGGCGGCACCGGACGCTTCGCGGAAATCGACGCCCTTTTCGTCCAGGAAGACGTGTTCCACTATTTGCCGATCGCGAGGTACCAGCGGCCGTCCTTCTTCGCAAACCTGATGTCGGTCGAATCCCCGTCGGGCTTCGACAGCGTCCCCGTCGCCTTCTCCCCGTCGGTCTTTACGTCCTTCAGCGTCCCCTCAAACATCGAGAAGCCCGATCCCTTCTTCGAGTGCTTCTTCATGAACATGATGAGGTCGCCCGCGAGCGCGCCCTTGTCCGGAACGTCCTTGAGCTTCTCCTTCAGCATCGCCCTCATCTTCGTCTCGTCGTTCATGTCCACGCTGTCGCCATCCTGTTTTTCGGGGACCTTGTGCTTCGCGAAGAGGTCCTTCGCCTCCTTCTCCACGGTCGCCGGATCCTCCGCTCCCATCGAAGCGAACGCCGCGCCGAACGTCAGGCCGAACAGGAGGAGGTCCTGGTCGTCCGCCAGCACCATGGCGAAGAGGGCTTTCCAGTCGCTCCTTGCGCCCGCCTCCGCAGCCTTCCTGTACGCCTCCTCCGGCGTCGCCGCGCCCGGCGCGGTGTCGGCGGCCGTACCGCCGCCGCCTCCAGCGCCCGTCGTGCCGCCCCCGGCGGCCGGCGCCGATCCGGGTTCCGATTTCCCGCAGGACACGAGTGCGGCGCACAGGACGACCGGAACCAGTTTTCGAAGCATGCGAAGAACCTCCTGAAAGGCAGTCGGTTGCGCGGCGTAGGGGGAAGCGTAACTTTCGGGACCCCGCCGGAAAAGGTCCGCCTTCCGGAATGTGCCGTTCCAGGAGCGCGTGAGGGAGTCGATCGGAGGCGCGCGGCCGGGGCGAGCGGCGCGAAGCGCCGCGAGGTCCGGCCGCCGCCGGAGATCGAATCCCTCACGCGCTCCTACTCGTATCCGATCGCATCCAGCACGTTGAGCCCCGCCGCCCGCCGCGCCGGGACGATGCTCGCGATCACGCCCAGCACCGCCCCCGCGCCCACGGCGACGCCGATGCTGTCCCACGGCACCGTGAACGGAAACCAGAACCCCGCCATCCGCAGGATGTACAGCCGCATCGGCCACGCCGCGCCCACGAGCCCCGCCGCGATCCCGACCGCGCTTCCCATCACCGCGATGAACACCGACTCGATGATCACGCCGCGGCGGATCTGGGCGCGCGTGGTGCCGACGGCCCGCAGCAGGCCGATCTCGCGCGTGCGGCGGAGAACCGAGATGAGAAGCGTGTTCACGATGCCGAGAAAGCCGATCACGAGCGCGATCACCACCTGCACGTGCGCGAGCGCCAGCGCCTGGTCCATCGCGTCCTGCCCGACCTTCTGGAGCTGGGGGACGTCGTAGAGAAACACAGTGGAAGTGTCCTTCAGCGCGACCGCGACGCGCGGGCGGACCAGCTCGATCGAGGTGCCCGGCACGACACGGATGTCGGTGTACGTGATGGAAGGATCGCCCCAGATGCGCTTGTACGCGCCGCGGTCCATCAGGACGCTTCCCGCGGGCCACGAATAGTCCTCCATGGAAGCGCGCATCGTGAAGGAGCGGGGCCCCTGCGGCGTCGGGAGCTCGACGGGGTCGCCGGGGGAGAGGCCGAGGAGGCGCGCGAAGTTTTCGGAGACGACGATGCACTCGCCGGCCATGAACGCCGAGCGGAACTCCGGCGTGTCGAACTTCCGCACGGAGCTCTCGCCGCCGCGCGCGCGGTGCATGGCGAAGTATTCGTCGGTGTCGACGGCGATGAGCATGATCTCGAGGCCGTCGAACGGCAGGAAGGCGGCGCGCACGCCGTAGGCGGCCTCGACGCCCTCGACCTTGCGGACCTTTTCGAGGACGTCCTCGCCGTAGGAGGCGGTGCTGTAGATGGCCTGCGACAGGTCGGTCGCGTTCACGGAGAGGTCGAACGGGAACGCGTCGCGCATCCAGCGTTCGCTCGCGGTCTTCATCGAACGCACGAGCGTCGCGCTCGCCACCATCACCGCGATCGCGCCGCCGAACGCCACGACCGTGAGCGCCGTGCGTTGCGGGAACTTCGAGACGTTGTCGGCGGCGAGGTAGCCCTCGATGCGGAAGAACTTCCGGAGAAGCGGGCGCGTCGCGCGCGCGACCCAGATCGTCGCCTGCGGGCCGCAGAGGGCGATGGCGAAAAAGCTGACGGTCGTGAGCGCGAGGTGGACCGTCGGGTGGAAGGCCGCTTCACCGAAATACAGCGCGGCGGCCGCCGCCGCGATCATGAACGCGCCCACGCCGAAGGTCTTCAGGTACGCCGGGGCGGCGCGGTACGTGTACGTGCCCTGCCGGAGCAGGTCGATCGGCGTGATCCGCATGGCGCCGATGCCCGGAATCAGCGCCGCGAGAGCCGCGGCGAGCGTTCCCGCGGCGATCGCGATCGCCGCACCGCGCGGCGAAAACTCCACCGCCTCGACCTTCACCGCGAACGTCAGCATGTTCGCGCTCTTCGGTACCATGTCCACCAGCGCCCGCGACAGCGCCCAGCCCGCCACCACGCCGCCGGCGCTTCCCAGCAGCCCCACCCCCGTCCATTCCAGCACGACGGTCGCGAGGATGGAGCGCCGGCCCGCGCCGATGGAGCGCAGGATGCCGATGTCGTGGGTGCGCTCGACGACGGAGATGGAGACGGAGTTATAGATGATGAAGAGTCCGACGACGAGCGCGATGGCGGAGATGACGACCATGGACTTCATGCGGGCGAGGGCGACCTCGACGGTCGTGCTTTTGCGGGAGAGGCGTTTCACGTCGTAGCCGTCGCCGAGGGCCGCCTTCACGCGTTTCCGGAGTTCGGCGACGTCGATGCCGTCGGGGGCGACTTCGATGCGGTCGAAGCGGCGGGGGATTCCGAAGAGGGACTGTGCGGCGTGGAGGGGCATGACGGCGAAGTTGCCGCCGAGGGCTTTGGCGGGGCCTTCGTTTTCCATGAGGCCGGTGACGACGAGGGTGGCGCGGCCGCGCGGGGTATCGGTGCGGACTTTCGAGCCGCGCGCGAGGCCGTTTTTTTCGGCGAAGCGTTTCGTGACGATAATGGAGTTCGGGACGAACGCCGCGGTCACGAACTCCTTCGCGTCGGCGCCGCCGGTGTCGAACGTATACATCCGGATGGGGGCGTCGCGGCCGAAGTCGATTCCGAGGACGAGGAGGGAGCCGTCCTTGAGGTCGTTGAGCGAGAGGGAGCGCTGGACGATGGGGGAGGCGATGACGCCGGGGAGGTCGCGGATTTTCTCGAGCGCCGCGGCGTCGACGCCGAGTCCCCCCGCGGTCGTGACCTGGAGTTCGGCCTTGCCGGCGAGGTCGCTCATCGACCGCTCGAACGAGCGCGCGACGGTCGAATTCGCCGCGTCCACCGAGACGTAGAGCGCGACGCCGAGCGCGATCGCCGCCGCGCCGAGCGCGACGCGCAGCGGATGGCGGATCGAATGCCGCAGGGAAAAATAGCGAAGGAGGGCTTTCAAGGCACGCAAGCCCCGTCCGGACTGCAGGCGCGGGGCATGCCCCGCGCCGGTTTCTCACATCCGATCCAGATCACGGCGCCCCTCCGTCCAGCTTTCCGTCGCGCAGCCGCACCGTGCGCGTGCCCCATGCCGCGGCAGCGGGATCGTGCGTCACCATCACCACGGTGCGGCCCTCCTTTTCCGCCACCTCCTTCAGCAGTTCGAGGATCCCGCGCCCCGTCGCGCTGTCCAGGTTTCCCGTCGGCTCGTCCGCCAGCACGATCGCCGGGTCGATCACGAGCGCGCGCGCGACCGCCGTGCGCTGCATCTCGCCGCCGGAGAGTTCGTCGGGGAAGTGTTCCTTGCGGTGGCCGAGCCCGAGCCGGTCGAGCAGCGCCTCCGCCCGCGGGCGCGCGTCGCCCTGCCGCTTGCCGTCGAGCAGGAGCGGCAGCGAGACGTTTTCGATGACGCGCAGCGTGGGGATGAGGTTGAAGAACTGGAACACGAATCCGATGCGGCGCCGGCGGAGGAGCGTAAGAGCGTCGTCCGTGAGCGTCGAGGTGGCGGACCCTTCGATGGAAACGGAGCCGCTCGTCGGCAGGTCGAGCCCGCCCGACAGGTGCAGAAACGTGGACTTGCCGGATCCGCTGGGTCCCATCACCGCGAGGAACTCGCCCTTCCCGACCTCCATCGTCAGCCCGTCGAGCGCGGCGACTTCGCGGGTGCCCTGAGGGTAGACCTTGCGGACGTTGTCGAAACGGATCATGGGGCGGGATGCTAACCGGGTTGCGGGAGGGGAGCCAGATGCCAGTGTCCAGTGACCAGTGTCCAGTGACCAGTGTCCAGTGACCAATGTCCAGTGGCCGGTGAACTGTGGCCAGATGCCCCGGGCATCTCGGGCAGACACACTGGCAACTGGTCACTCGCGACTCAAGCCCGGAATCCTTCAGGTATCATGGGCACGGCCGTTGCTACAGAAAGAGGTCATGATCGGCATCCTCTCCTTCCCACGACGCAGGATCGGCGTCCAGCTCGCGCTGGCCCTGGTCCTCGCTTCCCTCGCACCCCTCGCGGGCGCCGGACTCCTCGTCTCCGGACTCATCGAAACCTCGCTGGAGCGCGAAGCCCAGGGCACCCACGACACCCTGCTCGCCGCTTCCAGATCCCTCGTCGACGGCCACGTGCGCGACTCTCAGGCGAAGCTGCTGACGATCGCGAAGATGATCGTGAGCGAGGACTACGCGGTGCCCCTCGAGGACACGAAGGCGGACATGCGGAACCGCGAGGATCTCGCACGGCGGCTGAACGCGCTGCTCACGCCCAGCGACACCTTCCTCGAACTCGGCTACTACAGCTACCTGCGTCCCGTCGACCAGGTCGGGCCCGGCCAGAATGGCGATCCCGAGAACTGGGCGCAGCGCGCGCAGGTGCAGCAGGAGGGGTACAACAACACCCGCAACCTGAACAAGGACAATAACTTCAACCCGATCCCGGCGTCGAACGACGCGCCGCGGTTGCCGCTCAACGACCCGCTCGCGCGGCTCCCGAAATCGGGGCAGCTCTACGTGTGCGACACGATCCAGTGGTCGGGGCCGATCCCGTTCATCGAGATGTCCGTGCCCGTCGTCTCGGGCGAGCGCGTGATCGGCGTCCTCGTCGCGAGCGTCAACCTCGCGCCCCTCCGCACCGTCCTCTCGAGCCTCGCCGCCGGCAAGGCCGTCATCACCCTGCGGGACGCCGCCGGCACGCAGCTCGTTTCGGACGGGCCCGTGGTGGAAGAGGCGTTCGAGACGCGCGGCCCGCGGGGCGAGCGCGGGTGGGAACTGTCGATCCGGCAGCCGCGAGGCGAGGCGTTCGCGACGGTGACGGCGGCGCGGCGGCAGGCCTGGAAGTGGTTCGGGGCGGCGGTGGCGCTGTCGCTGTTGCTCACGGCGTTTTTCACGGCGCGGATTCTTCCGCCCGTGCGGGCGCTGTCTCTGGCCGCGGAGCGGATGGGGAGGGGCGACCTGACGGCGCGGTCGAACGTGTCTCGCGACGACGAGTTGGGCCAGCTCGCGCGGGCGTTCGACCAGATGGCGGAATCGCTGGAAAAGCTGGACCAGCTCAAGAGCGATTTCGTCTCGCACGTTTCGCACGAGCTGCGGACGCCGCTGACGTCGATCAAACTCTCGGTGGCGAACCTGCAGGACGGCGTCGTTGGCCCGCTCGACGCGAAGCAGCTCGGCGTGCTGGGCCGCGTGCGCGAGGACCTCGACCGGCTGATCCGGATGGTGAACGAGCTGCTCGACGCGGCGCGGCTGGAGGCGGGGAAGGTCGAACTCGCGCGCGAGGCGTGCGATTTCGGGGCGGTTGCCACGCAGGCGGTGGAGACGGTGCGGCCGCTGGCCGAGCGGAAATCCGTGCGGCTGGTGGTGGAATGCGCCGCGGCGCCGCTCACCGGCGACCGCGCGAAGCTCCACGAAGTCGTCGTCAACCTCGTCGACAACGCCGTGAAATTCTCGCCCGCGGGCGGGGAAGTGCGCGTCGCGGTGCGCGGGGTGGACGGAGCGGCGGAGTGCGTCGTCGAGGACCGGGGTCCGGGGATAGAGCCCTCGAAGATCACGCGGATTTTCGACAAGTTCTCGATGGTGCCGGGAAACGGGGCGCCCAAGCCTCCGGGCGCGGGACTGGGGCTGTCGATTACGCGTAAGATCGTGGAACTGCACGGCGGGACGATCCGGGCGGAAAACGTGGCGGACGGAGGGGCGAGATTTGTCGTGAGGATTTCGCAATCGCAGGGCAAAACGTGATCCCGGGCCGGTTGAGCCTGCGAACGACCGGGCGCGGGCGCGGGCGCGGGCGGGGGTACGGGAAAGGGCCGGGCGACAGACTCAGGAGCACTCGCGGAGAACCATGCCCCATCTTCTGATCGTCGACGACGACCCGCATATCCTCGCTTCCCTCAAGGAACGACTCGAGGCGCGCGGCCACGACGTCGACACGGCCGTGGACGGGAAGGATGCGCTCGTCAAGATCCGGCGCGAACGGCCGGACCTGATCCTGCTCGACCTGCAGCTGCCGGAGCTGGACGGGATTGGCGTCCTGAAGAAGCTCCAGGAAGAAGGAACCGACGTCACCGTCGTCGTCATCACCGCATTCGGCACCGTCGAGCGCGCCGTGCAGGCGATGAAGGCCGGCGCTTACGATTTCATCCAGAAGCCGTTCGAGCCGGCGCTCGTCGAGGAGACGATTCGGCGGGCGCTCGAGCGCGCCAATCTGCGCACGGAGAACCGGGCGCTGCGGGCGGGGCGCGAGGAAGTCGAGCCGGTCTCGGAAGATCCGCGGTCGAAGGAGGCGCTGGACCTCGCGGCGCGCGCGGCGAAGAGCGCGGCGACGGTGCTCCTGCTCGGCGAAAGCGGAACGGGCAAGGAAGTCCTCGCGCGCGAAATCCACCGGCGCAGCCCGCGCGCGGCGGGGCCGTTCGTCGCCGTCAACTGCGTGGCCCTTCCCGAAAACCTCCTCGAAAGCGAGCTGTTCGGACACGAGAAAGGCTCGTTCACCGGCGCGACCGGGCGCAGGATCGGGAAAGTCGAAATGGCTCACCGCGGGACGCTCTTCCTCGACGAAATCGGCGACATCCCGGCGGCGTTCCAGGCGAAACTGCTGCGCGTCCTGCAGGAGCGCTCGTTCGAGCGCGTCGGCGGGAACGAAACCATCGCCGTCGACATCCGCGTCGTCGCCGCCACGAACCGCGACCTCAAGGCCGCCGTCTCCGAGGGACGCTTTCGCGAAGACCTCTTCTACCGCCTGAACGTCGTTTCCATCTCCATGCCGCCGCTCCGCGAGCGGAAAGGCGACATCCGGCCGCTGGTGCGGCGGTTCCTGGAAGGGGCGTGCCGCGAGGCGAAGAGGGCGCTTCCCAGAGTCGGTGAGGACGTGCTGCGTTTCCTCGAGGCGCACGCGTGGCCCGGAAACGTGCGGGAGTTGAAGAACGTGATCGAGCGCGCGGTAGTGCTGCTCGAATCGGAAGAGCTGGGTCTGGAGGATCTGCCGGGGGAGATTCTGTCGACGGGGGAGGCGGGGGTGCCGGGCGGGTTTCACGCGCAGGTGGCGGAGTTCCGGAAGAAACTGGTGCGCGAGGCGCTGGAGAGGTGCGGGGGGAATCAGACGAAGGCGGCTGAGGCGCTTGGACTGCAGCGGACGTA
>JACPRD010000214.1 GCA_016190145.1 Planctomycetota bacterium | reverse complement strand
CCTCCAGGTCGTCCGCCAGCGACACCAGCACTCCCATCGCCGTGGAGTTCAGGAAGTCCACCTCTTCCATGTCCACGATGAACCCCGTCACCCCCTCCCCCCGGAGCCGGTCGAACGTCTCGTGGAGCACCGGGGTCGCGTGCGCGTCCGCCGATCCCCTGAGCACCACCAGGCGCGTCGCCGAAGAGTTCAGGATCCGGCTGACGGAGATGTTCAGAGGCTTCATCAGGGCGTCGCCAGCCCCTTCGCGGGCAGGTACAGCGCCACGCCGACGTAGATGCCGCCGAGCACGAGGAGGAGCGTCGCGGCGAGGTAGACGCGGGTCAGTTTCGGATTGCGGGGGGAGAAGAGTTCGACCAGGACGAAGACGGCCATGGGGACGAAGACCATGGGGCCCAGCCGGTCGATGACCAGGAAGAGCGGCTTCGAGATCACGGGCAGCTCGCCCTTGCGGAATTCCAGGACGCGGATCAGTTCGCGCACGTGGTAGAAGCTCCAGGCGGCGAGCACGCCGTAGAGGAGGAGCGCGAGTCCGAGGTATGAGTAGTGGACGCTCGCGTCCGCCTTACCTTCCGGTTTCGGGTCTTCAGTCACGCGGCCTCCCTGCGCCGGCTTCCTCGAGCATCCGTGCGAACCTCGCGGGCTCCATCCGGTACTTGCACGCCAGCCTCCCGTCCACGAAGGCCTGCGGCACGGTCTCGGCGTACTCCGCCGCCAGCGCCGCATCCTCCAGCACGTTGACCACCTTGACCTCGAACCCGTACCACATCAGGAACACCTCGACCGCCGCCTTCATCTCGTCGCACAGCGGGCAACCCGGCCGCGAGAGGATCCGCACGACCACCCTATCGCCGGGGGAAGACAAATTTCGCCTCGTTTTCCTTCCACCAGAGCTCCCACTTCTCGGCCGCCGCACGGCGCTCTTCCGTCGAGGAATGGTACTTGTACCCCAGATCGAATCCCGTCAGGTCCTTCAACCCCTCGATCGCCACCGATCGCACGCTCACCTGCTCGTGGTACAGGTAAGCGATCAGCTCCTTCACCCCCTCGCGCCCTTTCGCGCGCACCAGCGCGTCCGCCACCGTCACGCGCCAGGAGTCGGGAGTGTCGGCGAGGTGGGCGAGAAGGGCCTTCCGGATCTCTTCGCACGGCGGCATGGTCTTCAGGATCCGGATCAGCTCGGTCCGCACGGACCCGTCGGCCAGGTAGGGTTCGAAGAGGTTGGCGGCCTCGGCCGGGTTCCAGCGCGAAAGGACGAAGACGGCATTGTTCCGCGCCGGGCCCTCCTTCTCCCGGAGGAACCCCACGAGCCGCGGCACGAGCAGCGCCCCGATGCTCACCGCCTCCTCCAGCGCCTTCTCAGGCGCGAGCGTCGCGAGGTCTTTCACGTACTGGAGCGCCCGGTCGCGGACTTCCGGCGTGACGGCGGGATCGTTGCGCAGCTTGTCCCAGATGTCGTCGACGCTCGGGGTGACGGTCTTCGGCTGGATCTCGTCCAGTTTCTTCTGCTGCATCGTGAGCCGGAATTCCAGGGCCTTGAGGTCGCGCTCGACGCGTTCGAGGCGCACGACGATTTCGCCCATGGACTCGTCCGCGGTCCTGGAGATCTCGTCGAGGCTCTTGACCTGGCTCTCGAGGTCGTCCACGCTGCCCTGCGTCGCGCAGCCCGCGCACGCGCCCGACAGAACCAACGCCAGCAGTTTCTTCACCGAAGTCTCCTCGAAACCCCCCACGTCAGAACTTCACGTGCACCTCGCGATTCCCGTCCTTCACCTTCCCCACGACGGCCGCCGCTTCCCCCGCCTCCCTCAGCCGGCGCACGACCGGCCCGGCGTAGTAGGGGTCCACGACGACCACCAGCCCGAGCCCCATATTAAACACCCGGACCATTTCTTCGTCGGGGACTCCGCCTTTTTCCTGGATGAAGCGGAAGACCGGGTGGACGGGGAGGATGCCGAGCTTGAGTTCGACGTCGCACGTCGCCGGGATGACGCGCGGGATGTTCTCGACGAGCCCGCCGCCCGTGATGTGCGCGATGGCCTTGATCGCCTTCTTGCGGCGGTACGGCGCCCACGCGTGCCGCGCGGCCCGCGTGTAGATCCGCGTCGGCGTCAGCAGCTCCTCGCCCAGCGTCCCGCGCAGCCCCTCGATCCGGTCGGACGGCTTGAGCCCCGCCGTCTCGAACAGGATCTTCCGCACCAGCGTGAATCCGTTCGAGTGGAGGCCGCTCGACGCGACGCCGATCACCGCGTCCCCCGGCACCACCGATTTCCCGTCGATGATCCGCTCGCGGTCCACGATCCCGACGCAGAATCCGCCCATCTCGTACTCGCCCTTCGCATACTGGTCCGGATGCTGCGCCGTCTCGCCTCCCAGCAGCGCGCAGTCCGCCTGCTCGCACCCCCGCACGATGCCCTTCATCACGTCCAGCATCGCCTCCTCGTCCATCGGCCCCACCGCGATGTAATCGAGGAAAAACAGCGGCTCCGCGCCCGTCACCAGCAGGTCGTTCACGCACATCGCCACGAGGTCGATCCCGACCGTGTCCTGCTTCCCCGTCATCCGCGCGATCTTGAGCTTCGTCCCGACGCCGTCCGCGCAGCCGACGAGAACGGGGTGCTTGTACTGTTTGCGGAAGAGGTTTTCAGGC
Source organism: Planctomycetota bacterium (assembly GCA_016190145.1). GTDB lineage: Bacteria > Planctomycetota > MHYJ01 > WSZJ01 > WSZJ01 > WSZJ01. The sequence goes on along the minus strand of JACPRD010000214.1, from coordinate 114,655 downwards.
CCGTTCAGGGCGAAGAATCCGGCGTAGCCCCACTCGTTCTCGATGACCCGCGGGCCGTAGGTCCGTTTCATCATTCCGAAAAGCTTGTCGATGAAGCGGTCCTTCGCGACGGTGTCGACGCCGGCGTCCTTGTAGGTCAGGGTGGGCAAGGTCCGGGGGTCTCCGGTTCGGGGAAGCGGGTGATTGTAGGCGGTTGGTCTTCAATAGACCAGCACCAGTGAGGCTGCGAGTTCGGCGTTCGGAGTTCGGCGTTCCGGTCTGGCGGGGGAGAGACCGGAGCCCGATGGCCGGCAGGCAGTCCGGAGGACCGGGTCAGGGTCGGCAGACAACGCCGAATGGGGCGTTCAGCATTTCGACTCGTGAAGGAGCTTGGTGAATTTCTCGGTCACCGGCACGCGGTACTGGCCGCTGTAGCACGCGGTGCAGTAGTGGTCCTTCGGGTTGGACACGGACGAGAGCAGCCCGTCGAGCGAGAGGTAGGCGAGGGAATCGAGGTCCAGGTGACGGCGGATCTCCTCCACGCTCATGCGCGCCGCGACCAGCTCCTCCGGATTCGGAAAGTCGATCCCGTAGAAGCACGGGTGCGCGATCGGCGGGCAGGAGATGCGCATGTGGATCTCCTTCGCTCCCGCCTGCCGCAGCAGCCGCACGCGCCCGCGGCTCGTCGTGCCGCGGATGATCGAATCGTCCACCACCACCAGCCGCTTCCCCCGCACGACCTCCCCGATCACGTTCAGTTTGAGCCCGACGCCCGAGACGCGCGCGCCCTGCGTGGGCTGGATGAAGGTCCGGCCGACGTAGTGGTTGCGCACGAAGCCGTGCTCCATCGGGATCTTCGACGCGTGCGAGTACCCGAGGGCCGCATCGTTGCCGCTGTCCGGGATCGGGATCACCAGGTCCGCCGGCACCGGATGCTCCCGCGCCAGCCGCTCTCCGAGGCTCATGCGCACCCGGTGGACGCTCTCGCCGAAAACCAGCGAATCCGGGCGGGCGAAGTAGACGTGCTCGAAGATGCAGTGCGCGGGCACCTCCGGTTTTTCGGGGAAGAGGAACGACCGTTCCCCGTTCGCCGACCACTCCACGACCTCGCCGGGCTTCACCTCGCGCAGGTACTTCGCCCCGACGATGTCGAGCGCGCACGACTCGCTCGCCGCGACGGGGGCGCCGTCGAGGACGCCCACGCAGAGCGGCCGGAATCCGTGCGCGTCACGCACGGCGATCATGCGCGACGGCGTGAGAATCAGGAGCGAAAACGCGCCGCGCAGCTGGCGCAGCGCCCAGATCAGGTGCTCGTCCGCCCCGCGCTCGGCCGGCTGCGCGAGCAGGTGCATTATGATCTCGCTGTCCGTCGACGTCTGGAAAATCGATCCCCGCGCTTCGAACTGCTTCCGCAGATGGCCGCTGTTCACGAGGTTGCCGTTGTGCGCGATCGCGAGCGGGCCGGCGGCATAATTGAAAAGAAGCGGCTGGGCGTTCTGGATCGTGCTCGAGCCGGTCGTGCTGTACCGCACGTGGCCGATCGCGACCGGGTTGCGCAGGCCCTCGAGCACGTCGCGCGTGAAGATCTCCCCGACCAGTCCCATGCCGCGATGGGCGAGCAGCGTCTGCCCCGCGGTCGTGCACATCCCCGCGCTCTCCTGGCCGCGGTGCTGGAGAGAGTACATCCCGTAGAACGTCTTGTGGACCGCCTCCGGGTGGCCGTAGATCCCGAACAACCCGCAGAACTCGCGCGCCTCTCGTGACATCGATGATCCCTAAACGTCCCGCAACTCCCGCTTCACTTCCTCGCCCCACTTCCGGAACGGATCCACCGACAGCGCCCGCCGGAAGTGCCGCCGCGCCAGCCGCTTCATTCCCTCCCGTTTGTACGTCATCGCAATGTGGAAATGCGCGTCGGGGTCGTCCCGGTCCATCCCGAGCACGTTTCGCAGCTTCGCTCGGGCGCGTCCGTACTCGCCTTTCAGGTAGAAGCTGAACGCGCTGAGGAAGCGTTCGCGCTTTTTTTCTTCGAGCGCCTTCCGGTTCCGCCAGATGAGGATCCTGAGGAGGTCGAGGACGGAATACAACCAGATCAGGCCGGCGGCGGCGAGGAACCCCCTCGGGTCGATCCGGGCTCCCAGGGATTCGAAGACGGGGGCGACGGCGGACCCGTTGAGGAAGAACGCGAACCAGAAGAACAGGACGAGTCCCCGGCAGCAGCGGCCGAGGAACACGTGACCCGCGCCGGGGATGGCGAAGCCGGTCAGCGCGGCCAGCTTCGTCAGCTTGGTAAATCCTGGCATGGGCCTGGACATTATAGGGCGCGGGGCGCGGCTTACAAGGTACGGGCGTTCGGCGTTTGGAGTTCGGAGTTCGGCGTTGGAGACGCCGAACTCCGGCCGGACCCGTGGGCCTGGCTACTCGATGATCCTGACGGTCCAGACGACGACGCGCCGCACCTCGGTCTTTCCGCGCGTGACGTTGCCCAGCGAGATGAGGCGCGTGTCGCCGCTCTTCGTGAACACCATCGTGGCGACCTGGCCGCGGCTGGCGGAGGGAAGCTCGACGGGCGACAGACCGGCGGAGGCGGTCGCGAGCTCGGACGGCAGGTCGCACGCGGTCACGCGGACGTCCACCAGGATCTGCCCGGGCTCGTTCGGGATGAGCGTCGGGCGGACGTCGAGAATGTGGGCGCCGTGAAGCATGTCGTAGCGCGGCGTGGCGAAGCCCGAAGAGGACTCGTAGCCGGCCACGTAGGCGCGCGTGGCGGACTGGAGGGCGTGGAAGCGCTGGGCGTTGAGGCCGAGGATCGACCACTGGGCGGTCACGCGGGCGCGGCCTTCGCGGATCGCGCGTTCCAGGGTGGAGCGGGAGGATTCCGGAAGAGGTCCGTCGCCGCCCGCGTCGAGCGTATCGTGGAGAGCGGCTTCGACTTCGAGGATGCGGGCGTCCACGTGGATCTGAAGCGGTTTGGCCTCGCGCAGGCGGTCGAGGAACCCGGCGAGGGCCGAGTGGACCGAGGGATTGTGGCGGACGATGAGCATTCCGTTGAAGACATGCGTCAACGTGCCGTCCCAGGTGCCCGGGGCGATCGTCCCGCGGATCAGGTCTTCGAGGCTGTCCGGGTCGTAAGCCGAAAAGGGCTCCCGCGCCTCCTCCTGGACGGGCCAGGTCGTCGCGCTCTCCTGCCTCGGCCCCGGCCAGTCCGACCGGCCCCGGAGCAGATCGCGCACGTCGTACACCTCGACCCGCGCCGTCTCGGCTCTTCCCGTGCGCGTGAAGACCGCGGCCTCGTCGCGCAGCACACACGTGATCTCGAACATGCCGGTCAGGAGGCCGAGCGCGGCCTTCATGTCGAGGTCCTTGATCTTGAGCGTGACCAGCCACTCCTGGTCGCAGCCTTCGGCGACCAGCGAAGGGTCGATCACGCAGTTCATCCCTGTCACGTCCCGCAGGTACGCCACGACGTCCGCGAACTTCGTCCCGTTGAAGTCGAACACGACCTTGCGGTTCAGGAACTCCCGGAAGGCCGCTTCCGCGAGATCGTCCTTCGGCTGGAGTTCCGCGATCGGCGTCGACGTGGAGCTGGCGGGGGAGGTCGAGGAGGTGCGCACGAGGAGCGCCCGCACGCGGTCGGCGGAGGTGCCGAGGACGAAGAGGCAGGCGCCGCCGTTGGGGACCCGGAAGCTGGTGCGGACCTGTCGGCCGGAGGCGCGGGCGCAGTGGATCGGGCCGCGCTGGGTTGAGAGGACCGCGGGCGTCAGGGCGGGGTCGGCGATCGACGCCGTCAGGTCGACCACGAACTGGTCGCGCCCGACGACGAGGATCGGGCTCACCTCGAGAATCGTCCGGCGGTCGTTCGCGACCGTGTCGAGGAACGGCGCCGCGGCCGGTTCGTTCGACTGCAGGCCGCGCGCCGTGCGCTCCTCGCGGTCCAGCCGCACGTGCGTCCGCTGGCCGTTCATGCAGGTGAACCGCGCGGCTTCGACGAGCGAGACGTCGTTGCCGCCGCGGGCGAGAAGCGCGGCCGCCTCGTCGCGCGTGAGGAGGACTTTCCCCGGCGCGAGCGCGTCGATCGTGGGCGCGCCCGGCAGGGCCTGGGGGACGAGATCGACGACGCGGGCGTCGAAAGTCACGGTGAAATGGGCCATGACGCGGAACGCGCCGAGGAGGCGCTCGATCTGGGCGAGCGTCGCGGGGTCGGCGGAGACGACGAGCGTGTTTCCCGCGGCCTGGATGGAGTTCGGATAGGAATCCCACGTGTCCGGCGCCACCACGCCCTTCACCAGATCCATCATGTCCTCGACGCTGAGCGACATCGACTCCGCCGTGCCCTCGGCCGGGAAGTCGCGCGGCGCGGAGAGAATGTCGGCCACGTCGTAGAGGCGGAGCTCCGGAAGGCCGGTCGCGCCCTCGCGGTTCGTGATCAGCACCACGCCGTCCACGATCCTGAATTCCAGCTCGCGCTGCCGCACCAGCCAGCGCAGCGCGTTGATCGCGCGCACCTTCGACAGCTTGAGCGTCACCGTCGTCCCCTGAACCTCTTCGGCCACCCGCGTGTCGATCAGGATGTTCAGGCCCGTGAACTCGCGCATGAGATGCACGGCGTCCACGAAGTCGCTTCCCTCGAAGTTCACGTCCATCCGCGTCTCCTCCAGCTTCGCGCGCGCCAGGCGGTCGGCGTCGCCGGTCTGGGCGGCGAGGGGAAGGGCGATGGCGAGGAAGAGCACGGGCAGGCGGGCGGATTTCATGTCGGCCTCCGGCTTACGGGTTGAGGTGGCGATCGTTCCACCAGCGGTTCCAGGCATCGGCGGTCTCGCCCGCGTCCACACCGGCCAGCGCGACCAGCGCTTCGCGCACGTCGCGGCCTTCGGGGGAGACGAGGGGGATGAGGAAGGGGATGGCGCGGGTCGCGCCGCTGCGCGAGAGGGCGGCGGCGACGGGTGCGCGGAGGGACTCGACGCGCAGGAGCGGGACGAGGTCGCGCCAGACCGAGGCGTCGGCGGCCGAGACGGCGGCGACGGCGCCGGCGCGGAGGCGGGGCGAGCGAAGGGCGCGGGCGATCTCGCGGCGGCGGACGGCCGCGGGCAGGGCATCCAGCGCCTCGAGGTCGTCGCCCGCCAGGAGCAGCGGCTCGACGGCCCGCAGATCGGCGTGCGCGAGCAGGGCGCGCGCGGCGGCGGGCCGCAGGGAGGTGTCGCCCAGGAGCCCGGCGAGCAGGTCGCGCGCGGCCTCCTCGCCGGCGCGGTCCTGCAGGAACGCGGCGAGCGGCGCGCGCAGGCGGTCTTCGCGGAGGGCGGCCTGAAGCGGCGCGCGCAGGCGGCGGACGGGGACGTCCGCGAGCGCGTCGCGCGCCGAGGTTCCCAGCTCGGCGTCGGCGAGGGCGAGCACGAGGAACCGGTCGGAGCGCGCCTCGCGCGCGGCGGCGGCGCGGGCCAGGGCCTCGGCGCGGATCCACCCGTCCGCGCGCGCCAGCCGGACGAGGACCTCGCGCACGTCGTCCCCGTCGGTGGACAGCAGCAGCCCGATCGCCGTGCCGCGTCCGTCCTCGCGCCCCGCCGCTTCCGCCAGAAACGGTCCCGCGACGGACGCGGGGAACGACCGGCAAGCCGCGAGGCACGTTTCGTCGCCTCTCACGGCCGCGGCGAACAGCGCCGCGAGCGCGGCCGCCGTCCTCCGGGCGGTGAGGATCGCCGCGGCGTCGCGCCGCAGCGTGGGGTCGCCCAGCGCCGGCACCACGTCTCGCGCGAGGTCGAGCTCGCCGCGCGCCCGCAGCGCCCGGAACGCCGCCAGCCGTGTCACCGGCCGCCCGAGCGCCGCGCGCAGAGCCGGCGTCGACCGCCGCGTGCCCGCGCGGCCCAGGCTCTCCGTCGCCTCCAGCGCGAGGAACGGGTCCGTCCCCGCCATGAGCGCGCACAGCCGGTCTTCGGTTTCGAGGATTCCGGGAAGTGCGGTCGTGGGAAGGGGAGCGGCCGCGGTCCGGACCGGCTCGGGGGGCGCCTGGCTCTCCGTCCGTCCCGCGAACCTCGCCACCGCCGCGCCCAGCAGCAGCGCCGCCGCCGCCGCCCAGCGCCGCCACGCGCGCCGCGCACCCGGCAGCGGCGCCGACCGGCGCTTCAGAAGCCGCACCGTCCCGGCCAGCGCCTCCCGCACCTCCCGGCACGCGCCGCACTCGCGCAGGTGCGCCTCCAGAGCGCGCTCCTCCCCCGGCTCCAGCTCGCCGTAGAGCGAAAGCGTCGCCCATTCCTGGTAGCGCGCGCAGGTCATCGCAGGTCCCTCAGGCGGTCGGCCAGTTTCGAGAGGGCGTGGTGAAGTGTGGCCTTCACGGTGCCGAGCGCGACGTCCAGCACTTCCGCGATCTCCGCCAGCGCCATTCCTTCGTAGTGGCGGAGCACGAACACGGCCTTTTCGCGGGCGGGGAGCTGGGCGACGGCGTCGTGGATGCGGTCGGACACGCCGGGGTCCGAGGGGGCCGCCGCGCGTTCAGGGATGGGCTCGGCGCATCCGCTTTCGGGCACGGGGCGCCGGCGCGACCGCCGTTTCTCGTCCAGCGCTTCGTTCACGGCGATGCGGTAGATCCACGTGGAGAGGCGGGCCTGGGGGCGCCAGCGGGGAAGGGCCTCGCGGACCTGCAGGAACGTCTCCTGGACCACGTCTTCGGCCACGTTCGCGTCTCCCGTGATGCGGAAGGCGGCGCTGAAGACGAGCGGCCGGAACCGCCCGTAGAGCAGCGCCAGGGCCTCCGGGGCCCCCCGTTGAACGGCGGCGAGCACGATCGCCTCGTCCATGGTCCCCATCAGGCTGCCCCCCGGCTGCCCGTGGAACGCCGCCCGGACGTCAAAGGTTTAGCTGAGAATCCGCGCGCGAGCCGGCCGCGGTGGTTCCGGATGCCGAGAGCCGGCGAGTTCGGTGTTCGGCGTTCGGAGTTCGGCGTTGTCGCCGAACGCGCTTGCGTGGCGGCGTGAACGCCGAACTCCGAACGCCCAACGCCGAACGGGCTCGGCCGTGCGCGCGGAACGCGCGAAGACCCTGGAGACGCATCCACCGCTTCCCGGCCTTCCTGTGCGCCCCCCCGGGCTACGCTATTTCGACATCTTGATGGCGGGAAGCGGATCCGGCCCGGCGTAGTACCGCTCCCACTGGCGGATGTGGTCGATGTGGAGCGACCGTTCGGCGAGCGAGAAGTCTTCCTTGCTGATGGGAATGGCCCTGAGCGGCTGGGTCGGCGCGTTTCCGTTGCGGCGCGCGGGGGTCCAGTCTTCGGTGAAGAGCATGGCGATGCGGTCCGTCGGGGCGAGCGCGGCGGTCCGGCCCGGGGGTGCGGTGTACTTTTTCGTTCCGCCGGTGCTGCGGGCGATTTCCGGCGGCAGGTCCGCGACCGGCGCCGCAACCTGTACGCCCTCGCCCGCGGTCACTCCGTAGAGGCGCTTCAGAGCATCCTGAATCTCGTATTCCGGCGCGACCACGATCTTGACCCTGAAACCCGTGGCCTTGCGGACGTCGGAGACCGCGGCGCGGTTGAAGAAATTGGCCTTGGCGATGAACACGATGCCCGCGGCCTTTTCGACGGGGATGATCTCGTGGCGCTCGATGAGCTCGCGCGGGACGCAGTTCAGCACGTCGGGCGGGATATTCACGCCGGAGAGCGAGACGTGCGGGATCTGGTAGGTCGCCGCCAGAAAACGCGCGAGATCGAGCCGCGAAGGGGCCCCGGCGCCCACCAGGGCGGAGAGGATCAGGGAAGTCTGCTTCTCGTCGCCCGCCCGGGCGATGTCTTCCGCGAGGACGGCCCCTTCCTCGATCAGGATTTCGCCGACCCGCTGAAGTTCGTCACTGGCCATGCATTTCTCCGGTGTGGAGGAGGTGGAAGGTCGCAGCCGGAATCCGAATTATAGCGGTGGGTGTCGGGCTTTCAACGGGATTTCGGGGCCTTGACCCTGGCTTGGGGCGCTGCTAAGCTGACCCGACGATCTTTTCGGCGGGCCGCCGGCAGACGGGGCCGGCCGGTCCGGGAGCCCGAGCAAACCTGTTAACGGAGGGTGCATGCCCGACCTCACCTTGGACGTGCAGAAAGTTCCGAACGCTTCGAACGCGGCCCTGGTGGTGATGGCGGGGTCGATCGACGCGAAGACGGTGCCGGGATTCCAGGAGCAGATGAACCGCGTCAAGGACGACGGGGCGATCAAGTTCGTGCTCGACATGGAAGGGATCAAGTACGTCAACTCGACGGGGCTGGGGTTCCTGGTGAACCTGGCGGACTCCCTGGATCCGAAGGGTGGCGGGATCGCGCTGGTGAAGCTGCATCCGAAGGTGAAGGTCGTGTTCGACATGCTGGGGCTGAACGCGTTCTTCAAGATTTTCGGCAACCGCAACGACGCGCTGAACTCGATGGCGGGCCCTGGAACGAAGGTGGCGGCGCCCGCGGAGCACGCGCCGCAGCCCGTGTCGGTCGGCGCCCCGCCGGCGCAGCCGGCGCCCGCGCGCCTCGCGCCCGCCGCGGGGACGACGGGGACGTTCGCGCCGATTCCTGCGGGCGAAACCGCCGAAGTCGTGGGGCAGCAGCTCGAATGCGCCTCGTGCAAGGCCACCCTCCTCGTGCCCGAGCCCGGGAACTACAAGTGTCCGCGGTGCAGCGGCATCTTCACCTACACCCGCGACGGCAAGGCGAACTTCCTGCCCCGGCGCCGCCTGACGCCGATCCAGATGACGCTGACCTGCTCGCACGAGTGCACCGAGGGGCTCGTGACGATGGCGGGCCTGCTCGCCAAGCGCGCGGGGTTCACCCCCGACATGATGCGCTCGATGGAGCAGAGCGTCCGCGAGAGCGCCGGCACGATCATCGAGAAGGCCTACTCCTCCAACGAGCAGTGCACTTACCAGGTCCTGATGGTCGCCAGCGACAACGAGGTCTCGATCAAGTTCAGCGACTACGGCAAGAAGATCGACCCGGAGACGACGGACGGCAACGGCAAGCCGGTGTTCAGCCTGACGCGCCAGTCGATGGACGTCTTCGATCTCAAGGCGCATCCGCGGGGCGGGAACATCCTGACGCTCTCGAAGCGGGCGGTCGCGGTGTAGGTCAGGTCCGGATGGCGACACGTCGGCCCCCCAACAGGCGGGCCGATTTTCTTGATCCCGGGGCGCGCGCCCGCGTTTGCATGCCCGTGCGCCGCACCCTCGCCTGCCTGACGATCCTCCTCCTGCTCGCCGCGCTGGCGGGCGTTCCCCTGAAGCAGCGGACCGAGCGGAAGCGGTCGGAAACGGCCGCGCAGCAGGCGTCACCGGCCGCGGATCCCGGGACTTCCCATGCGACCGGCCGCGAGGGGGCGGAGGGAGCGGAAGCGCCGGTCCCGGAGCCCGGAGGGCGGAGGCAGATCCGCCGGAATGCGGCCGTCCCGAAATCCGCCCCCGCCCGGGCGCCCCTCAGCGCCGTGAGCGAAACGCTGGTGTGGCTGGCCCGCCACGCGAACGCCGACGGATCGTGGGGAATGGTGGCCGAGGTCGTCGACGGCGGGGTCTGGACGCCCGAAACCGCCACCGCGCTCGCTCTGCTGGCCTTCCTCGGCGCCGGCTACACGGACATGACCCGCGAGACCTGGGACTCCACGGAGATCGGCCCGGTCGTCGGGCGGGGACTCCGGTGGCTGGCGGATCGCCCTGCAGGGGATTCGCAGTCCGTGGCGCTGACCGCCCTCGCCCTCTCGGAGCACTTTGGCCTCACCGGCAGGAGCGAGTTCCGCCCCCGCGCCGAGGCGGCTCTGGAAGACCTGGTGCGCCGGCAGATCGAGGACGGATCCTGGGGCGATCCCGCCGTCGCCCCGTGGGGCGCCATGGCCCTCGTCTCCGCACAGATAAGCGGAATCGACGTCCCGGAAATCGCCGGGATCCGCGCCCGGAACTGGTTCGCTCTCAGAATGGAAGCGAACGGCTCGCCGGCCGACGCGCTGGGCTGGATGCTCCTCGCCCGGTGCCACACGCGCTACGACGTGAGGCGCCTCATGCGCGCCTCCACCCACTCACTTCCCTCCGCCGAGAACCTCTCCTTTACCGACGCCTACCTGGGGTCGCTGGCCGCCTTCCGGTACGACGGCCCGGGCGGAGAAGTGGACAAACGCTGGGTCGCCGCTCTCGACCGCGCCCTCGCCCGCAGCGTCCGGCCGCGCGGCGGCTGGGACGGCGACGCCGGCGGTACCTCCGCCGTGGTCCGTAACGCGCTCGGAACGCTCTCCCTCGAGAGGTACTACGCCTACGCAAATGTCTTCGGGGACGCCTGGGCAGACGCGGATCCGCTTCCCCCCCTGCCCCTCGAGCCGGAACCCGATCCCGACCGGTTGGCGATGGGTGAGGAGGCGCCCGAATCGTACGAGCCGGAGCAGGACGCCGACCGGCTGCGGATGGGCGAAGAGGCGGAGCTTAGCCCGCCAGATCCCGGATCGCCTGAACCGTCAGAAGCGTCCCCAGAAGAACAATGAAGGCGCTCGAGGCGATCGCCAGCCGGCGCAGCCAGGGACCGCTTCCTTCCATCCGGTCCGCCATGAACTTCTTGGCGCCGAGGAGGATGACGCCGATCGCGGTGAGGACGCCGCCGAGGCCCAGGGAAAAGGCGCAGATGAGAACGAGGCCCCAAGCGACCTTGCCGACGGCGAGGGACATGAGGAGGATGACGAACGCGGCGGGGCAGGGGACCATGCCCCCGAGAATTCCGGTGGTGATGAGGTCCCAGGGGGTGATGCGCGGCGCGTCGATCGGCGCGAGTTCTTCGATGTCCTGCGTCTCCGGGCGGGCGGCGGTCGCGGCGGGGTGAGCGTGCGGGTGGGCGTGGTCGTGCGAATGGCCGTGATCGTGGCTGTGCGCGTGATCGTGGTCGTGGGAATGGGCGTGATCGTGGTCGTGGGTGTGCCCGTGGTCGTGATCGTGTCCGCCCGGCAGGTGCGTGTGCCCCCCCGGCCCGTGCACGTGCGCCAGCCCGTAACGCCACCGCGAGTAGAACAGCCACACCCCCATCGCGACGATCGTCAGCCCGCTCACGAGCGAAATCCACCGCTTCACAACCTCGTCGTTGATCCTGAAGAACCACAGCGCGAGCCCCACGACGACGATCACGCCGACGTGGGAGATCGTCACCACGAGGCCGAGCAGGAACGCGTGGCCGATCCGCCCATGCGAGCCGACGAGGTACGCCGCGACCAGCGTCTTGCCGTGCCCCGGCCCGACGGCGTGCGCCGCTCCGTAGAGAAGCGCGATCAGGCAGATCGCGAGGCTCACGCCGATCGGCGGCGCCTGGTCGCTCCGCAGGAACGCCCGGATCCGTTCCTCGTAGAGCGCGTTCGCCTTCTCGAACCAACCCTCCGGCGGCTTGCGCGGGCTGACGCGCCCCGTGGTCATGTCGACCCACTGGCCGTCCGTGGTCCAGAACTTCCCAGGTCCCTCGAATTTCGCGGGGACCTGCAGGACCATGGGCAGCACCGGACTGTTCTTGCCGGTCGGCGCCTCGATTCCGGCCATGACCTTCGGAAACGGGAAGAGACCGTCGGTCGGCTGCTCGACGACGATGTTTCCCTCGTGGATGACGCGCGCCTTGAGAAGCGTCGACTGGAACGGGTTGACCACCGTGAGCTTCGCCTCCTGCCGCACGCCGGGCCGCGGCGTCCAGGCGGGTACTGCGAAGAACCAGTTCATCTTGACCGGAGAGTCGCCCACCCTGGGGTCGCTCTTGAGGTCGACCGACTCCCGCTCCAGCTTCAGCGGCGTCACGCCCAGCGACCCGTCCGCCGACGCGATCTCCAGCAGCGCGCCCCATTCCACGTAGATGGCCCGGTCGAGCGCGAGCTTCATCTTCGCCTCGTCCTCGGACACGGTTCCGTCCTCGTTGTCGTCCGCCTCCCGCCGCCACGTGATCGCCGCGATGTCCGTCATCTGCACCCAGACGTCCAGCACCAGCCGGTCGTGCCAGACCTGCAGCTCGACCGAGGTCGAGTGCCCCCGCACGGTCGGATCCGTGAGGTCGTGCGCGGGCGCGGGAGTCGCGCCGGCGAGCAGAAGGGCCGCCAGGAGGAACCGCTTCATCAGAGCATCTCAGCATATCACGACGCCTCCGGGGCGGGGAGGTCCGGCCGGCTGCGAAATTCCTCGCCCCAAAACGACGCTTCGGGTACGCTCATTTCATGCTTGCGATCGCCGGGCTGGGCTCCACCGAACTCATCGTGATCATGGGGCTGTTCGTGCTGCTCTTCGGAGCCGCGAAGATTCCCGCGCTCGCGAGGAGCGTGGGCAAGAGCATCAACGAGTTCAAGAAGGGGATGTCGGAAGGGGCGCGTGGCGACACGGAGGCGGAGGGGGAAAAGAAGGATGCCCCGTCGCAACCTGAGGCTGCGGCGAAAGATAAGAAGGAATAACCGCGCCATCGCCGGCTCCTCCCCGACGGAACGAATCCTCGCGGAGCCGGACGGATTTTCGGCGGCCCCCCGATGAACCCCAGCGTCATGTCCGCCCTCCGCAGGGCCGTCGCCCACACCAAGTGGATGCTGTTCGAACCCTTCAGATTCTGGAAGTGGGTGAAACTCGCGATCGTCGCCGTGTTCGTCAACGGCATCGGCGGAAACCTCAACATGCCCGGACAGGTCTTCGAGGAGGGCTACAAGTGGGTCAAGGCAAACCCTGAGGCGGTGAAGGGCCTCTACCTTCCGGTCGGACTGTCCGTCGGGTTCCTTTTCCTTCTCGCCACCTACCTCACGGCGCGCTTCGAACCCGTCTTCGTCGACAACATGTGCGGCAACCACGCGCGCATCCGTGAGCCGTGGAAGCGGTTGAGCGGCATCGGCCTGCGCTGGTTTTTCGTCCGGCTCGGAGTGCGTCTGCTCGCGGCGGGGTGGCTCGTCGCGCTCGGCGTGCCGACGTATTTCGCCGTGACGCGCGCCATCGCGGCGCCCGGCGGATTTCAATTCCCGTTCGAAATCCTCTTCTGGCTCGTGCCCGGGGTGCTGGCATTCCTGGCGGCGGCGGTCCTCCTGACGATTCTCGTCGAAGACGTCGGTCTCCCGCTCGCGATGTACCGCGAGCAACCCTCCGTCGCGGCGGGCCTCCGCGAGTCGGCGCGCCTCGTCTTCTCCAATCCCGTCTACTTCCTCCTCTTCTGGCTCCTCAAGATGGCCACGGCCATGATCGCCGCCAGCGTCATGGGAATGGCCGGCTGCGTCATCGGCGGCGTCTTCGGGCTTTTCGTCGGCCTGTTCGTCCTGGTCGGCATGGGGCTCACGAAGGGCGGCGGGCTGGGGTGGACCTCCCCGGTCGTGCTCGCGGTTCTGATCCCGCTGGGGCTCGTCGTCTTCCTCGCCTACGCGCTGGCGATCAACCTCCTTGCGACGCCGTTCAACGTGTTCTTCCGCTCCTTCTCTCTCGCGGCCGTCGAGGAGTTCGGCGCGGTCAAGACGCTCTCGCGCGCGTACGCCGCGACGGAGGCGCCCTGATGGAGATCCTCCTCATCGGCCGCGGTCTCGAACTCCGCGGCTCCACCATCTACACGCTCAACCTCGCCACGCAGCTCGCCGCGCGCGGCCAGAGCGTCCGCCTTTTCTGCGGCGGCGGCCGCATGCTCTCCCAGTTCGAACGCGCGGGCGTGACGACCGTCGTCTTCCCGGGCCTCGGCGACGCCTCGGACCTCTTCCTGACCCGCCGCCTCGCCCGCCGCGCCCGGGAGCGCCTGCCGGCGGTTCTTCACGCCATGAATCCCTCAGCCGCCGCCGTCGCCGCGAACGTCGCCAAGGCCGCCGGCGTGCCGTACTTCCTCAGCGTCCACTCGCCCATCGAAGGCGCCCTCACGACGTCAGCGAAATGGCTCCGGGGCATCCTGGTCGCCAGCGAGTCCGTGCGCGAGAGCCTCGTCAACGAGACGCGCGTGAAGAAGGACCTCATCCGGGTGGTGATGCCGGGGGTCGACGTGAAGCGGCTGAAGGAGGCGCCGCCGTTTCCGGGCGACGGGGCTCCGGTGTTCGGGATCCTGGGGCCGCTCGAGGCGGCGCGCGGGCACGAGGTGTTCCTCGACGCGGCGAAACTGATTCTCGCGGTGGTGCCGGACGCGCAGTTCCTCGTGGTGGGGGAGGGGACCGACGAGGACCGCCTGCGCAAGAAGACGGCGGAGACGGGCATCCAGAAGAACGTGACCTTCCTCCCCGACGTCGAGGACTACTACAACATCATCTCCAAGGTCGACGTCTTCCTCATGCCGTTCCAGCAGATCGGCCTGGGCAACACGGTGCTCGAGGCGATGGCGTGCGGCAAGCCGGTGATCGCCAGCTCGGTCGGCGGGATCTATTACGTGATCAAGGAGGACGAAACGGGACTCCTGCGGCCGAAAGGCGACGCGCCGGCATTCTGCGAAGCGGCGCTCAAGCTTCTCCGGGACCGCGCGAAGGCGCGGCGCATCGGGCATGCCGCGCGGCTCGTCGTCGAGCAGCAGTTCACCGCCGAACGCATGGCCTCCGAGACGCTGGAGGCGTACCAGCGCGCGCTGGAGGGGGCGCCGGCCCCATGACTCCCGCCGACTGCTCCGTGATCGTCGTGTCCTGGAACACCCGCGACCTCCTCGAGGCGTGCCTCGCGAGCGTTCGCGACCGGGCGCCCGGAGCGGAGACGATCGTGGTGGACAACGACAGCGCCGACGGCTCCGCGGCCATGGTGCGCGCGAAGTTCCCGGAGGCGACGCTCCTCGAAAATGCCTCGAACCGCGGCTTCGCGCGCGCCGTCAATCAGGGGCTCGACCGCGCCGCGCGGCCCGTCGCGGTCCTCCTCAATCCCGACGCCACGCTCTCGGATGGCGCCCTGGAGGAGCTCCTGAGGGCGATGGAAGCGGACCCCGGCATCGGCATCGCCGGCGCCCAGCTGCTCGACGCGGACGGCCGCCGGCAGCACTCCTTCGACAACTTCCCGACGCTCGCCACCGAGTGCCTCAACAAGTGGCTCGTGCGCGCCCTGTTTCCCGGCCGGTTTCCCGACAAGTCCCGCGCGCTCGACGCCGTCACCGACGTCGAGAGCGTGATCGGCGCCTGCCTCGCCGTGCGGAAGGAAACCGTCGACCGCCTCGGACCCCTCGATGAGGCCTACTTCGTCTTCCTCGAGGAAACCGACTGGTGCCTCCGCATGCGGCGCGCCGGCCTCCGCGTGGTCCACGTCCCCGCGGCGCGGGTCTTCCACCGGCAGGGCAAGTCGAAGGCCGTCCGACCCGTCCTCGCCCGCATCGAGTACCTGCGCTCTCTCTTCCTTTACTTCCGCAAGAACCGCGGCCCCGCCGCCTGGGCCCTCCTGCACGCCGCCCGCTTCGCCAAGTCCTTCCTCAACGCGCTCGGCACGTCGCTCGCCCTGATCCTCACGCTCGGCCTCTCCGGCGCCGTCCGACGCCGCGCCGCCATCCACGCCGGCCTCTTCGGCTGGCAGCTCATGGGCTGCCCCGATTCCATCGGACTCCGTCCGCCGGATCTTCCTCCCGCGCGCCCCCTGCGGGCCCCGGGAACCCTCGCCGGAGCCCGCCCATGAAAGACTGGATCTCGGTCGACATCGGAGGCGCCGCCTGGTCCGTCCGCCGCGACGACCCCGACGCCGCTTCCCCCCTGTTCCTCCAGCGCGTCCTCGACGGCGCCGGCGACGTGCTGAAAGAGGTCCGCATCAAGCGCCTCCTGCGGATCCGCGCCGGGAATCGCAGCTACCTGGTGAAGCACTACCGCGGCCGGTCGTTCCTCGACTCGCTCAAGAACTTCTGGCGCGGATCGCCCGCGTTTGAGGAGTGCGAGCTCGTCACGAAGGCGGTCGAGCGCGGCATCCCCACCATCCCGCCGACTCTTTTCGGCGAACGCGGCCAGGACTCCTGGGTCGCCTTCGTCGAATACCCCGACCTCGTTCCCGTCGACAAGTACCTCCGCCACCGCCGCAACGACATTCCCTCCACCGGCGAACCCCGGAAGCGGGTCATTCGCGCCTACGGCCGTTTCGCGCGCCGCATCCATGACGCCGGGCTCGACCAGGACGACTTCGATCCCAACAACGTCCTGTTCCGCGTCTCCCCCGACGGAAATCTCACGTTCTTCATCGTCGACTTCGAGCGGGCCTCCCTCGGCCCCCCCCTCGACCTCCCGCGCCGCATCTGGCTGCTCGCCAAGATGAACCGTTTCGACGGCGCCTCCCTCACCGACCGCATGCGGTTTCTCGCCGGCTACGCCGAAGGCTCGCCGCCCATGGACCGCAACGGCCTCGCCGAGGCCGTCCTTGACGAACAGCGCCGCGTCACCCTGCGCGACCTCGCCCGCGGCGCGCGCAACGCGACCGAGGAATCGCGCAACATCGGCCGCATGGAAACCGGCTACTACCGCAAGAAGATCGGCCGCGAAACCGGCGACGGCCTGAACGACGACCAGGCCCGGGATCTCGCCCGCGCTGCCGCGAACGTGTACGGGACTCCGCTGGGGAAGGGGCCGGGCGGGATCCGCGTCGCCCGCGTCACGCCCGGCGACGAGGGCGCGATCTGGCGCGCCGCCAACGCCTGCCTCCGCGCCGGCCTCCCCGTCCTCCCGCCGCTCGCCTTCGGCCCCGGCTGGATCGCCTTCGCCCCGATCGGCCGCGACCTCGCCGACGCCCTGGGCTCCCACCGCGGCCGCCTCGAATGGCGCTCCATCCTCGAATCCGTCGGCCGTTCGCTCGGCCATTTCGAACGCCTCGGCCTCGACGTCCCCGGCCCCTGGCCCCCCGACCCCCTCACCGTCTTCATCCACGACCGCCGCGCCCTCTTCACCTGCCTCGGCCCCCTCGGCGAAGCCACCGGCGCGCGTCGCCCCGGCGTCGAAGGCCGCCTCGCCGCCTTCGCCGAACCCCTCGCACGACGCTTCGACCTCAGCCGCGCCGACCAGGGGAGGTTCCTGCGCGGTTTCCGGAGAACCGGCGGGAATACCTCTTTCATGCGGAAGACCCACTAACGCGCCCGCTTGCGAATCGGGCGACGAGCGAAGGGCGCGGTCGGGGCGAGGGCCGCGAAGCGGCCCGAGGTCCGACCGCCCCGAAGCCGAGGAGCCCGATTCGCAAGCGGGTGATGGGGCTCGAACCCACAACGGCCAGCTTGGAAGGCTGGCGCTCTGCCAATTGAGCTACACCCGCATCAATTTAATCGAGGGGGTCGTGCCCGGCGGCACCGGACCTCGGGCGCCTCTGGCGCCCTCGCCCCGGCGCTCGCCGGTCTCGACCCCCTCGATTAAATTGAGTCGGAACAGCGTGTCGAGCAGGCCCTTCTCCCTGCGAAAAGCACTCGACTTCGCCGTCAATGGATCGCCGGTAACAGGGAAGACGTGGGCCGCCGAAGCCCGAGGGCCGGGGCGACCGCGGCGGAGCCGCGGGCGGTCCGGTCCCGGGCTGAGAAGGCCCGCGCCCTCCGTTCTTCAGGCGATGGGCAGAGAGGGATTCGAACCCCCGAAGGCATAGCCACCAGATTTACAGTCTGGCCCCTTTAGCCACTTGGGTATCTGCCCTGGATTTGAAGAGCGGGTTGCGTGAATCGCTCCGGGTCGGCGGCCGGACCTCGCGGTGCTTCGCACCGCTTCGCCCCGGCCGCTCGACCCTGCGCGATTCCCACAACCCGCTCTTCAATTCCAGAACGGCTCTGTTTTCAAAACGGTCGAGGACCTTCAATTCGCGGAGGAAGAGTCGTGGGGAGGCGGAGTCGGGCGGCGCCGATATCGCGCCGCCGTCGCTTCCAGCAACCGCCGCCGCCCGACGCAGCCTCCTCCGACTCTTCCTCCGCGAATTGAAGCTGGGTGCGGGACTTGAACCCGCAACCCCCTGTTTACAAAACAGGAGCTCTGCCAATTGAGCTAACCCAGCGTCGCGGCGCGGAGAGTCTAGTCAGGCTCCCGCGCAGCCGCAAGATGTTAACACGTCCCGGGATCCCGAGGTTCGTTGTGCCGCCGGGCGCCGCCCCGCCGGAACGAGAAACGAGGAACGAGAAACGAGGAACGGTGCAGAGGCCCAGCCCGTCTGTTGCATCGCCAACACCCCTTTGCTACCTTTGCCCCCCCCACAAGAGGAGGCGCCATGTCCCGGAACATTTTCATCACCGCCACGCGGCCCAACGAGGGAAAAACCGCCATCACCCTCGGCCTGACGGCTGCCTTCGTCAAGAAGGGCAAGCGGATCGGCTTCATCAAGCCCGTCGGCCAGGCCGACCTCGACGCCGGCAACAAGCGCTCCATCGACGAGGATACCCTTCTCATCGAACGCGCCTGCCGTGTGCACTGCAATATCGAGGACATGAACCCCGTGACGCTCAAGCCGGGATTCCCCGAGACGTTTTCGGGCGCGCTCGCGCGGCAGGGACTCGTCGACCGCGTCCGCAAGGCCTACGACCGCGTCGCCGAAGACAAGGAATTCGTCGTCATCGAGGGGACCGGGCACGCGGCAGTGGGAAGCGCCTGGGGCGTGTCGAACTGCGACATGGCGAGGCTGCTCAACGCGAAGGTGCTCCTGGTTTCGAGCGGCGGGGTCGGGCAACCGATCGACGACATCCTGCTCAACAAGAAGTACTTCGAGGCCGCGGGCGTCGGGCTCGTCGGCGTCGTCATCAACAAGGTCTTCCCGCACGAGACCGAGAAGGTCGACAAGGTCGCCCGCAAGATCCTCGAGGAGAACGGCGTCCAGCTCCTGGGCGCCATCCCCTACGAGAAGGACCTCTACACGCCCACCGTCCTCCAGATCCTCGAGGATCTCCGCGGCGATCTCCTGAACGGCGAGTCCGCCCTCAACACGCGCATCGGCCACGTGATGATCGGTGCCATGACGCCCCACAACGCCATGGACAAGTTCTCGGGCTCCACCCTCCTCATCACTCCCGGCGACCGCGAGGACATGATCCTCGCCGCCCTCTCCATGACCCTCGTCGACCAGAAAAACCGCTTCTCCCTCGCCGGCCTCGTCCTCACCGGCGATCTGTACCCGCGCAAGAACATCCTCGAGATCATCCGGCGGACGACGGTGCCGGTGATGGTGGTGAAGAGCGACTCGTACACGACGGCGAGCCGGGTACAGAACCTGGTGGTGAAGATTTCTCCGTGGGACGCGCAGAAGATCAATTACATCGTGGATCTCGTGGGGAAGTACGTGAACGTGGACGAGATACTGAAGCGGCTGGAAGTGGTGGAGGGGGGGGTGGGGAAGAAGGTGAAGAGTGGCGAGCGGAAAGGCGAGTAAGGCGGCCGCCTCCCCGGTCATCGGCGTGGCGGTTTCGGGGGCGTGCGGGAAGATGGGGGAGCGGATCCTCGCGGTGCTCGCGGGGGAGGGCGGGATGCGTCTCGTGTCGGCGATCGAGCGCGCGGGGCATCCGGCGATCGGGCGGGACGTGGGGGAGGCGCTGGGCGGGCGGCCGGTGGGCGTGAAGCTCGAAACGGGGCTGACGCGGAAGGCGGACGTGCTGATCGACTTCTCGAGCGCCGAGGCCGCGGAGGCGCGCGCGGCGGAGTGCGCGAAGCTCGGGACGGCGCTTCTGGTGGGCACGACGGCGCTCAAGCCCGAGTCGCGCAAGGCGATCGAAGGGGCGGGGAAGCGGATTCCGGTGTGTGTGACGTCGAACGTTTCGCTGGGCGCAAATCTCATGTTCCGGCTTGCGGCGGAGGCGGCGAAGGTGCTGGGGGACGCGTACGACGTGGAGATCGTGGAGGCGCACCATCGGTTGAAGAAGGACGCGCCGTCGGGGACGGCGCTGACGCTCGCGCAGCGCGTCGCGGGGGCGCTCGGCCGGGATTTTGAGAAGGAGCGGCGAGACGGCAGGCGGGGCGACGTGGGCGCTCGGACGCCGACGGAGATCGGAATGCACGCGGTGCGCGCGGGGGACGTCGTCGGCGAGCACACGGTCTGGTTCGCCGGCCTCGGCGAGCGCATCGAGATCACGCACCGCGCGAGCACGCGCGACACGTTCGCGCGCGGCGCCGTGCGGGCGGCTGCGTGGCTCGCGCGGGCGAAACCAGGGATTCATACGATCGAGGTGGCGCTTGGGCTGTCTCCCGGCTAGGACCGTCGCTCGAGCCCTCGTCCTCGCCGGCTTCCTGGGGACCGCCTTGTTTGCAGAGGAAGCCGCCGCGCCGGGACCCGAGGACATCCGGCAGTGGATTCTCGATCTTGGCGCCGAAGACCCCGCGATCCGGGATCGCGCTCAGGCCCGGCTGATGGAGGTCGGACCGGAGAGAAAAGACCTGCTCGCGGAGGGCGCAAAGAACCCGGATGCGGAAATCGCGGCGCGCGTCACCACGGTCCTCAACGACGGCCTCATCGGTTGCCTGGAGAGCGTGCGCGCGGACGCGCTGCTGGAGGTGTACTGGACCCGCCAGTCGGTCACGATCGCACGATGGTTCGAGGGACGATACCCGGTCCTCCAGTCGGACCCGGCTCTCCCGGTCCCGGTGGAAATGAGCCTGCCTGGCGAAGAAGCGTGGCTCGGAGACTGGGGGCGCGTGGAGTGGTCGCAGAGCGAGTCGGAAGTCGGGAAGGACGCCCGCAAGATTGCGGGCGGAGGCCGTGGCGTTACGCCGCGAGACGGCGAACTCATGTTCAAGGTCGAAAACGCGGACTCGCATTTCTATCGACTCGTCGATTGCGACGCCACCGCCGTCGCGACGCTGCGTCTTTGCGACGGGCGGAAATCGCTGAAGGAGATTGCAAGCGAGTCGGACGCGCGGGAGGTCCTGCGGGCGATGCTTGTCCTCCAGAAGTACGGCGTGCTGCGGTTTTCCGGGACGGTAATCGAAGCAGGGTCCGGGTTGCCGTTGATCGAGCGGCTGAAGGAAGCGCGGGCGGCCGGGTTGCCCAAGGACCGGCCCATGTTTGTCAGGAGAATCTACAGCTGCGGCGTCGGGGAGTAGCCACTCCCTATTTGATCTTCTCTTCCATCAGCCGCCCGGGCTTGAAGGTCACGACCCGCTTTTCCGCCACGAAGACCTCTTCCCCCGTCCTGGGATTCCTGGCTTTCCGGGGCTTGCGGACTTTGACTTCGAAGACGCCGAAATTCCGGAGTTCGATGCGGCCGTTGCCGACGAGCGTTTCGACGATGGCGTCGAAGGTCCCCTGGACGACCTTCTTGGCGTCCACTTGGGAGAGGCCGAATCTTTCCGCGAGGGTTTTGACGATGTCCTTCTTCGTCACGGGTGTCCCCTCCATGGCTTGCTCTCCCGCTCTCTGTAAGGTTTAGGTCAGAAAAGAGTTATGTGGATACTCTGACCATACGGCGAGGGTGAGCGTAAGTCAAGCGCATTCCGGAAGCCCCGCCAGTGCTGACTTTTCGCAAGTCATTGGGGGGCGAAGGATTCTGAGAATAACCGGGGCCGGAGCCACCCCCAGGGTACATGCCGTAATTCGACGAAACCCCCGCTCTCAACAGCATTTCGGACGCGCGACGTAAGTTTCGGGAAGCGCGGGTCGTGCCGGTCCGTTGAAGGGGCAGAATTCCGCCAGTCTGGATACCATGGCCGCCATGACCGAGCGCGTCGAGATCCCCATCCAGGGCATGTCCTGCGCCTCTTGCGTGGCCCGGATCACCACGGGCCTCAAGGCGGAGCCGGGGGTGGCCGACGTGTCGGTCAACCTCGCCTCGGAGAAAGCGACGGTGGATTTCGAGCCCGGAAAAACGACCGCGCCTGCGCTCGTCACCGCCATCGAAAAGCTCGGATACCGCGCCGGGACGCGCCGACTCACCCTCCGGATCGCCGGCATGCACTGCGCCAGCTGCGTCGGCCGCGTCGAGTCCGCCCTGCGCGCCGTCAAGGGCGTCCTCCGCGCCGACGTGAACCTCGCTTCCGAAAAGGCCGCCGTCGAGGCCGTCGGCGGCATCGACGGCGCGGCGCTGATCGCGGCCGCGCGCGCGGGGGGGTACGGGGCGGAAATCGAGGAAGGGATCGCGTCGGAAACGAAGCCGGAGGGGGGCGCCTGGCGGTTGCCGGCGGCGGCGGCCGGGGCGGCGGCGCTGATGGCGCTTTCGATGGATGAAATGCTGCTCGGTCACGGCCGGCACCTCGTCGCCGACCCGCCGCTTCGCTGGATCCTCCTCGCGATCGCCACGCCGGTTCAGTTTCTCTGCGGCTGGCCGTTCTATCGCGGGACCTTTGCCGTGCTGCGTCATTTCGCGGCCGACATGAACACGCTCGTGGCCGTGGGCACCTCCGCCGCGTACGCCGTGTCGGTCGCCGCGGTGATGGGCTCGGGGCACGGGTATTACTTCGAAACCTCGGCGACGATCATCGCGCTGATCCTGCTGGGCCGGACGCTCGAGGCCCGGGCGCGCCGCCGCGCGGGCGACGCCATCCGGAAGCTCGTCGCGCTCCGGCCGCGCACCGCCAGGGTCGTGGTCGATGGCGCGGAAACCGAAGTTCCCGTCGAGAACGTGAAGGCCGGCGACCGCGTTCGCGTCCGACCCGGCGAAAAGATTCCGGTCGACGGTGTCGTCGACGACGGCGCCTCGCCTGTCGACGAGTCCATGGTCACCGGCGAGCCGATCCCCGTCACGCGCCGCGCCGGCGACCCCGTCACCGGCGGCACCGTCAACGGCGCGGGCTCGCTTCTGTTCCGCGCCACGCGCGTCGGCAGCGAAACACTTCTGGCCCAGATCGTCCGCCTCGTCGACGAGGCGCAGTCGAAGAAGGCCCCCGTCGAACGCCTGGCCGACCGCGTCGCGGGCGTCTTCGTCCCCATCGTGCTCCTCATCGCCACCGCGACCTTTGCCGGCTGGTGGCTCGCGCGCGGCGACGTCTCCGCCGGATTCCTCCCCGCCGTCGCGGTCCTCGTCATCGCCTGCCCCTGCGCCCTCGGCCTCGCCACCCCCACCGCCGTCATGGCCGGCATCGGCCGCGGCGCGGAACGCGGCATCCTCATCAAGGGCGGCGAAGCCCTGGAAGTCGCTCACAAGCTCCGTACCGTCGTCTTCGACAAGACCGGCACCCTCACCGAGGGCCGCGCCGCCGTCGTCGACGTCCTCTCCCTCCACCCCGATCTCCTCCCGCTCTCCGCCATGGCCGAGAAACGAAGCGAGCACCCGCTCGGCGCCGCGATCCGGAAGTTCGTCGAGGACAAGGGAAGCCCCTTCCCCGAACCCGACGACTTCTTCGCCTACTCCGGAAGCGGCGTCGAGGGCACCGCGGGGGGGCGGACGGCGCTTCTCGCGAACGAACCCTTCCTCACCGGCCGCGGCATCGACGTCGCGCCCGCTCGCGCGTTCGCCGACCGGCACCGCGCCGCGGGCCGGACGGTCGTGCTCGCCGCGATCGACGAGAAACTCGCGGGCGCATTCGCGGTCGCCGATCCGCTCAAGCCGACGGCGCGCGAAGCGGTCGAGCTGCTGGGGCGCCGCGGTCTCGCGGTCGCGATGCTCACGGGCGACAACGCGGCGACGGCGAACGCGATCGCGCAGGAGGCGGGGATCACGCGCGTCTTCGCGCAGGTGCTCCCGAAGGAAAAGGCCGACAGGGTGCGCGAGCTTCAGGCCTCGGGCCCCGTCGCCATGGTCGGGGACGGCATCAACGACGCCCCCGCCCTCGCCACCGCCGACGTCGGCATCGCCATGGGCACGGGCACCGACATCGCCGCCGAGGCCGGCCAGATCACGCTCGTGCGCGGCGACGTCCGCGGCGTCGCGGCCGCCATCGAGCTCTCCGCGCGGACGCTTCGGACGATCCGCCAGAACCTGTTCTGGGCCTTCGGCTACAACGCCGCGATGATCCCGCTCGCGGCGTTCGGGCTCATGAACCCGATGCTCGCGGCGCTCGCCATGGCGTTCTCGAGCGTGTCGGTCGTCATGAATTCGCTTCGACTGAGGAGGGTGTGAGGGAAGGGGGTTCCTCGTTTCTCGTTCTTCGTTTCTCGTTTCGCGCGGGGGGAGGGGATCGGCGGAGCGCGATCGAGCCTCGGGCCAGGGCCATCGGTTACCAGGGAGAAGGCACACCGAGTTGCAGGCAAATGCTCACAACCGTTCGCCGCTTGATCGAGCGATGCCTGGGTACGGGAGCCTGCGCATCGGACAGGATGTTCACCCAGATCTCGTGATGGCCACCCTGATGGTGCAGTCGGCAACAGTGCTGCCGGAGATGACGCTCCAAGTCGCGCTTCTTCAAACCCGGGCGCGACCGCCGCGACCAGGTTTTTGTCTTGATCGTATCAGCTTGGCCCGCGACTGGGCGAGCGCCTGCAACGCGTCCCGCGCCATTTCGAATGCCTCTTCAACGGATTCTGCTTCCGTAATCAACTCGGGATTGATGGGAGATGTGACGACGTAGCCGCCCTCCTCAGCGGGTTCCAATTCGAGAACCAAGCGGCCATCCGTGACGGTAAAAAGTTGGCGTGTCTTTTTCATCTCGACGGTTTCATATTCTCCTGCAAGACAGGGTGAGACGCAAGTTGCTTCACCTGCGCTCAATCCCCGGGTTCCCCTTGGGGAAGGCCGACCGGGCCGGTGCAGACCGGAAGGAAGCCCGGGAGGAAACGAGGCTGCTTGGGCTGAATTATCTCTACGTAAGCATATATGCGATAAATAGTTACATCGCAGCGAATCCTGCATCCGGCGCGCATCATTGCGCCGGATTCTGGACAGCCCGCAACCCATCCCAGTAATATCCCGCCGACCTCACCCCCATTCGCAGGAGACCTGCATGATCCGACTCACCTCCGCCCGCAAACTCGACCGCACCGACGTCCTCATCGTCTTCGCCGAAGAACCCGCTTCCAAGGACGCCCGCCCCCTCCATAAATGGGACTCCCTCTCCGGCGACGCCTCGCGCCGCCTCGCCGCCGCGCTTGAAAAAGAAAACTTCCGCGGCCGCGTCGGGCAGACGTTCGTGTGGCACGCCGGCGACTCCCACGCGGAACGGGTCCTGGTCGCGGGTCTCGGCAGGGCCGCGGCACGCGACGTGGACATCACGATCCGCTCGGCGGGCGCGGCCGCGAAGAAGGCGAAGGAAATCGGCGCGACCCGCGTCGTGTGCACGCTTCCCGCCCCCGGCAAACTTGGCGAGGAGCGCAACGCGCAGTCGGTGGCGCTGGGAATCCTCCTGGGCTCGTACGAGTTCGACAAGTACCGGCAGTCAAAGGAGCATGCGCGCGCGTTCGACGGGGTGGAGGTGCTGGGGGCGCCGGACCGGGCGCTCAAGACGGCGGAGATCTACGCGCGCGGCACGATCCTGGCGCGCGACCTCGTGAATACGCCCGCCGGCGACTGCGCGCCGCGACACCTGGCGGAAACGGCGCGCAAGCTCGCGGGGGCCAACGTCAAGGTGACCGTCTGGGGCCCGAAGGAAATCGAGAAGAAGGCGATGGGCGGGCTGATCGGGATCGGGAAGGGAAGCGACGAGCCCTACCAGTTCATCATGCTGAAATGGGAGGGGAAGAAAGGGGCGAAGAAGATCGCGGTCTGCGGCAAGGGAATCACGTTCGACTCGGGCGGCCTGTGCATCAAGCCTGCGGACGGGATGGGGACGATGAAGTGCGACATGTCCGGGGCGGCGGCGGTGCTGGGGATGTTCAGCGTGATTTCCGAGCTCAAGCCGGAGTGCACGGTCTACGGCTACATCCCTGCGGCCGAGAACATGACGGGCGGCAGCGCAGTCAAGACCGGCGACGTGCTGCGCACCGCGAGCGGACGCACGATCGAGGTGAACAACACGGACGCCGAGGGGCGCGTGGTGCTCGCCGACGCGCTCACGATCGCGCGCGAGGACAAGCCCGACGAGATCCTCGACCTGGCGACGCTGACCGGCGCGTGCGTCGTGGCGCTGGGCGACCAGGTGGCGGGCCTCTTCTCGAACGACGACAACCTCGCGGCCGGGA
This sequence comes from Planctomycetota bacterium, assembly GCA_016190145.1. GTDB lineage: Bacteria > Planctomycetota > MHYJ01 > WSZJ01 > WSZJ01 > WSZJ01. The sequence goes on along the minus strand of JACPRD010000214.1, from coordinate 88,849 downwards.
TCGAGGCGGCCTCGAAGCGCGCGGGCGAGAGGTTCTGGCGGATGCCGATCGTGCCCGAGTACCGCGAACTGCTGAAATCCGAGATCGCCGACATCAAGAACAGCGGCGGCCGCTGGGGCGGCGCGATCCAGGGGGCGCTGTTCCTGCAGGAGTGGGCGGGAGAGCAGCCGTGGGCCCATCTCGACATCGCGGGGCCGGCGTTTTCGGAGAAGGGGCTGCCGTTCTGCCCGCCGGGAGGGGTGGGGTTCGCGGTCAGGACGCTGCTGGAATATGTCACCGCGCAGGGGAAGTAGGGCGGCGCCGGATGCGCGGCGCGTGCTTCGTTCCTCGTTACTCGTTTCGCGCTAAGGTCGGCTCGTGAGTTTCCAGAGTGTCCATTCCAGCGCTGGCTCTAGGTGGAAGGAACTGTGGAGTGCGGATCTCGCAAATCTCCATCGGAACAGCTTGGTCCGGTGTGGGCGGCCATAGACGCGCCAGCGCGACGACGGCTAGCGCCAGCGCCCAACGCAGTTTCGTGCGGGTTGCGGGGGAAACGATGGGCCAGCCTGCCGGGTATCCCGGCGGTAAGGGGAGTCGCTGACTTCCTTCCCGCAATCCCGCCTCCTGCCTAATTGCCCTTGATCGCTGCCCTCACGATGTCGAAGACGGTCTGCTTGCCGTCGCCGCCACACTTCTTGCACGAGAGATCCACGGCCGTCCCGATCTTCAGGCCGCCCGTGCCGATGCAGCTCTTGCAGTCGCGCACCGGGACGAGGAACGCGCCCGCGACGGCGGCGGCGATCACGCCGAACAGGAACCAGCGGATGCGGCTGGCGCCGGAGGAACTGGAGGACATGGGCTGAGCCTCGATTGGAGATCGGAGTTGATTATATGCGAGCGGTGGACCGGAGGGCGAGAGGGCTAAGGGCAGGGCGGAAGGGCTGGAGGGCGGAAGGGCGGAGTGCAGGACAGTGCCTTCCTCCTGGCTCAGGGCGACCCGGACCGGTGTGAGTCATTCGATTCGCAGGTCTTCCCTTCCGCCCTTGCGCCCTGTCGCCCTTCCGCCCTGCACTTCCGCCCTTCCGCCCCGTCCTTCCGCCCCCCGCCGCTATACTGTCGGCCCATGACGCCCGCCTCCCTCTGCGTGTTCGCGCGTCGACCCGAACGGGGGAAAGTGAAGACGCGGCTCGCGGCGGAGATCGGCCCCGAAGCGGCGCTCGCGGCGTACCGCGATTGCCTGCGCGCCGTGTCGGCGCAGTGCGCGCGGGTGTGCCCGCAGGGGGAACTGCGCGGGCTCATGGTCTTCGGCACGCCGGAAGGGTCGGTCAACGATCTCGCGGCGTACTTTCCGCGGTGGAGCGCGTTCCTCGACCAGGGCGAGGGCGACCTCGGCGAGCGCATGCTCCGCGCGTTCCGGCGGGCGGCTCCGGCGGTGCTCATCGGGACGGACGCGCCCGACCTTCCCGATGCCCACCTCGAACGCGCGTTCGCGGACATCGAGACGCACGACCTCGTCCTCGGCCCCGCGGAGGATGGAGGATACGTGCTCGTCGGCATGCGGGAGCCGCTTCCCGAAATCTTCCGCGACATCCCCTGGTCGACCCCGGGCGTCATGGCTGCGACGCTCGAACGCGCGAAAGGACTCAAGATCTCGCTCCTGCCCGGGTGGTACGACGTCGACACGAAGGCGGACTTCGAGCGCTGGAAGCGCGGCCGATGAGGGTCGCGGTCGTGATCCCTGCGCTGAACGAGGAGAAAAGCCTGCCGCTCGTGCTCGCGGCGCTTCCCAAAGTCGACGACGTCGTGGTCGTGGACAACGGGTCGAAGGATCGCACGGCGGAGGTCGCGGTCGCGGGCGGCGCGCGGGTTGTGTCGGAGCCGCGGCGCGGGTACGGAAGCGCGTGCCTGGCGGGGATTGCGGCGCTTCGTGAGCCCGAGGTGGTCGTTTTCGTGGACGCGGATTTCAGCGACCATCCCGACGAGCTGCCGCGGCTGGTGGAGCCGATCGAGGCCGGGCGGGCGGACATGGTGATCGGGTCGCGCGCGCTGGGGGAGCGCGAGGCAGGTGCGCTCCTGCCGCAGGCGCGGTTCGGAAACGCGCTCGCGTGCTTCCTGATGAGGCTGATTTACGGGCACCGCTACACGGACCTGGGCCCGTTCCGCGCGATCCGGTTCGAATCGCTGAAAAAACTCGGCATGCGCGACCGGAATTTCGGGTGGACGGTGGAGATGCAGATCCGGGCGCTCCGGCACGGGCTGCGCGTCTGCGAGGTCCCCGTGAGCTACCGCCGGCGCGTCGGCGTCTCGAAAATCACGGGGACCGTTTCCGGCACGGTACGTGCTGGGTATAAGATCCTGTGGACCATCTTCCGCCACGCCCTGTCACGAAAGGCCTGATGTCAAAAAAGATCGCGACCTGTAACGTCCTTTTCCTCCTCGCGCTCGCCGCGCTTCCCGCGCCGGCAGGAGAGACGTACTACAAAGACCGCGTCCGCATCGAGGACTTCCCGCGCGAAATCGAGGAAGGCGCAGCGCTCACCATCCGCGGCGTGCCGCAGGGAAAGTGGAAGTACGGCTGGTGCGCGATCACGCTTCCCGACGGCACGACCAAGGAGCTGCACGACGCGGAGATCACGGGCGGGAAGTTCGCGCAGCGGCTGGTGTTCGACAAGGGGAAAGGCCGGTACGACGTGGAGTTCATGGTGCAGGGGGACCTGGGGCCGGCGGTAGGGGCGATCTTCAACATTTATGCGGGCGTGCCGAAGGAAGTGGAGCCCGAGCCGAACTACGAGTGGGACCGGCGGCCGGCGGGGGAGATCGAGCGGGACGTCTTCGACCGGATCAACGCGTTCCGCAAAGGGCGTGGCCTGTCGGAACTGCAGTGGGAGGAGCGGCTGGCGGCGATCGGCCGCGACCACTGTGCGGACATGATCGAGAACCGGTACTTCGCGCACCTGTCGCCGAAAGCGGGGGACATGGCGGCGCGGGCGAAGGTGAAGTATGGGTGGAAGAACGTGACGTGGGGGCTGCCTGACCGGAAGTATGAGGCGCGGCCGGACGGGGTGATTTTCGTGGGCGAGGATCTCGCGTACGACAACAACCCCCAGGCCGCCGTGGACGCCTGGCTCGGCAGCCGGGGCACCGGGCGCCCTTCATCAATAAGTACGTGAACCTCCTCGGCGTCGGCGTGCAGAAATACGAGGCGAACGAGGGCGGATTCCACATCCGGCGGATCTACTTCGTGGCGACGTTCGGGCTGATTCTCGACACGAACGTGGAGAAGGCGGAGAAGGAGGCGGAGGCGCGGCGGCTGGAGGCGAAGGCGACGCCGCTGTTCGAGAAGGCGCAGGAGACGGAGGCACGGGACATGCCTGAGGCGGTGGAGGTATATCGCGAGGTGGTGGCGCGGCATGCGGGGACGGAATGCGCGCGGAAGGCGCAGGCGCGGATCGACGAGCTGACGGGAAGTGCGGAGTGGCCGGACATCGTCAAGAAGGCGGAGGCGCGGCGGCAGGCCCGCGGCTGGATCGAGCGGGCGCGGATGCTGATCGAGAACAAGAAGCCTGAGAACGCGCGGACGTGGCTTCAGAAGGTGATCGACGGGCATCCCGGGACGCCGGAGGCGGAGGAAGCGGCCCGTCTGCTGAAAACGCTGGAATGAGATCGTTTTACTCTTTGAGCATTTCTTGACGATTTTCTGAGATTTTTACAATTTTTTGCAGGTCTCCGGGTTGGTTTAATCGGGGGGCGAGAATCGCCCACAATCTTCGGGAGATCGAAATGAGCCGCATCCTGGGAATGGCCGTCGCCGCCGCTGTGCTCGCCGCGGGAATCGCTTCCGCGGATGGCAAGCCGTGCGGGGACGGTGGGAAGCCTGGCAAGGGACCTGGAAAGCCGCCGCCTGGGGCGCGTGACAAGAAGGCTCCGCCGAAGGATGCGGGTGGGGACCATGACAAGGAGAAGCACAAGGACAAGGACAAGTGCGGTCCGGGCCACAAGCCGCCTCCGCCGCCGAAGGATGACAAGTGCGGTCCGGGGCGCAAGCCGCCTCCGCCGCCGAAGGATGACAAGTGCGGTCCGGGCCGTCGGCCCCCGCCGCCCAAGGATGGGGAAGGGAAGTGCGACGGCGAGCATCCGCGTCCGCCGAAGGATGGCGCTGGCGGGGATCATCCGCGTCCGCCGAAGCCCCCGATGCCGCCGAAGGACCGGAGAGGCGGGCACAAGTGCGGCGGCGACCATGACGGCGACGGGCACGACCACGATGGCGACGACCGTGACGGCGGCGCGCACGAAGGTGGCGACCGCGACGGCGGATCGGACGGCGACCGCGGCCGGGGCAAGGGGCCGAAAGGCAACCGCGGCCACGGGAACAACGACGATCACGATGACGAAGACAATCCCGGCAAGGGCAAGGGCGGCCACGGTGCCGATCCGGGCCACGACGATGACGGGCACGACGACGACGAGAGGGGCGGAGGGAAGAAGGGCAGCTAGCTCCCGCCTGAGAGACACCTTCCGGGCCCGGCGGAATCCGCCGGGCCCGGTTTGTTGTGGCCCAACCGCTTTTGATATAAAGGTTTGTGGATTTCGGCAACCTCCTGTAACGCCAGGCCCCGGCCGCCGTCCTTTTCTCAGCCGCACGGGAAGTCTCCGAGCGGGGGGAAACAGGAACCTTTTCGCGAGGATACGCATGAAACGCCTGCTCGCAATTCTGATCGGCGCCACCTTCGCCCTGGCCACCACCGCGCGCGCCGAAGACGGCGGCGACAAGAAACCCGAGGTCAAGGAGAAGAGGCCGGACGGCGGTGAGAAGCTCGACGCGAAGGAAGCCGCCCGCCGCAAGGCTGAGGAACTGGCGTGGAAGAAGAAGTTCGAGGAGGCCAGGCGCAAGTGCGAGAAGGAAGGCCACGCGGACTGCCAGCGCGAAGCTTACAAGCGCTGCAAGAAAGAGGGCCACAAGGACTGCGAAAAGGGCGGCCACAAGAAGTGCAAGGAGGAAGCCCGCCGGAAATGCAAGGACGCCTGCGACGAAATCCGCCGGAAGGGCGAAGGGAAGAAGGAAGGCGTCGACGTGAAGCGGCCGGGCGGCGATGAGAAGAAGGAAGGCCCGGGCCTGGGCGCGGGTCCGGATGGGAAGTGCGAGCCGAAGGAAGGCGGATGCGGGGAGAAGAAGGAAGGAAAGTGCGAGGGCGGGGACAAGAAGGAACACAAGGGCGACGAAGGTCACGACGAAGACGGACACGAGGACGAAAAGAGCTAGCCGCCCGAAGAGAGATTTAAACAGGACCCGGCTTCGCCGCCGGGTCCTTTCTTTTGATACCGCCTCCTCCCATCAGAACCCAACCGATTCAGCGCTTCTCGTGCAGCAGTTTGGACAGTGCTGGAATCAGGAAGCGATACAGGTCGTCCTTCGGGTGATGGCCGGTACTGTCGGAGACGACCACGAACGCGCGGTCGACGAGGAAGAAGCCGGGGATCATTTCGTAGCTGGCCGAGTTGACCAGCCACGGTTCCCCGGCGAGAACCACCCGGTTGCGGTTCCTGTCCATCTTGAAGTGGTCCGCCCATCGTTTCGCGTCCGCCGGCGTCGGCGCGTCCATGTTCATGCTGTAGAGAAGCAGCTGGACGTGCACGACATCGGGGTCGTCGAGGGTCGCCCCCTGGCCGAGCCGGGCGACGCACTCGTCGACGGACATCAGGCCGGGCTGGGGCGTCACGCCTTCGAACGCCCCGATCCCCGGGCGATGCGCGCCGCAGAAAGCCTGGCAGCCGGCGCAGTTCATTCCGACCGGCTCGACGAGGAGGACCTTCCCCTTGAAGGAGGACAGGGACACGCGGGCGCCCGTCTGGTCGACGAGTTGGAGATCAGGAAACGGCTGCCCCTTGACCGGGGGCCAGGCGACGGGTGGAGGCGGCGCCGGAGCCGGGGGGTCCGGCGCGCAGCCGCACACGAGGGCCGCCAGGAAGAACCGCCAGAAAGATCTCACAAGGCCAGACTATAGCAAATGCCCCAGCTCCCTGATCGCCGCGGCGCTCCACTCGATGAGCCGCATGGGGACGACTCCCAGCAGCACGGTGCCCGCGGCGGAGAGCGCAAGGGCGAATCCCGCGCCCCAGCGCTCGGAGGTCAGGCCGAATTCTTCGCCCTTTTCCGGCGCGCGCATGTACATCGCCACGACGATCTTCAGGTAGTAGTACGCGGACAGCATCGAGGTCGCAATGCCGATCAGGGCGAGCCAGAGGGTCTCGGGGCTGGAGACCGCTTCCTTGAAGATCAGAAACTTCCCGATGAACCCGGCGGTGGGGGGGATGCCGGCGAGGGAGGCCATGAAGAGGGTCATGGCGGCGGCGGCCAGGGGGCGGCGGGAGGCGAGGCCGGCGAAATGGGAGACGTCTTCGAGTTCGGCGCCGGGGCGCGAGAGGAGGGAGATGATGCCGAAGGAGCCGACGGTGGTGACGGCGTAGGCGGCGACGTAGAACACGACGGCGGTGAGGGATTCGGGCTGAAGGCGGCCGGCGCCGTCGGAGGCGAGCGCGGAGGTGGCGACGCCGACGAGGATGTAGCCGGTGTGGCCGATGGAGGAGTAGGCGAGGAGGCGTTTGAGGTTGGTCTGGGCGAGGGCGAAGAGGTTGCCGACGATCATGGTGGCGGCGGCGAGGAGGGCGAGGAGGGTGCCCCATTCGTAGGCGAGGTGGGGGAAGGCGATCGTGGCGGCGCGGAGGAGGGCGCCGACGGCGCCGGCCTTGACGACGGCGGACATGAAGCCGGTGACGGGGGCGGGGGCGCCTTCGTAGGCGTCGGGGGTCCAGGCGTGGAACGGGACGGCGCCGAGTTTGAAGGAGAAGCCGACGAGGAAGAGAGCGAGGCCGGCGAGGAGGAGGGGGTTATCGGCGGGGATGGCGGCGAGGGAGTCGAGGCGGAGGCAGGCGGAGGAGAGGGCGCCAGGGGAGGCCGGCTGGGAGGCGGCGGCGCCGTAGAGGAAGGCGAAGCCGAACAGGAGGAAGCCGGTGGAGAAGGCGCCCATGATGAAGTACTTCATGGCGGCTTCGGCGGATTTTTCGCGGTCGCGGGTGATGCCGGTGAGGCAGTAGATGGAGATGGAGAGGATTTCGATGCCGAGGAAGACCATCATGAGGTCGTTGGCCTGGGCGAGGAGGACGGCGCCGGCGCAGGCGGTGAGCATGAGGCCGTAGAACTCGCCGAAGTCGACGGCGGCGGGGCGGACGTAGGTGGCGGACATGAGCACCGATATCGCGGTGGCGCCGACCGCGGTGAGCCCGAGCACGATGGAGAGATCGTCCGTCCGGATCGCCCCCGCGAACGCCTCTTCGTTGCGCCCCCACAGATTCACGAACGCCATCGCGGCCGCGCCGAGGCCGGCGACGGAGAGGAACGGGAGGGCGGCGCGCTCGAGGCGGCCGATGAACAGGTCGGCGGCGACGGCGAGGGCCGCGGCGCCGAGGATGGCGAGGAACGGGGAGAGGAGGAGGACGTCGTGGGCGGTGACCGGCATCAGCGCGGCTCCTCAACGGCCCGCGACTTCAGCAGGGCTTCATGGACCTGCGAGTTAAGTTTGCGCACGCTGGGGGCGACGCGGCTGAGGAAGGCGTTGGGGAAGAGGCCGATGGCGAAGACGAGGAAGAGGAGGGGGACGAGGGCGGCCCATTCACGGCCGTGCATGTCGCCGAGGTGTTCGTTTTCCTCGTGGAGGATTTTTCCGAAGAGGACTTTCTGGACCATCCAGAGCATGTAGGCGGCGCCGAGGACGACGCCGGTGGCGGCGAGGATTGCGGGCCACTTGCTGGCCTCGAACGAGCCGAGCAGGATGAGGAACTCGCCGACGAACCCGTTGGTGCCGGGGAGGCCGATCGAAGAGAGGGTGACGAGGACGAGGACTACGGCGAACCCCGGCATGATCTTCGCGATGCCGCCGAAGTCGTCGAGGAGGCGGGTGTGGCGGCGTTCGTAGAGGACGCCGACGCAGAGGAACAGGGCGCCGGTGGAGACGCCGTGGTTGACCATCTGGAGGACGGCGCCGGAGACGCCCATCTCGGTGAACGAGAACATGCCGAGGACGACGAAGCCGAGGTGGGCGACGGAGGAGTACGCGATGAGCTTCTTCATGTCCTCCTGCGCGAGGCACATGAGCGAGCCGTAGATGATGCCGATCACCGCGAGCGCCACGATCCACGGGAGGTAATGGGCGGCGGCGTCCGGGAAGAGGGGGACGGCGAAGCGGAGGAAGCCGTAGGTGCCCATCTTGAGCAGGACGCCCGCGAGGATGACGGAGCCTGCGGTCGGGGCCTCGACGTGCGCGTCGGGGAGCCATGTGTGGAGGGGGAAGAGGGGGACCTTGACGGCGAAGGCGAGGGCGAAGGCGAGGAAGCAGAGGCGCGCGGGGCCGGACTCGAGGGGCGAGGTCTGGAGCGCGGCGGAGATCTTCTCCGCGTCGAAGGAGTTCACGCCCGCGGCGAAGTAGAGGTACAGGATCGCGATGAACATGGGCAGCGAGCCGACGACCGTATAGAGGAAGAACTTGAGCGCCGCGTAGACGCGCCGCGGGCCGCCCCACACCCCGATCAGCAGCAGCATCGGGATGAGCATCGCTTCCCAGAAAACGTAGAACAGCAGCAGGTCCAGGGCCGAGAACGCGCCGATCATGGCGCTTTCGAGGACGAGGAAGGAGGCGAAGTACTCGCGGGCGCGGTCGGTGATGTTCCAGGAGGCGAGGACGCAGACGGGCATGAGGAGGGTGGTGAGGAGGACGAGGAGGACGGAGATGCCGTCGACGCCGAGTTTGTAGGTGACGCCGAGGGCCGGGATCCACGCGCGGCTTTCGACGAACTGCATTTCGGCGGAGCCGGTGCGGAAGCGTGTCCAGAGGGGGATGGAGAGGAGGAAGACGAACACGGTGACGAACAGGGCGCCGAGGCGGAGTTCTTTCCGGTTCTCGCGGGGGAGGAACGCGAGCAGGGCGGCGCCCGCGAGGGGCGCGAGGATGAGGGTGGTGAGGACGGGGTAGTTCATCCGGCGCCTCCCAGCTGCCAGAGGAAGTATCCGAGGACGAGCATGCTGCCGGCGAGGAACCAGACGGCGTAGGTGCCGATGAGTCCGTCCTGGAGGCGGCGCAGGCTTTCGGAGAGCAGTTCGGCGACGAGCGCCGCGACGTTGACGGTCATGTCGATGACGAGGACGTCGACGAAGATCCAGAGGAGGAGGGCGGTCGTGCGGATCGGGCGGACCACGGCGCGGTCGTAGAACTCGTCGATGTAGAACTTGTCGCGCACGATCGCGTGCAGGCCCGCGAGCGCGGGGGAGCGGCGGAAGAACGCCGCGGGCAGGCCGGGGTGCTTCACGTAGATCCAGAGCGCGGCGCCGCCGGCGGCGAAGGCCAGGATCGTGGAGAGCACCATGACTCCCGCCTCCGCGCCGTGGGACGCGTGCTCCCCGGCGTGGGCGGGCGCCGCGGCGAGGACGGGCTCGAGGAACTTCGAGAACCGCGCGCCGCCGTGCAGCAGTTCGGGAACGTTCAGGAACCCCGCGACGCACGAGAGCGTCGCGAGGACCGCGAGAGGCAGCGTCATCGTCCACGGCGACTCGTGCGCGTGCGAGTGGGCCTCGGCCGAGCCGCGGCCGCTTCCCAGGAAGGTCATCGCGATCAGCCTGAACATGTAGAAGGCGGTCATGACGCTGGCGAGGCTGGCGAGGACGCCGAGGACGATGCGCTGGGGGCCGGGGGCGTTCCAGGCGCTCCAGATGATTTCGTCCTTCGAGAAGAAGCCCGCGAACGGGGGGATGCCGGCGATGGCGAGGGCGCCGATGAACATCGTGCCGAAGGTGGCCGGCATGCGTCCCCGGAGTCCGCCCATGCGGCGCATGTCCTGCTCGCCGCTCATCGCGTGGATGACGGAGCCGGCGCCGAGGAAGAGGAGGGCCTTGAAGAAGGCGTGCGTGAAGAGGTGGAAGATGCCGGCGGAGAAGGCGGCGGTGCCCATGGCGACGAACATGAGGCCGAGCTGGGAGACGGTGGAGTAGGCGAGGACTTTCTTGATGTCGTTCTGGGCGAGGCCCATGAGAGCGGCGAAGACGGCGGTGGCGGCGCCGACGCCGGCCACGACGGCGAGGGTTGCGGGGGCGAGGACGAACAGGTGCGAGAGGCGGGCGATCATGTAGACGCCCGCGGTGACCATGGTGGCGGCGTGGATGAGGGCGGACACCGGCGTCGGGCCGGCCATGGCGTCGGGGAGCCAGACGTAGAGGGGGATCTGGGCGGACTTGCCGGTGGCGCCGACGAAGAGGCACAGGGTGATGGCGGTGACCATGGTGAAGGGGAAGACGGGGATGTTCCCGGTGAGGCGGTCCTGGACGGCCGGGATCATGTTGTTGATGGTGTCGAAGTCGAGGCTGTGGAAGACGATGAAGATGCCGAAGAGGCCGAGGAGGAAACCGAAGTCGCCGATGCGGTTGACGATGAAGGCCTTTTTCCCGGCGCTGGCCTTTTCGGGGTCCTCGAACCAGAACCCGATGAGGAGGTAGGAGCACAGGCCGACGCCTTCCCAGCCGACGAACATGACGAGCAGGTTGTCGGCGAGGACGAGGACGAGCATGGAGAACATGAACAGGTTGAGATAGGCGAAGTACCGCGCGGGGGAGCTGTCGTGGGACATGTAGCCCACGGAGTAAAGGTGGATGAGCGACCCGACGCCGGTGACGACGAGGAGCATGACGACGGAGAGGCGGTCGGCGACGAATCCGAACCTGACGTTGAGCTCGCCGATGTCGATCCACGACCAGAGGTCGGCGCGGACCGGGAGGTCGGTGCGCAGGAGCTCGCGCGCGACGACCACGGCGCAGAGGAAGGACGCGACGGAAGCGGCGGTGCCGACGACGCCCGCGGTATCGCGGCTCCAGCGGCGGCCGAAGAGGCCGTTCGCGAGGAAGCCCGCGAGGCAGAGGAGGGGGACCAGTTCCAGGCAGCGGGAGGCGTCGTTCACCAGCGCATCGTCCTCATCTCATCGGTGTCGGTGGTCTTGCGGTTGCGGAACCAGGCGAGCACGATCGCGAGGCCGACGGCCGCTTCCGCGGCGGCGACGGCCATGGTCAGGAGGACGAAGACGTGTCCGGCGGGGGCGCCCGCGCCGCCGGGGTAGAACCGGGCGAAGGCGACGAAGGCCACGTTGACGCCGTTGAGCATGAGCTCGACGGACATGAGGACGATGAGAGCGTTCCGGCGGGCGACGACGCCGAAGACGCCGGTTGCGAAGAGGAGGGCCGAGAGGAGGAGGCAGTTGGGGAGGGTGATCATCTAGTGATGGGCCTCCCCGTGCGGCGGCGCCGGCGTTTCCTCGGCGGCGGGCGGTTCGAGGTGCTTCTTGGCGAGGACGACCGCTCCGAGCGTGGCCGCGAGGATGAGCACGGAGACGATTTCGAACGCCAGGACGTACTCCGAGAACATCGCCCGGCCGACGGCTTCGGGCGAGCCGAACTCCGGCCCGAGTGCGGGGGCGGTCCTGGGGAGTTCCGCGCGGAGGATGGCGACGGCCAGGAGGCCGAACAGCACGGCGCAGCCGCATCCGGCGAGCAGCTGAAGCGGCCACGGCCGCTCGCCGCCGAGCTCTTCCTTGCGCAGGGACAGCAGCATGATGACGAACAGGAACAGGACGAGGATGGCGCCGGCGTAGACCATCATCTGCATGAGGGCGAGGAACGGCGCGGCGAGGATCATCATGACGCCGGAGATGGCGCCGAAGAAGACGAGGAGGGACATGGCGGAGTACATGGGGCTGCGGCGCGTGACGGTGAGGAACGCGCCGAAGACGGCGAGGAAGGAGAACAGGACGAAGAAGAAGTCGCGGAGGTTCATCGCTGGGCGAGGACCCCCGTGAGGATGATGTTGGCGAGGGCGAGCGGGATGAGGGTTTTCCAGCCGAGCTGCATGAGCTGGTCGAACCGGAAGCGCGGGAGGGTCCAGCGGATGATGATGTAGAAGAAGAGGAGGAGGGAGACCTTGGCGAAGAAGACGCCGACGGTGAGGAGGGAGAAGGGGATGGACGTGCTGGCGAGGTTCATGCCGGGGAGGGACCAGCCGCCGAGGAACAGGGTGGTGATCATGCAGCACGAGGCGAACATGGCGGTGTATTCGCCGAGGAAGAACAGGGAGAACTTCATGGAGGAGTACTCGGTGTGGTAGCCGCCGACGAGCTCGGCCTCGCACTCGGGGAGGTCGAACGGCAGGCGGTTCGATTCGGCGAATGCGGCGACGAGGAAAACGACGAAGGCGATCGGCTGGCGGAGGACGTTCCAGCGGGGGACGAAGCCCATCCACGTGCCGGTCTGGTCGGCGACGATGGCGTTCATGTCGACGGACTGGGAGCTCATGAGGATGGAGACGATGGCGAGGCCCATGGCGATTTCGTAGCTCACGACCTGCGCGGAGGCGCGGAGGCCGCCGAGGAGGGCGAACTTGTTGTTGGAGGCGTAGCCGGCGAAGGCGATGCCGTAGACGCCGAGGCCTGTCAAGGCGAGGAAGAGGAGGATGCCGACGTTGCCGCGGCAGACCTGGAGCTGGAGGGGTTCGCCCTGCACCATCATGGGGGCGCCGAACGGGATGACGGTGACGATGAGGGCGGCGGGGATGAAGGCGAAGGCGGGGGCGAGGACGAAGAGGACGCGGTCGACGCCGTCGGGGACGATGTCTTCCTTGAAGAGGAGCTTGAGGGCATCGGCGATGGGCTGGAAAAGTCCCCACGGGCCGACGCGGTTGGGGCCGACGCGATCCTGGACCCATGCGGAGACTCTCCGCTCGGCCCACACGAGGATGGGGACGGCGTTCATGACGGTCCCGAACACCGCCACCACGACGACCAGGTCCCAGATACGGATGGCTGTTTACCCCCTCTTACTTCGCCGCGGTCTGCCTGACGGCGAGTCCCGACTCCCCGAGGTCCTTGTAGGTCATTTCCCTGAACGCGGCGACCTCCGCCCCCAACTGGCGGAAGACGCCGTCACCCGACAGCACGCCGGCGCCGCCGGGTGGGTGCTGGTTGATCATTTCCTGGAGCATATCGAGCGCGGGCGCCGCGTCGCCAGGGGGCGCCACGGCCGGCCGCGCGCGCTGGACGCGGCCGTCGACGTTTACGAACGTGCCGTCCTGTTCCCAGTGAAGGGTGGCGGGCAGGACGACGTGGGCTTTCGCGGCGAGCGGCGAGCCCTGGAAGACGTCGGCGACGACGAGCGTCCGGAGCTTGCCGAGCGCGGCCTCGAGGCCGGCCGGCATCGCGTATTCCGGCGCAGCGTTGACGACGAGCAGCGCCGTGACTTTGCCCGCTTCGATCGCCTTCACGACGGCCGCCGCGCCGCCGTCGGCGACCTCGGTTCCGAGCACGAGCCGCGCGCCCGCCCGGTTCGGGTTGCGGTCGCCCTGGATCTCGAACGCGCGGAACTTCACCGGCGCCGCGTCCGGCCTGGCGATCGTCCCCGCCGGCGCGGCCGCCTCGAGCACGCGCAGGAGCCGCCGGAACAGGAAGATCTCTTCGTTCGTGTTCCAGAGGCTCACGAGGCCCGCAATCCCGGCGCCCGCGCCCGCGAACCTACGGTACGCCTCCTTCACACCTTCCGCCCGCGTCGCCGTCTTGCCGTCCACGCGGGCCTCGACCAGCCGCTCCGGCGAACCCTGCTGCTTGTACGACATGCGTCCCTGGTCGCACATCCACCAGTCGTTGACTTCGCGGTTCTCGCGCGGCTTCACCCGCACGATCGCCTCCGCCATCGTGTCGGCGTCGACGTTGCAGCCGAGCGAGCAGGAGGCGCAGAGCGTCTTCGTGGTGCGCGTGAACCAGACGCGCGCCTTGAACTTGAAGTCCTCGGAAATGAGCGCGCCGACCGGGCAGACGTCCTCGGTGCACATCGACAGGCCGTTGTCGAGCGGGTGCCCCGGGAAGACGTCGACGACGCTGTGGTCGCCGCGATTCACGATGCAGAGCTCGCCGGTGCCCGAGACCTCGTCGCAGAAGCGCACGCAGCGCGAGCAAACGATGCAGCGGCTGCCCCAGATCGAGATATTCGGGCCGAGCGACTTCGTGTGCTTCATGTGCCGCTCTTCGTACATGCGGCCATGCGCCCGCCCGTGGTCGTACGAGTGATCCTGGAGGTAGCACTCGCCGGCCTGGTCGCAGGTCGGGCAGTCGAGCGGGTGGTTGACGAGTTCGAACTCCATGACGCCTTCGCGCGCCTTGAGGACGTCGGGCGTCTTCGTCTCGACGACCATGCCTTCTGCGATCTGCGTCATGCACGCGATCACGAGCATCGGCCGCGGCGGCGGCGGCCCTGGCGGCACCTTCCCGTCGGGCCCCGGCTTCTGCGGCGGGGGGGGCGGGGGCGTCATGCGCACGAGGCACATGCGGCAGTTTCCCGACAGCGAGAGCCCCGGGTGGTAGCAGAAGTATGGAACCTCGACGCCGTTGCGCAGCGCGACCGGAAGGACGGTTTCGCCCTTCTCGCCCGTGACCGGCTTCCCGTCGATCGTGAGGTTTATCGGCATCTACAGTGGAACTCCGCGCCCCTCGATTCCGCCCACGTCACCCGCTTGCTGCCCCAAACCCGTCGTTTTCATTTGTCCCTTGGCCGTTGTCGTTCTGTTGAAAGTTGCCCTTTGGGTTTGTCTTTTCCGGCGGCGCCCCGCGCCGCCGGTCAGGTCACGAGCCTCGGACTGATCCGGCCGTGCTGCTTCACTCCCTCGGCCCGCGTCGGCGCGTGCTTTCCCATCGGGCACCGCTTTTCCCTGATGTGCGCTTCCACCTCGGGCCGGAAACACGCCGCGTCGGGATAGTTCTTCACGTCGAGGATCGACTGCACCGGCCAGGCCGCCGCGTCCGAGAGCACGCAGATGGTTTTGCCGCGCATGTTGTCGCAGATGTCCAGGATCGTCGCGATGTCGTCCTCGCGGCCGCCGCCGAGCTCGATCCGCTCGAAGATCTTTGCGAGCCAGCCCGTTCCCTCGCGGCAGGGGGTGCACTGGCCGCAGGATTCGTGGGCGTAAAAGCGCAGGATGTTCCACATCGCGTCGACCACGCACACGGAATCGTTCAGGATGATCGTCCCCGCGCTTCCGAACATCGTCTTGACCTTCTTCAGGCTCTCGAAGCCGAGGCAGGTGTCGATCTTGTCGGGGGCGATCCAGGGGCAGGAGGAGCCGCCGGCGATGATGGCTTTGAGCGGGCGCTCGTCGATCATGCCGCCCGCGTAGTCGTGGATGAGCGAGCGGATGGTGACGCCCATCGGTCCCTCGTAGTATCCAGGCTTCTTCACGTGGCCGGAAATGCAGTAGAGCTTCGGCCCCGGGTCCTCCGCCGGCCCGATCGACTTGAACCACGCGGCGCCACGCTCGACGATGTGCGGGACGTTCGCGATCGTCTCGACGTTGTTGATGATTGTGGGCTGGCCGAAGAGGCCGACGACGGCGGGGAAGGGGGGCTTGATGCGCGGGTAGCCGCGGCCGCCCTCGAGCGAGGTCAGCAGTCCCGTTTCCTCGCCGCAGATGTAGGCGCCGGCGCCGCGGTGGACGGAGCACTCGAGCTTGAATCCGCTTCCAAGGACGTTCGGGCCGAACGCGCCGTGGCGGTACGCCTCCTCGACGGCCCTCTCGAGGATGCGCGCGCTTTTCACGAACTCCCCGCGGATGTAGATGTACGCGGTGTTCGCGCCGATGGCCCAGCACGTGATGACGATCCCCTCGAGGAGCTCGTGGGGGTCGCCCTCCATGATGTAGCGGTCCTTAAACGTGCCCGGCTCGGATTCGTCGGCGTTGACGCAGAGGTACCGGGGGCCCGGGACCTTCTCGACCGGCGGCACGAAGCCCCATTTCAACCCGGTGGGAAACCCGGCGCCGCCGCGGCCGCGCAGGCCGGAGTCCTTCACGGCCTGGATCAGCTCGACCGGCTTCATCCCGAGGGCCTTCTTCGCCGCCCCGTAGCCGCCGTGCGACAGGTACGCCTCCAGGGTGTGCATCCCCGGCTGGTTGGCGTACTTGAGGAGGACGGGTTCGTAGGCGGCCATGGCTATTTCTTTTCCCTCAGGTCCTTCACGATTCCCGCGACCTTGTCCGGCGTGACGTTTTCAACGTAGTCGTCGTTGATCTGCACGCAGACCGCCGTGCCGCACGACGCGAGGCACTCGACCTTCTTGAGCGTGAACAGCCCGTCCTTCGTCGTCTCGTCCTTCCCGATCCCGAGCTCCTTCGCGAACGCGTCGAACACGCCTTCGGCGCCGCGCAGCGCGCACGGGAGCGTCGCGCAGACCTGGACGAGGTGCCTGCCCGTGCCGGGCCGGCGATAGTGCGTGTAGAAGGTGAAGACGCCCAGCACCTTCGCCGGAGAGACGCCGAGAATCTCCGCGACGTGCTCCATCGCGTCGTAGTCGACGCACCCCGCCTGCTCCTCTGCCATCCGAAGCGCCGGCAGCAGGGCCGCCTCCTTCCGCGGATACCGCCCGATCACCTCGTCGAGCCTCGCTCGCCGCTCCGGCGTGAACGTAAAGCTCATCGGTCGAGCTCCCCGGCGATGACGTTCATGCTCGCCATCACCGCCACCATGTCGCTGATCATCGCGCCTTCGACCATCTTCGGAAACGCCGTGTAGTTGATGAACGACGGCGGCCGGCAGCGCAGCCGGTACGGATTGCGCGTCCCGTCCGACACGATGAACCACCCCAGCTCGCCGTTCGGGCTCTCCGTGCACGAGTAGATCTCTCCCGGCACCGGCTGGAACCCGTGCCCGTGCATGATCAGCTTGAAATGGTGGATCAGCGCTTCCATGTCGTTGTAGACGCTGAACTTGTCGGGAAGCGCGAACTTCGTGTCGAGCGCGGTCACGGGGCCGGCCGGGATGTTCTCGAGGGCCTGCTCGATGATGCGGATCGACTGCCGCATCTCGGCCATGCGGACCCTGTACCGCGCCCAGACGTCGCCGTCCGGGTGCGTCGGGATCTCGAAGTCGTACTTGTCGTACCCCAGGTACGGGCGCGCGCGGCGCACGTCGTACGCGACCCCGCTCGCGCGCAGGAGCGGACCCGTGACGCCGTGCGAGACCGCTTCCTCCTTCGACATCCTCCCGACGCCGATGGTGCGCTTCGTGAAGATGCGGTTCCGGTTCAGCATCTTCTCGATCTCGTCGAGCACGCCGGGGAAGTACTCGACGAACTTACGGACGAGGGGGACGAAGTCGTCGGTGATGTCGCGCGACAGGCCGCCGATCCGCGTCCACGACGTGGTGAGGCGCCCGCCGGAGACTGTTTCGAAGATGTCGTAGAGTTTTTCGCGCTCGACGAACGTCCAGAGCATGATCGAGAACGCGCCGAGGTCCATGGCCTGGAGCCCGACCGAGATCACGTGGTCGCCGATCCGCCCGAGCTCCGCGAGCAGGACGCGCAGCACGCGGCAGCGCGGAGTGATCTCGATGCCGAGCAGCTCCTCGACCGCGAGCGCGAACCCGATGTTGTTGTTGAGCGACGACAGGTAGTTCAGCCGGTCCGAGAGCGGGATGAACTGGTTGTACGACCGGTACTCCGCCAGCTTCTCGAACCCCGTGTGCAGGTACCCGATGTGCGGCCGGCAGTTCGTCACGATCTCGCCGTCGACTTCGACTTCGAGGTGAAGCGTCCCGTGCGTGGCGGGGTGCTGAGGGCCGATGTTCATGCGCATCGTCCGGGTCCCGAGCGTGCCCTTTCCCGCGGCCGTCGTCGTCACGGCGCCTCCTCGGCGGTGTATTTCGGGAAGTGCGAGCGTTCGCCGCGGCCCTTGAGCGGGTAGTCCTTCCGGAGCGGGTGCCCCTCGTAATCGTCGGGCATGAGGATGCGGCGCGGGTCGGGGTGCCCGAGAAAGCGGATGCCGTAGAGGTCCCAGACCTCGCGCTCCAGCCAGTTCGCGTTTCCCCAGAGGGAGGACACCGAGCCGATCTCGGGCCGCGCCTCGCTCACGTACGCCTTCACGCGCAGGCGCTCGTTCCGGAGCATCGAGAGCAGCTGGTAGACGACGGCAAACCTCTCCGGGGCGTCGAGCCGCAGGTAGTCCGCGGCGGTCAGGTCGGTGAGCATGTCGAACGGGCACTCGGCGTCGTCGCGAAGCGACTTGAGCATCTCCACCGCGCGCGGCGCCTTGACCGATATCACGGTCTGTCCGCGGAACTCCTCCACCGAGAGGACATCCGCGGCGAATCTCTCCCGGAACCGTGCGACGACCGGGTGGTTGGCGTTCACGCTAGTTCCCGTGTTTGGCGTCCCACAGCCGCTCCTTGGAGACGATTTCCTGGATCTTGCGGATTCCGTCGATCAGGTTCTCGGGGCGCGGGGGACATCCGGGGATGTACACGTCGACCGGGATGAACTGGTCGACGCCCTGGATCAGCGTGTAAGTGTCGAAGACGCCGCCCGAGGAGGCGCAGGCGCCCATCGAAATGCACCATTTCGGCTCCGGCATCTGCTCCCAGATCTTGAGCAGCACCGGCATCATCTTGATCGAGATGCGTCCCGACACGATCATGAGGTCGGCCTGTCGCGGGGAGAAACGGATGACCTCGGCGCCGAACCGCGAGAGGTCGAACCGCGACGAGAGCGTCGCCATCATCTCGATCGCGCAGCACGCGGTCCCGAACGGCATCGGCCAGAGCGCGTTCTGCCGCGCCCAGTTGACCAGGGCCGACACGCGGGTCGCCAGGATGCCGTCGCCGAGAAGCTTCTCTAGTCCCACTCGAGCGCCCCCCGCTTCCAGACGTACCCCAGCCCCGCCGCCAGCACGCCCACGAAGATCACCATCTCCACGAGCCCGGCCGTCCCCAGCGACTTGTGCACCATCGCCCACGGAATCAGGAACACGGTTTCGATGTCGAACAGGATGAAGAACAGCGCCACGAGGTAGAACCGGACGTTCATCCGCCCGCGCGATGAGTCCAGCACCGGCACGCCGCACTCGTACGTGTCCAGCTTGCCCTTCCGCCGCCGGCTCGGACCCAGCAGCGCGGAGAGCGCGAGCGCCCCGGCGCCCGTCCCGAGGACGAGCAGCGCGTACACCGCAAGCGGACCGTAGTCTTTGAGCATCGTGGGCCTCGGGGCAGGTCGCTTTCAGGTTTGCGGATTATAGGTGAAGGGGTTGGAGCGGCAAGTTTTACCCCGGGTTCGCTCGACGCGGGAGATGCTGGTTCCATGTCTTCTCCGCGTCGTTTCCCGCGCGTTTCAGCGTGAACGCTATTGCGCCACGAACTTCGGAAACCCCCGCCCTCGCTCCGATTGACCCGCTCCCCGCGCGGATGCTAGCCTGACGCGATGAACCAGATCCTCAGACCGTGCGCGCTCGTCTCGATCCTCGCGCTTTACGCCTGCGCCCAGGACCCGGAAGGCCCCGAACCCGCTCCCGAACCCCCGAAGGCGCGCGAGACGCTCTTCGACACCGGTTTCTTCGACCATTTCCAGGGCGGCCGCCGGCGCGGATACGAGCATTTCTGGATCACGAAGAGCGACGGCGGGACGATTTCGCTGCGGGGGGAGACGCTGATCGCCTTCCAGAACGCCGAAAACGGCTCCGACATCTGGCAGTTCTACCCCGACCTGCAGTACGGCGTCCGCGGCTTCCAGAAGTACTTCGTGCGCTGCAAGTACCCGGTCGGGCCCGGGCAGATCGCGGTCAATCGCAATGGCGCCGACACCTTCGTGGTCCGGACCCTTCCCAACCAGAACCCGGGACAGCCCGAGCCCGTCACCCTTCCCCTGGACGGCCTTCTCATCGATAAGAACAACGCGCATCACTGGGCGATCGTGGCGGCCCGGCGCGCCGCGATGGGGAAGTCCAGGCTCTTCCTCGACCCCGAATCCGGCCGCGTGACGGAGGCGCGACTCTCCGATCCGGTTCCGGCGGCGATCGAGACGCCGACGCGGTCCGTTCTCTGCGAGCGGACGCTCGTCACGATCGGCGCCTTCGCGGCGCTTCTCTGGCACGACGCGGACGGGAAGCTCCTGCGCGTCGAGGTTCCGCATTACGCGATTTCGATGATAAGGCGCGGGTACTACGGGACGCCGCGCCTGCGCGTGGCCGACGCCGCGGCCGCGCCGGCGTTCAAAACCGTGGAGTTCAACGTGCAGGACAACCGGACGCTGCTCAGCGGGACGCTCACGATTCCCGCCGGCCAGGGGCCGTTTCCCGCGGTGCTGATCATCGGCGATTCGGGCCCGCAGGACCGGGACGGGAATCCCGTTCCCAGGACGGTCGACTGGAACCTGTACCGCGACATCGCCGACGCGCTGGCCGCCCGGGGAGTCGCTTCCCTGCGCTGGGACGATCCCGGGACGGGCCTGTCGTTCACCTCCCTGGACTTCACGACGATCACCGACTGGATCGCCTGGGTCCGGGCCGTGATCAAGCACGCGAAGGCCGAGAAGCTGATCGATCCGGCGCGCGTCGGAGCCATCGCCCACGGCGAGGGCAGCCTCATCGCCCTTCAACTCGCGGTCAACGGCGAGCTTCCGTTCATAGCGCTGCTGGCGGGGCACGGGATGACGCTGGACAAGATCATGGAAGAGCAGCTCACGACGATGATGGCCCGCCAGGGCGCGGACAAGGCCGAAATCGCGCGGGAGCTCGCCGAGATGCAGGCGGTCCAGAAGCTCTTCATGGACCCCGCCATCAAGGAATGGAAGGCCCCCGCGGTTCCGGAGCGCTTCCTTCTCATCGGCGGGCAGCGGCCGTGGTTCAAGGACCTGATGCGGTTCGACCCGATCCAGCTTTCCCAGGGAATCCAGGGGCGGATCCTGGTGGTGCACGGCCGGGACGACCGGCAGATTCCGATGGCGAACTTCGAGGCGTTGAAGAAGGCGCTGACGGATTCGAAGAAAAGCGCGACGTTTCTCGACGTGGAGGGGCTGGACCATTTCCTGATGCCGTCGGTGAACGGCGAGCCGGGCGATTCGGCGGTGCCGGAGCGGAAGATCGCGCCGGCGGTGCTCGACGCGCTGGGCGAGTGGCTTCTCAAGTAGCAGGCAACTCCGGATGGAGGCCCCATGGTCGAGCAGGTCCTCGTCGTTCCGCGCGTGCAGCTGTTCGGCAACGATCACAACCCGCACGGTTTCGGCACGCGGAGCCTCGGCTTCTACCGCGGTCGGATCGCGGAGCACGCGAGATTCGTCGATCGTCCGGCGGCGGAGGAGGATTCCTCGCTCAAGCAGATCATCCCCTACGCCCTGGTGCGCCGCGGCCGTCGGGTCCTCACGCTGACGCGGCTGGCGAAGCAGACGGAGAAGAGGCTTCACAACAAGATGTCCATCGGCGTCGGCGGGCACATCAACCCCGATGGGGGGATGGAGGGAATCGTGGACCGGGGGCTCCGGCGCGAGCTGGAGGAGGAGTTGCACATCCGCGCGGACGTGCGCGTGCGGCCGGTCGGGTACATCAACGACGACTCGACGCCCGTGGGCTCGGTGCACTTCGGCCTCGTGTTCGACGTCGAAGCGTCGAGCGAGGACGTGGCGGTGCGGGAGACGGAGCTGATGGAAGGGGGGTTCCGGGGGGCGGAGGAGCTTCCGGGCCTGGCGGATCGGATGGAGACGTGGTCGAGGTTCCTGGTGGAGAATCTGGGATCGATCCTCGGCCCGGCTATTTAGAGCCGAGGGCGGGCATGACCTGCGTGGAGGAGCCGGTCGCGTCGCGGATCACGACCACGGTTCCGTCGGTCTGGATGGTGAGGATTCCCCCGAGGGGATGGCGGATCGGGCGGCGCATCGAGATGCCGCCCGAAGGAAGCTGGACCTCGGCCTCGGCGGTGCCGTCGGGGCGCACGCGCCGGACGACGAACCGGCGGAACGTCCAGTATCCGACCAGGGCTCCGCGGTCCACGGGGAGCACCCATTCGATCTTCGCTTCGGGCTCGAACTCCGCCGCGGCGCGCTCTCCGAGGTATTCGTAGAGTGCGAGGCGTGCCGGAGCGTCCTTCGAGAGGCCCGACGCCGGCCCGAGGAACGCCGGCAGCGGCGCGTCCACGATCTTGCTTCCCTGGAACGAGAAGCACCGGAGCACTCCGCGGCTCGTGTAGATCCAGAGCTTGTCGCGGATCCAGAAGAGCTTTCCGGCGAATTCCCCTCCCGAGTTCGGGATCCACGGCGTCCTCGCCACCGGCTGGCCGTCCGCGAGAAAGCACACCGCCCCCGCCTGTTCCTCCTTCGCGAGAAACGACTCGACTTCGCACGCGATCACTCCCGCCGAGAGGTTCACCGGCGTCGAGACCCAGTCCATCTTGCGGCCGATGGGGAATCGCTTGATGTTCTCGCCGTCCCAGCGCCAGGCGAAGGACGGGATCTGGCGGCCCACGCCGCGCGAGACGCCGATCCAGAGGTGGTCGCCGATGATGTTCGGCCGGTCCGCGTAGCACTCCCAGTCGAATTCGTCGAGGGTCTTCGGCTGGCCCTCGTCGAGCAGCACGAGGCGCGAGCGGTGTTGCCAGTGCCCCCTCTCCTCCTCCCGGCTCTCCGTGATCGCGGTGAGCTGGTGGTTCTTCCAGAAGATCGGGAGCCAGGCGGGGCCGCTGAAGCGGCGTTCGCCGATGACGGCTCCGGCGAGGTCGAACGCGGTCCAGTTACAGCCCGTGGGCGCCGCCGCTGTCCGCTCGAGGTCGCCGGTCGTTGCCTGCAGATTGCCGTCCGGGAGAATGCCCAGCTCGAGCCCCCGGCCGTGGAGGCTGATGATGTTCTGGACGACGAGCTCGAGCATGCCGGAAGCGTTGCGCAAGGAGTGCGCGCGTTCAAGGAAAAGACGGTTGGATCACTGCCGCGCGGGGGGCGCGCGATTGGAGTTCGGCGTTCGGAGTTCGGTGTTTGGCGTTGAGGACAAGCGGCTGGGCGTAACGCCGAACGCCGAACACCGAACGCCGAACTTCGCTCATGCGAATGCCGTGGGTTGGGGTCAGACCTCTATCGCGCGGATCCCGGCGTCGACGATGAGTTTCGGTTCGGTGATCGCCTGGACCGACTCGACGGTCTGTCCGGGCGCGAGCTCGACCAGCTTCAGTCCGCGGTCGGTCACGTCCATCACGCAGTAGTCCGTGATGATGCGGTCGACGCACGCCACGCCCGTCAGCGGAAGATTGCACTTCCGCAGGATCTTCTTCTCGCCCTTCTTCGAGACGTGCTCCATCGTCACGATGAGGCGCTTCGCGGAAGCCACGAGATCCATCGCTCCGCCCATGCCCTTGACCATCTGGCCGGGGATCATCCAGTTGGCGATGTCGCCCTGCTCGGAGACCTGCATGGCGCCGAGGATGGAGAGGTCGATTTTTCCGCCGCGGATCATGGCGAAGGAGTCGGCGGAGGAGAAGAACGAAGCGCCGGGGAGGACGGTGACGGTCTGCTTGCCGGCGTTGATGAGGTCGGCGTCGACCTCCGCGTCCGTGGGGAAGGGCCCGAGGCCGAGGATCCCGTTTTCGGACTGGAGAATGACCTCGACGCCCGGAGGAATGTTGTTGGCGACGAGCGTCGGCATTCCGATGCCAAGGTTGACGTAGTACCCGTCGCGCAATTCCTGCGCGGCCCTCCGGACGATCTGGTCCCGTGTCAGCGGCATGGTGGCTCCCTTAGACCGGCTTGCGGACGGTCCGTTGTTCGATGCGCTTGACGCGAGGCGCGACGATGAGGCGGTGGACGAAGACGCCGGGCGTGTGAATCTGGTCGGGGTCGAGCGCGCCGGTTTCCACCAGCTCCTCGACCTCCGCAACGCAGATCTTTCCCGCCGTCGCGGCCATCGGGTTGAAATTGCGCGCGGTCTTGCGGAAGACGAGATTGCCCGTGCGGTCGGCCTTCCACGCCGCCACCAGGGAGAAGTCGCCGACGATGCCGCGCTCCATCACGTAGTGCTTCCCGCCGAACTCCCGCGTTTCCTTCCCTTCGGCGATCTTCGTCCCGTACCCCGCCGGCGTGTAGAAGGCCGGAATCCCCGCGCCCCCGGCGCGCATCCGCTCCGCCAGCGTCCCCTGCGGCGCGAACTCGACCTCGAGCTCGCCCGACAGGAACTGCCGCTCGAATTCCGCGTTCTCGCCGACGTAGGAAGACACCATCTTGCGGATCTGCTTCGTCTGGAGCAGCAGACCCAGCCCCCAGTCGTCCACGCCCGCGTTGTTCGAAACGCAGGTGAGCCCCTTCACCTTCTTGCGCACGAGCGCCGCGATCAGGTTCTCGGGAATGCCGCAGAGGCCGAAGCCGCCGACCACGAGCGTCATTCCGTCCTGGATGTCCCTGATCGCCTCGTCCGCCGAGGCCACGAGCTTGTTGATCACGTCCGGTCCTCCCACGGGTCGCTGGAGGATGTTAGCCACGCCTTGAGGGAACACAAGCTACTTCAAAAGCTCCAGGAGCTCCTCCGGCGTCGTCACGGGCTGCCGGCACGTCGTCCCGATGCAGACGTACGCCGTCGCCTTCGCTCCGGGCGCCCGGCCCTCGAGCAGCACGATCTCCTTCTCCTCCCCCTCCGCACCCGTCGCGAACGCCAGCGCCCTGTGCGGCACCCACGCCCGGCGCGCCGCCGCGCACAGCCCCTCAAATCCCGCTTCCCCCGGCACACCCGAAATCACGATCCCCCGCGGCTCCCCGAGGAGGAACGACACCCCTTTCAGCATCTCCGGCTGCGCGGGCGCGATCTTCTCGAGGCGGTCGCGGAAGACGAGGAAGCTGAGCTGGGCGGACTCGCGGAGCTTCCCGTCGCCGGTGAATTCCGACAGTCGAAGGAGCAGGTGTGCGGCGGAAGAGATCCCCGAGGGCGTCGCGCCGTCGTACGGGTCCTTGCGCCGGGCGATCACGGTCTCCTGATCCGTCCCCGTCGAAAAGAACGCGCCCTGAGCGCCGTCCTCGAACAGCCGCTGCATGTCGGCGGCGAACGCGCGAGCCCGCGTGAAGTACTCGAGCCGCCCTGTCGCCTCGTAGAGGTCGAGCAGCGCCCCAGAGAACAGCGCGTAGTCCTCGAGGAACCCTTTGACCGCCATCACTCCCTCGCGGAACCCGCGACGGAGGCGCCCGTCGACGACGCAGTTCTCCAGCAGGAACTTCGCGGCCCGCTCCGCCGCGTCGCGAAAGCGCGGCTCGGTGAAGACGCCCGAGGCGTACGCGAGGGAGGAGATCATCATCCCGTTCCACGCGACCAGGATCTTGTCGTCGAGGTGCGGCGGGATCCGCTTCCTGCGCGCTTCGTACAGCCTGGCCTTCGCCGGCTTGAACCGCGTCTCCTTTTCCGCGTCATATTCCTCGACGTGAAGGACCGACGCGCCGTGCTCGAAGTTTCCCTCTTTCGTGACGCCGAAGTACTCGCAGAAGCCGGGCGCCTCGACCTTGCCGAGCACCTCTTCGATCTGCGCCGGCGTCCAGACGAAGAACTTCCCCTCCTCGCCTTCGCTGTCGGCGTCGGTGGCGGACCAGAACGCGCCGCCGGGGGCGGTCATTTCGCGGAGAACGTAGTCGAGAATCTCGCGCGCGACGCGTTCGTAGTACGGGTCGCGGGTGAGGGCGAACGCTTCGGCGTACGTGCGGGACAGGAGCGCGTTGTCGTAGAGCATCTTTTCGAAGTGGGGCACGAGCCACATTTCGTCGGTCGAGTAACGGGCGAACCCGCCGCCGACCTGGTCGTACATGCCGCCGCGGGCCATCCTGTCGAGCGTGTGGGTCACCGCCTGCATGACGCCCTTGTTGCCGGCGGCCTCGCGCATGAGGAACTGGAGGGTCATGGAAGGCGGGAACTTGGGCGCGCCGCCGAACCCGCCGTACTGCACGTCGTAGCGGGCGGTCATCTGCCGCACGGCGCCGGCGAGAAGCTCGCGTCCCAGCGCGGCGCCGCCCGGTTCGGGGGAGCCGGCCGCCGAGAGGTGCCCGGCCAGCATGTCCCCCTGCTTCTCGATGTCCGCGCGGTTCTCGCGCCAGGCCTCCGCGATCTTCTCGAGAAGCGCGCCGAACGCCGGCCGCCCGTGGCGATCGGTGGCGGGGAAGTAGGTGCCCGCGAAGAAGGGCTTCCGGTCGGGCGTGAGCCAGACGCTCATGGGCCACCCGCCCTGCCCGTTGTTCAGCGCCTGCACCGCTTCCATGTAAATCTCGTCGACGTCCGGGCGCTCTTCGCGATCGACCTTTATGGCCACGAAGTGCTCGTTGAGGATCTTCGCGATCTCCTCGTTCTCGAACGATTCTCGCTCCATGACGTGGCACCAGTGGCAGGTGGAGTAGCCCACGGACAGGAAGACGGGCTTGCCCTCTTTCTTCGCCTTCTCGAACGCCTCGTCGCCCCACGGAAACCAGTCGACGGGATTGTGCGCGTGCTGGAGGAGGTACGGGCTCTTTTCCTTCGCCAGGCGGTTCGTGTGGGCCACGGGTTTCTCCTCGGGGGGCGGCTCGCCGGCGGCGGGGCCGGGCTGCGGCGGCGGCTCGCAGCCGGCGAGGGCCGCGGCGCACAGGGCGACGGCTTTCAGGATGCGCCTCATCCGGTTAAGGCTCCTCCCCCGGCCGGGACTTGTCAACGGGAGTTCCCGCTTCTGGCAATCGCGGCCGCTCGATAGCATGGACCGCTCTCATGCGCCCACTCTACATCGCCGTGCTCGCCCTGCTCGCCCTTCCCGTTCTCGCCGACGATCCGGCGGAGCTGCAGGACCGCCTGAAGAAGCTCGGCGCGGAGGAAGCGCAGCGGCGCCTGGCGCTGGCGGAGCACTGCGAGAAGTGCAAGATGTGGAAGGAGGCGGACGCCGAGTACAAGCGGCTGGTGGAGCTGTTTCCGGACAAGCCGGAGATTCAGGAGAAGGCGGCGAAGGCGGCGCAGCGCGCGGAGGTGACGGCGAGCCGGCCGACGAAGGCGGACGAGGACGCCTGGAGGGCGGGATCGCAGGCGCTGTCGCGCGACATGTCGAAGAAGTACTGGGAGCTGGCGGTCTGGGCGAGCGGGAAGGGGCTCCGCGTGGAGGCGGAGCGGGTGGCGGAGGCGGCCGAGAAGATGGACGAGGCGCTCGGGGTGCCTTCGGCGCAGGCGAAGAAATTCTACGACACTCTGTATCCGGCGGGGGACGAGAGGCGGAAGGCGGTCGACGCGCTGAACGGGTACCGCAAGAAGTGCGGGTTGCCGCCGGTGGTGTTCAGCGCGCGGCTCTCGGCGGGGGCGCAGCGGCACACGGAATACCTGCGGACGAACAAGGACCATCCCTCGACGGCAGGGCTGGGGGCGCACAACGAGGATAGCAGCCTCCCGGGCTACACCCCGGAAGGCGAAGTCGCGGGGAAGTCGAGCGACATAGGCTTCGTGCCTCCGGTGCCGAGCATGATCAACATGCTGGGGACCTTCTATCACCGAATTCCGCTTCTGCACCCGGATTTGAAAAAGGTCGGCATCGGCTGGACGGCGGACGAGACGAAGGAGGGGTTCGGCTGGTGCGTGATCGACTGCATGAGCGCGGTGGCGCCCGAGGCGGATCCGAAGCTGCCGCGCGTGGTGGCGTATCCGCCGGCGGGAATGGCCGAGGTGCAGCGGAAGTTCGACAACGAGATGCCGGATCCCGTGCCGCCCGGGGCCGACCGCGAGTGCGGCGAGTGCGTGACGATCACGTGGTTTCGCGCGGGGAAACCGGCCGGCGGCACGCTGGAGGTCCGCGTCAACGGGGAGGTCGTCGAGGGCTACCTGTCGACGCCCGAAAAGCCCGCGCGGGCCGATTTCTCGAACGGCACGTCGCTCTGCTTCATCCCGAAATTCCCGCTGCCTGCGAAGGCGAAGGTCGAGGTGACGGCGAAGGCCACGGTCGACGGAAAGCCGTTCTCGAAGAAGTGGGAGTTCACGACCGGCGCGCAGGAGCACGACGCCTGGAAATGAGAGTCTGAGAAAAAATCGAGCTCTGTCGCGGTGGCACGGGCCGGCGCGGGCACTTGGGTGGATTTGCTCGTCGGGGTGTCTTCGTGCCCGCGCCGTCCCGGCCACCGCTCCTGCGCTCGCTTTTTTCTCAGACTCTCATGTAAGGGCTTTGCGAGCAGCCGGTTCTGGCGAACCCGCGCTGCGGTTTGAGGGATAGCGAGGGTTTCGGAAGCGCGCGGGAAGCAGGCGAGCGTGAGTCGGCTCATCGGGACTGTCCCACCCGAATCCCCCTAACACCGGCACCCCCCGGCACGTCTATACTCCCATCGGAGGTGGGAGCATGAAGAAACTCGGGGTCGCCGTCGCGCTCGCGTTGACGCCGCTCGTGCTGTTCGCAGAGGACGCCGCGGTCGAATTCGGGAAGCGGCTGAAGAAGCTCGAGCAGGAGGAGGGGCTCGGGCGGGTGGCGCTCGCGAAGCACTGCGAGACGACGAAGATGTGGAAGGAGGCGGTGGAAGAGTGGTCGCGCGTGCTCGAGGTGTTTCCGGAGAACAAGGAAGGAACGGAGCACCTGACGAAGGCGCAGGAGCGAGCCGACCTGGTCGCCAGCCGGCCCACCGACGCGGACGCGGCGAAGTACACGCAGGGCCTGGCGGCGCTGCGGAAATCCATGGGGAAGAAGTACCGCGACCTCGCGGCGTGGGCGAAGTCGAAGGGGCTGGAGGGCGAGGCGGAGGACGCCGAGGCGATGGCGGACGAGTTCGACTCGGTGAAGAAGGTGTCGAACGATCCGAAGCAGCGGGCGATCGACGCGCTCAATCGCGTGCGGCGCAAGTGCAGGCTGAAGCCGGTCGTGCTTTCCGAGAAGCTCTCCGACGGCGCGCAGAAGCATGCCGACTACCTGGTCAAGAACGACGCGCATCCGTCGACGAAGGGCCTGGGGGCGCACAACGAGGATCCGTCGCTTCCCGGGTACACCGAGGAAGGCGCGAAAGCGGGGCACCAGAGCGACATCGGCATGGCGCAGCCGCCGCAGGCGATGTCGGGCATGCTGGGGACGTTCTACCACCGGATCCCGCTTCTGCACCCCGACCTGAAGGAAGTCGGGATCGGGTTCGCGAAGTTCAGCGGCGAGCGGGGAGGGTGGGGCGGCGGGCGGTGCGTGATCGACTACAGCGGCGTGTCGGACGTGAAGGACGAGAAGGCCCCGCGAATCGTGGCGTACCCCGCGGAGGGCCAGACGAACGTGCAGAGGGCTTTCGACAACGAGAATCCCGATCCGCTTCCCCGCGGCGACGAAGAGGCCGGGATCGCGATCACGCTGACGTTCTTCGACGAGCCGGAGGTGAAGGACGCGGCGGTCGAGGTGACGGGGAAGGGGGGCGTGTCGGTGGACGGCTATCTGTCGTCGCAGGAGAAGCCGGCGCGTTCGGATTTCACGAACGAGCACTCGATCACGTTCATCCCTTCGGATCCGCTGGATGCGAATGTGAAGCACCACGTCAAGGTGACGGCGATGGTGAACGGGGAGGCGTACGTGAAGGAGTGGGATTTCACGACGGGGCAGAAGATGGCCGAGGGCAGGAACTGGTAGGGAGATCGGGCGCAACCCATCGCGCGGCCGCGGGTTGAACGCTGAGGAACTTCCGATCCGGAGGCCTCATGCAGATTCTGCGTCCGTCGGCACTCTTCTTCGTCCTCGCTTCGAGCCTCGCGGCCGATCCCCGTCTGCTCACCGGCGAGCGGACCTTCGACGGACAGCCGGCGATCTGCCGTGCCGCGGACGGAACGATCTGGGCCGCCTGGGTGGCCTACTCGCACCCGGAGGGCGACGCGGTGATGACCGCCGCGTGCCGGAACGGGGAATGGTCGCGGGCGGAGCGCGTGACGCCGGAGCCGGGGCAGTTCCTGCGGCCGGCAATCTGCGAGACCGGAGGGCGCGTGTGGGTCTTCTGGACGCAGTCGGGAGACCAGCTCGCCGCCGTCTGGTCCGCGAGCCGGGACGCCGAGGGCTGGAGTCGGCCGCGGCGCCTCAGCACGGATGGGGTGGCCGCGCAGAACCCGGAGGCCGCTTCCGACGCCGCCGGAAGGATCGCCGTCGCGTGGCAGGAAATGCGCGGCGGGCAGTACGACATCGCGCTCGCCGTCCAC
This sequence comes from Planctomycetota bacterium, assembly GCA_016190145.1. GTDB lineage: Bacteria > Planctomycetota > MHYJ01 > WSZJ01 > WSZJ01 > WSZJ01. Next base: position 58,889 of record JACPRD010000214.1, on the reverse strand, counting down.
GCGGGCGGAGAGTGGTCCCGGACACGGGCGTTCACGGCCGACAGCTCCGACGACTGGGACCCCAGCGTCGCCGCGGACTCCGAAGGCCGCTTCTGGATCGCCTGGACCAGCTACCGCGACGACGACTACGACGTGTTCCTGAAATGCGCGGACGGAGCGGATTCGAAGGAGCGCCGGCTGAGCGCGCGCGGCGAATACGACCTGCACCCATGGGTCGCCGCCGACGAGAGCGGCGGCGTCTGGGTCGCCTGGGATTCGCTTCGCCTCCCGCATCACGCCGACTCCGGCCGATCGACGATCACGGGCGCAAATCTCGAGGACGATTCGGAAGGTGACCACGGGCACGGAAAGCTGCAGACCGGCATCCGCCTTGTCTGCCTCGAAGGAGGGAAGCTGTTCGAACTTTCCGGGACCGCGGGCGCGCTGACTCCGCCGGAGGGCTACCGCCTGGCGCACACGGCGCTTCCCAAGATCGCCTTCGCCCCCGACGGTACGTTGTGGGTCGCGTACCGCGCGCTGGGTCATGCGGAGGGGGGCAAGGTGAAGGGCAAGGGAAAGGTGAAGGGCCCGTACTGGTGGGAGGTGTTCGTCGTGGCGTGCGGGGAGCGCGGGTGGGGGGCGGCGGTGAAGCTGCCGTCGAGCGACGGAACGCTGGAGGAGCCCGCGATTACGGCGGGGGCGGAGGGGTTGTGGGCGGCGTGGCAGATGGAGCACCGGATCGAGGGAGCGGGGCCGGGCTGGAAGAAGAAGGTGGGGAAGGAAGAGGAGGACGGCGACGACCACCACGCGGACTACGGGCGGGTGCTGGGGAGCAACGGGGACGTCTATGCGGCCCTGCTGGAGCCGGAGGTGAGGGGCGAGAGCTGGCTGCAATTGTCGAAGCGGCCGGTCCGGCCCGACCTGAACGTGGCGGCGCGCGTGCCGCGTGAAGCGGCGCGGGCCGGCATTGAGGCGGGCGGGGAGAAGTACGTGCTGCTCTGGGGCGACTTCCACAAGCACTCGAACATCTCGCGGTGCTCGAGCGGAAACGAGCCCGGGCCGGACGACCACTACAAGTACGCGCACGACGTCTGCCGGTACGACTTCGTCGCGATGACGGACCATTCGGAGCACACGTCGAACGCGAACTGGTGGCGGATCCAGAAGCTGGCGGATCTCTACAACGTGCCGGGTTCGTTCTCGGTGCTCTACGGGTACGAGTGGTCGGCGAAGCACCCGATCGGGCACCACAACGTGATCTTCCCGGACCGTCCGGCGCCGATCCTCCGTTCAAACCTCGAGGGCGCGCGCACGACGGCCGAGCTCTGGGCGTCGCTCGACAAGGCGGGCGTCAAGGCGCTCACGATCCCGCACACGACCGCCGATCCGCGCATGGGCACCGACTGGATCGAGAACGACGACCGCTTCCAGAGAGTCTGCGAAATCTTCCAGTCCTGCCGCGGCTCCTACGAATACGACGGCTGTCCGCGGCAGCATTCGAATGCGACGTCGAAGGGCGGTTTTTACCAGGACGGGCTGGCGAAGGACTACCGGATGGGGATCGTGTGCTCGAGCGACCACGGCTGGGGCGTCGCGTACGCCGTGGCGTGGGCGAAGGAGAACACGCGCGAGGCGGCGTTCGAGGCGGTGTGGGCGCGGCGGTGCTACGGCTCGACGGCGTACGGGATCGTGCTCGATTTCCGGGTCGACGGGCACATGATGGGAAGCGAGGTCGAGGCGTCGGGGCCGCCGGAGATCACCGTGTACGCGCGCGGAACGGCGCCGGTCCGGCAGATCGACATCTTCGGCGGGGGGAAGTGCGTGCACACGGTGGGCGGCGTGAAGAAACCGATCGGGACGAAGGAGGCGCGCGTCGTGTGGAGGCCGGAGTCGCTGGCCGGTGGCACGACCTGGTATTACGCGCGCGTAATCCAGGCGGACGACGAGATGGCCTGGGCGAGTCCCGTCTGGGTCGACTCAAAGTGAGCGCGCGAGATTCTCGGCGGTGAGCGCCGTCGCGATCAGGGCGTGCCTTTTCTGGAGCAGGTCGCACTCGTCGAACGCCATGGTGTGGGCCGAGTAGCGGAGGAGCGCGATCCGCCAGGGGGCCATCGACGGCAGCCCGGCGCACAGCTCGCGCGCCCACGCGCGGACGCGCGCGACGCCGGCGTGGATTTTCGCGAGCGGCGCGTCGGCGGAGAGGTCCGCGGGAAGGGGCCCCGGCGGATCCAGCAGGGTAGGCTGTTCCAGCAGGAACTCCTCGTAGCGGCGTGCCCGCGCGAGCGCCGCCTCGTCGGGCACCGGCAGCAGGATGAACTTGAGGTCGTTCTCGAGCTTCGCGCAGTCCTTGAGCGAGTGGGCGAGGCCGGTGTGGAAGTAATCGATGAGCCACGAGTTGCCGGCGTCGTCCACGAGGACGTTGGCGAGGTTGAGGTCGCCGTGGACCCAGCTCACGGACGCGTCCATTGGATCACGGGCGAGGTACCGAGGGACACGGTCGTAGAACGGCCTCATGTCCGGCAGACGCAGCGACGCCGCGCCGAGATCCGCCGCGCGCCGGAGCGTGTGTTCCGCGTACTCGGGTTTGAATCCATAGTGCGCGAAAAGCTGGAGCCGGTCGCGCATCGGGGACTGCGACAGCCGGACGAGGATGTCCTCCCAGAGCTGCCCGAAAAGCCCGTCGACTTCCGCCGGGGAGGCGGCCTTCCTCACGCGCGCCTGCAGCGTGGCGACGGGGGAGTGGTGCATCGACGCGTAGAAGTACTTGATGGCTCCGCGCGTGCGGAGGTCGGCGAAGTCCGCCATCGCGGGCGCGCTCGTGCCGAGGACGTTCTCGACGCGCTCGACGGCGGCCCGCTCGCGGGCGATCTTCTCCAGCGCGTCCGTCTTCACCACGAACGGCACTTCGCGCCGCCCCTCCTGGTCCACCGACTTCGTTCGGAAGACGCGCGCTCCGCTGAATCCGCCCGAGAGCGACGACAGCTCGACCTCGCGGCAGTTCCGGAACAGGTGCCGTACGAGGTCGGCGTCCTCGCCCTCGACGGCGGCGCCCGCGAGCTTCACTCCGTAACCCGCGGCGGGCGCGAATGCCGGCTCCGCGCCGATGCCCAGCGCGCCCAGAAACCCGGGAATGCCGTCCACGACGCGCACACCCAGGTTCTGCGCCAGGAGATCGAGCGCCTGGAAGTGGCGGACGCGCGACCGGCTGGCCGCGAGCGCGCTGCACAGGACGATGTTGCGGATCCCGACGCGCGTCAGCAGGTCGTACGCCAGGTACTGCACTTTCACGTCAGTCCAGACCCCGATGATCCCCGCCGTCGCCTCGCCTGCCTCCTCGCCGTCGAGCAGCTCCCGCACCCGCTCCCGCAGGTCCGTCCCCTCGAAATCGTTCAGCACCGTGGAATTCACCGTGACCGTCCGCACGCCCGCCCCCTTCAGCCCCTCCAGCGGCTCCACGAATTCCGCCCCCTTCGTCCCCCGCAGGCAATGCGGCCCGAAATGCGCCAGGTGGTGCGCCTGCGCCGGATCCGCCGCGTCGTGCCAGTCGCGAACGTGCACCACCGCGTGATCGGGCGTCGCCGCGGCGTAGAACGCCTGCAGGAAGCGCCCCAGCGGACCCGTCTTCGGGTCTTCGCCGACGAGCCGCCGCGATTCCTCGCGCCCGATGTGCAGCTGGTTCGGGACCGACGCGCCGGACGGGACCGGCGCGACGAAGTCGTTCTGGAGGCACTGGGTGAAGAGGATTCGGCGCGGCATGGCCGGGCATCATACCGGTTAGAATCCCGCGCGGATGCCCTCGAACCGACTGCCCTGGGACTCGCCCAAGAACCGGCTGACGCTCCTGCTCGAGGAGAAGCGCCGCGCGGGGGCGCCGGTGCTCGACCTGACGGAATCGAATCCCACGCGGGCGGGGATTCCGTATCCGCGTGAGGAGATCCTCATGGCGCTCGCGGATCCGGCGGCGCTCGTCTGGGAGCCCGACCCGCTGGGCCATCCCGCGGCGCGCCTCGCGGTGGCGCAGGCGCACGGCGTCGCGCCGGAGTCCGTCCTGCTGACCGCCAGCACAAGCGAGGCTTACTCGCTGCTTTTCAAAATGCTCTGCGACCCCGGCGATACCGTCCTCGTGCCGCAGCCGTCCTACCCGCTGTTCGACCATCTCGCCGCGCTCGAGGGCGTGCGCGTCGAGCCGTACATGCTTCGCCTCGATGACGACTGGTCCGCGGACCTGTCGGGCGCGCCGAGAGACGCGAAGGCGGTGATCGCCGTGAACCCCAACAACCCGACGGGGTCGTTTCTGCGCGTCGCGGACCTCGACCGCTTCGCGGCGCTCGGCCTCCCTCTCATCAGCGACTAGGTCTTCGCCCCGTATTCCTTCGCCGGCGCGCACGCGCCCGCCCGCGGCCGCCGCGACCTCGACGTCTTCACGCTCGGCGGCCTGTCCAAATCCGCGGGCCTGCCGCAGCTCAAGCTCGGATGGATCCTCGCCACCGGCCCCGGCGCCGCCGGCTCTCTCGATCGGCTTGCCGCGGTCGCCGACGCGTACCTGAGCGTATCCGCCCCCGTGATGGCTGCGGCCCCGAAACTCCTCGCTCTGGCCCCGCGCCTCCAGGCTTCCATCGCCGCGCGCCTCCGCGCCAATCTCTCGGCTGCCCGCGCCGCTCTGGGGAAGCGCCTCCTCGAGCCCGCCGGCGGCTGGTACGCGGTCATCGAAGCGCCGGATTCGAGGACGGACGAGGAATGGGCGCTCACGTCGCTCGAGTCCGCGGGCGTGCTCGTTCAGCCGGGGTATTTCTTCAATTTTCCGCGCGAGGCGTTCCTGGTTGTGAGTTTGCTGACGCCGGAGGAGACGTTTGGGGAGGGGCTGAAGCGCCTCGCGAAGCTCATCTAAACGAAGACAATCTGGTCTCCGCCCCAGGGAAAGGTGAACGGGACGCGCCGGCCGGGTCTCCACCCGAGTTTCTCGAGCGCCCCGACGAGATCGCCCACGCGCTTCCAGAAGAAACTCTCGTAGCTTCCCGGCCCCGGGCCTTCCTCCGAACCTGCGACCGCTTCGACGATGAATATCCCGCCGGGCGAAAGGATCCGGCGCGTTTCGGCGGCAAGAGCGGCGAGGTCGAGGGCGTGGTCCAGGGAATTGGAGAAGGCGGCGTCGAACGCGGCGTTTCGGAACGGTAGGCGATGGAAGTCGGCGGGGAGGACGTCGGTGTTTTTCGAACCGGGGTTGAGGTCGACGCCGACGGCCCGCGCGCCGGCGTCGCGGAACGCGCGGACTTCGGTGCCGAGGCGCGCGGCGAGGCACAGGACGCTGCGCCCGCGGACGTCGGGGAGGCGCGCGGCCAGCGCGGCGCGGTAGTCGCGCTCGTAGTCGGCGAACGATCCTGCGCGGGCGAGCTTCGCCTGCTGGTGTGCGACGTATGTCGCGTAGTCGGGGTACGCGCGGCGCGACAGTCCGCCCTCCGCCTTCCAGGGGAGGTCTTTCGGGCGGTTCTTCCGTCGGAGAATCCTCACGCCATCAGGTAGCCACAGTGCCGCTCGCCACGCAACGGTTTCACGAAACGAGAAACCAGTAACCAGAAACCAGGAACGAACTCGACCGGTTTGTTCCGCATCGCACCGCATTCCTTTCCATCGCGCCGCACCGGAGCTACAACCGCGGTGTGGAACACCTCGAAGGCTGGCTGCAGGTCGTCGCCGCGCTCCGCGCGCGGAGGAGGCGGTTCCAGGTGCTGCTCGTGTCGCAGTCATCGCACAGCGAGGGGATCGCAGAGGCGGTCGGGGAGGCGGAGCGGGTCGGCGTGCCCGTGAAGCGTGTCGCGGCGGCGGAGCTCGACGCGATGGCGCACGGGCGGACGCACGGCGGGGCGATTCTCGTGTGCGCCGCGCGGCCGGCGGCGGCCTGGGGGGAGATGGAGGCGATTCTCGCAAAGAAAACATCGGTGCTCCTGCTCCTCATCGAGGGCGCCGAAGACCCCCGGAACCTCGGATTCACGCTTCGCTCCGCCGACGCCCTCGGCTGCGACGCCGTGCTCCTCAAGAAACACGTCTGGGACTTCGATCCCGTCGAGGTGTCCCGCGCGGCCAGCGGCGCCTGGGACTCGCTGCCGCTCTTCCGCATCGAGCGCGGCGCCGAGGAACTCGACGCGCTGCGCAAGGCCGGAGTGACGCTCTGGGGGTGCGTGCCGAACGCGAAGCGCCCGGTGTGGGACGCGGACCTGGCGGGGCGGACGTGCCTGGCGGTCGGCGGCGAGAAACGCGGCCTCTCCGCCGTCGTGCGCGACCGCTGCGACGGGTTCCTCACGATTCCGATGCGCGAGGGCGCGACGTCGCTCTCGCTCAGCGCGGCGGCGACGGTGGTCCTGGCGGAGGCGGCGCGCCAGCGGAGTCGCCGGCCCCGCTGATCCTCTCGAGTCGCCGGACCGTCGCCTCGAATCCCTCGACCTGCGACAGCTCGGGCTCCGTGAAAGTGCGGCCGATCGCGATCGCCTCCGCCGCATCGCGGGTCGCCTCCGCATGGCGGCCCAGCGTCTCCTTTGCTTCGGCGCGCGTCGCCAGCAGGCCGAAAGCCGTCTCCTTCCGGGCCTTCCAGGCGGCTCCGAGAATCCCGACCGCCTCGTCGAGCAGCGGCATCGCCTCCGCCGGGCGGCCGAGATGGACCAGGGCGGCCGCGAGGACCCGGAGCACGGGCGGGAGGGACGGAAGCGAGCCCAGGCGCCGGTGGATCTCCTCGGCCTCCCGCGCGATTTCCAGCGAGCGCGCCGGCTCGCCTTTCACCAGGAGGATTCCCGCCCGGTTTCCGAGGACGCTCGCGAGCGTCGCGACGTCGCCGAGCTCGCGGTGCAGCTTTTCGGCCTCTTCGAGAACCGACAGCGCGCGCGGGTAGTCGCCGTTCATGGCGGCCATGGCACCCAGATTGCCGCAGAGGACGGCGAGCTGCCCGCGGTTGCCGGCGTTCCGGAAGAGTTCACCGGCTTCCAGGAAGAGTCTCTCGCACTCCTTCAGGTCGCCGGTTTCGGCGACGACGACGCCGCGGTTGATGATGACGGCGGCGAGGTCGTTCTCGTCGTCGAACTCGCGGAAGATGGCGGAGGCTTCGTCGTAGCAGGCGAGGGCGCGGTCCGGGTGGTCGCTCTGGTGGTGGACGATTCCCAGGTTGGCGAGGTGGCGCGCGAGGGCGAGGCGGTTGCCGAGGCGGCGTGCGATGTCGGTGGCCTCCTCGAGGTCGCGCCGGGCGCGCGGGAGGTCGTCGCGGGTGAGGTGAAGGGCGCTGCGGATGCCGAGGACGCTTTGGAGGCCGTGCGGGTCGCGTGCGGCGCGCTGGATGCGTTCGGCCTCCGCGAATTCCGCCTCGGCGGCGGCGAGTTCGCCGCGGTAGACCTGGAGGCGGGCGTGCCAGGCCAGGGGGCCGGCCGGCGCGGCGGGATCGCCGCAGGCGCGCGCGGCCTCGATCCCGCGCTGGATGACCTCGAGGGAGCGGTCGGTCCGGCCGGTGACCCACAGCGCCCGCGAGAGTGGGATCGAAAGGCGGGCGAGGAGAGCGGGGTGTTCCGAGGCCCGGGCGGCGGCGGCTTCCGCCGGGCCGATGAACTGTGCCGCGGGGCCGCGGGTCATCGGGACTTCCGCCCACGCGATCGCCGCGCGCACGGCCAGCCCGGCGTCGCCTTCCGGGCTCGAACCCAAGGCGATCACCGCCAGCAGGTTCTCTTCCTCGGTCGCCAGCCGTTCCAGCACTTCGCGCGCCCCAGGCCCGAAAATGCGCTGGCGCAGCGACTCCGCTTCCGCCACGAAATGCCGCGCGTGCCGCTCGCGGAGCGCGCGGAGGGCGGCCGGATCGGCGCGCTCCAGGAGGAGGCGCTCGCCCATTTCGCGGACGGGCTGGAACATGGAGATGCGCGTCCCGAACGGCGTGTCGGCGGTGCGGAGGAGGGATTTGTCGCGCAGAGACTGGACCGCGTCCATGGCGAGGGGGGCGTCGGGGAACGCGGAGAGGTCGATCACGGCCTCGGCCGCGTCGAGGAAGAACCCGCCGTGGAACACGGAGGCCTGCTCGAAGGCGCTTCGCTCCCATTCGGCCAGCAGCCCGCAGGTCCACTCGAGGGCTCCCACGAGCGTCTGCCGCCGCTCGGCGCCGGAGCCCGACGGGACATCGAGCAGGTGGAGGCGGCGGTCGAGGTCGGCGACGACCCGGTCGAGCGGCAGATCGCGCAGGCGCGCGGCGGCGAGCTCGAGGGCGAGCGGGATGCCCTCGAGGCCGGCGCAGATTTCCGCGATCGGACCGGCGTTCGCGGGGCTCAGTCCGAAGGAGGGGGCGGCCTCGCGGGCGCGGTCGACGAAGAGGCGGACGGCGTCGATGCGTTCGAGGTCTCCGGGCGCGGGGATCCGTGAAGTTCCGCCTCGCGCGGCCCGCGCGGGCGCCGCGAGCGGGCCGACGGGGAACTCGCGCTCCCCCGCGATGTGCAGGAGCGTGCGCGACGTCACGAGCAGCCGGGCTTCCCGCGCGCGCCGCGCCCACAGGCCCACCGTCGCCGCGGCGTGCGCCACCGCGCCTTCGAAACCGTCGAGCACGAGAAGGATCGGCTTGCGGAACTCGAGGACCGCCGCGACGCCCTGCTCGGGGGAGTCGCGGCCCGTGAGCGGCGAGCCCAGCACGTGCGCCGTCGCGTGCGCCACGTCCGCCGCCGTCCGCGCTTCCGAGAGATCCACCAGCCACGCGCCGCCCGGAAAACGGGGGAGGAGAAGAGCCGCCGTGTGGAGGGCGAGGCGGGTTTTGCCGATGCCGCCGGGTCCCGTCAGGGTGACGATCCGGCCCGCGGGGGAGGGGACGAGGGCGGTCAGCTCGCGGAGTTCCGCGTCGCGGCCCACGAACAGGTTGCGTTCCGGCGGGACGTTCGTGGCGCGGGCGCCCGGCGTGCGCGGGGGCGGGAAGCGGCGCGCGGCGAGGTCGAGGGGGAGGGCCTGCCAGAGGCGGACGGGGCGGGCGTCGCCGGGCAGGATGTGCTCGCCGAGGTCGGCCTGCGTGGCGTCGGTCAGGGCGTCGCCGGCGGCGGCGCGCGCGGGTCCGGTGAGCAGCACCTGGCCTCCGTGCGCCGCGGCGGCGACGGCGGTCGACACGGCGGGGGCGGAACCGGTCCAGACGGTCCGTCCGGTCGCGGCGTCGATGCTCCGCAGCGCGGGGCCGGCGTGCACGCCGATGCGGACGAGGATCTCGCCCGTCTCCGCGGGCCACGGGTGGGCGTGCAGCCGGCTCTGCACCTCCAGCGCGAACGCGACGGCGCGGGAGGCCGCCGGGAAGACGGCCGTGAAGGAGTCGCCCTCCGTCTTGATTTCCACGCCGCCGCGCGCGGACAGCGCTTCCCGGACGATCCGATTGTGTTCCGCGAGGATCGGGGCGAATCGCGGGCCCAGGCGCTCCCAGAGTTCTGTCGAGCCCTGGATGTCGGTCACGGCGAAGGTGACGGTCTCCGGCTGCGGCACGCTTGTCCTTTCCGCCAGCAGGGTCGCGCCGCCGCGGTGAGGGGTCAAGGAAAAGGCGGAGGCGGGATGTCCGCTTTCAGCACGTCCTTCGCCTGCGCCAGCGTCGACCGGATCTCCGCGTTCGCGTGGTCTTCCCCGATCGAGAGCTTCGCGGCGACCTCGAGCGCGCGGCGCGCCGCGCGCTCCGCCGCCACGCGGTTGCCCAGCCTGGCTTCGACCGCCGCCAGCCCGCCGTACAGCAGGAACGCCCGGCTCGTGTCCGCCGCACCCTGGCCTTCCCAGATCGCCAGCCCCTCCAGCGTCCGGTCCCGGCCCTCCTCCAGCCGCCCGCATTCGATCAGCGCGGCTCCCAGGTTGCCGACGTACAGCGCCTCCTGATTGCGGAGCCCGAGCCGCCGGAATTCCTCCGCGACCTCCCGGTACCGCGCGACCGCCGCTTCGAATTCCCGCCTCTGCATCATCACGTTGCCCTCATTGCCCCGCGCCCGCGCGACGCCCTCGGGCTCGCCCAGGTCGGCGTGCAGGCGGGCGGCGGCCTCGAACGAGGCCAGGGCGTCCTCGAAACGGCCCTGCCGGAGGCGCGCGATGCCGAGATTCCCGATGTGGATCGCCAGCCCCGGCTTGTGCCCCATTTCGCGATGCACGAGGATCGCCTGCTCGAAACTCACGACCGCTTCCTCAATCTGGCCGAGCTCGAGAAGCACGAGCCCGCGGTTGCCTACCGTCTTCGCCGCGTTCAGCCGCGAACCCAGCGCCAGCAGCAGCTTCTCGGACTCGTCGTAGCAGCGAAGAGCCAGCTCGTAGTCGCTCCACTGCTGGTGGATCGTCCCCGTCATCACGCGCAGGCGGGCGATCTGCGGAAGATCTTCCATCGATCGCGCGATGTCCAGCCCCTCGCCCGCGTCGCGAAGCGCCTCTTCCCGCTGCCCCAGAAGCTTGAGAAGATTCGCGCGATGGCCGAGCGCGCGAGAGAGAAGGGCCCGGTCGCCGATCTTCCGGGCGAGGTCGCGGCCCCGGGTGAGGAAGTCAAGCGCGGGGGACATGTCTCCGCGTGCCACGCGCAGGTTTCCCGCCTGGAGAAGCGCCCGCAGCACGAGGCCCGGGACGCCGGAGGCCTCCGCGGTCGCCAGCGCGCGTCCCGCCTCGCGCTCCGCTTCCTCCGCCCGCGCCGAACCGAAATACGCGTCGGAGAGCGCGGCGCGGAGTCGGACTTCCAGTTCCGGCTGCCCGGCGAGCCGCGCGAGGGCGCGCTCCAGGCGCGGAACGCGCTCCTCCGACGGGCCGCGCCAGACGAGGACTTCAACCATGGCGAGTGCCGCGCGCGCGCCCGCCACAGGATCGCGCTCGCCCACGCGGTCCTGCACCGCGCACAGGTTTTCGCGCTCCATGTCGAGCCGGTCGTAGGCCTCCGCGGCTTCCGGACCCGCGAGGCGCGCGCGCCACAGGTCGCCGTACTCCAGGAAATGGCGCGCGTGCCGCTCCTCGAGCGCCCGCCGTTCCGCCGTGGAAAGCGCCTCCGCCATCCGCGTTTCACCGAACTCGCGGATGGAGCGGAACATGGAGAAGCGGGTTCCGAGGGAGGTGTCGGTCGTGCGCACGAGGCTTCTGTCGCGGAGGGCCTGGACGGCGTCGATGGCGAGCGGGGCGTCGGGGCAGGCGGAGAGGTCGACCACGTCTTCGGCGGCTTCCAGGAAGAACCCGTTGCGGAAGATGCACGCCTGGTGAAAGGCGGTCTTCTGGGACTCGGAGAGGAGGCCGTAACTCCATTCGAGGGCGCCCTGGAGCGTGTGGCGCCGGCGCGCGCCGCCGGCGGGGGAGGTGTCGCGGATCTGGAACTGGTTCCGGAGTTCGCGCAGCATTTCGACGGCGCCGAGATCGGACATGCGCGCGGCGGCGAGTTCGATCGCCAGAGGGATGCCCTCGAGGTCCGCGCAGATCTCCGCGACCGCGTCGGCATTGGCGTCGGTGAGCGCGAAGCCGTGCGCGCCCGCCGCGGCGCGGTCGACGAACAGGCGGACCGCGTCGTAGGCCGAGACTTCCGCCGCGCCTCTCGCGCGCGCGCCAGGGGCGACGGGCGGGGCGGGAAGCGGCGGGACGGGGACCTCGCGCTCGCCAGAGACTCCGAGGAGCGTGAGCGAGGTGACGAGGAACCGGGCGTGGCGCGCGCGCCGGGACCAGAGACCGAGCGTCGCGGGGGCGTGCTCGACGAGGGCCTCGAAGCCGTCGAGGACGAGGAGAACAGGCTTGCGGTACTCGAGCACGTCTGCGATGGCGCCGGCGGGGTCGTCGTTGCCCGCGAGCGGCATGCCGAGCGCGGTGGCGACGGCCCAGGCGAGCTCGCGCACATTCCTCGCTTCGGAAAGATCCGCGAACCAGCAGCCGCCCTCGAACGCCTCGACGAGATCCAGCGCGGCGCGCTGAGCGAGGCGGGTCTTCCCGATTCCTCCGGGCCCGGTGAGCGTCACGAGCCGGCCCGCGGGCTGAGGGAGGATCTCCCGCAGTTCCGCGACCTCGCGCGAGCGGCCCACAAAAGTAGAAGCGGCGGGCGGGATGTTCGTGGGGCGGACGGTCAGCGTGCGCGGAGGCGGAAACGCCCGGTCCGCGAGGGCGCGGGGAAGCAGCTGGAGGAGTGGCTCCGGCCTGTCGCCGGGCGCCAGCCGGTGTTCTCCCAGCGGCGTCAGCACTCCCGCGGAGCGGGCGGCCGCTTCCGCCGCGCCGCCCGACACGACGATCTGTCCCCCGTGGCCCGCGCTCGCGACGAGGCGGACTCGCGAACACGGTTCTCCGGCGTGCACGCCGATCCGCACCAGGATTTCGCCGGCCTCGGTGGGCCAGGGATGGGCGTGGAGCGACTCCTGGGCGCGGAGGGCGAAGCTCACGGCCTCGTCGGCGGAGGAGAAGCCGACGGTGAACGAGTCGCCCTCGGTGCCGATCTCGGTTCCGCCGCATGCGGCGATGGCGTCGCGGAGGAGGCGGTTGTGATCGGAGAGGATGGTCGCGAAGGCGTGGCCGAGGCATTCCCAGAGGCGCGTGGAGCCCTGGATATCCGTGTGGACGAAAGCGGCGAAGGTGGGCATCGGGGGAGGTGGAGAGAGTGGCGCGGGTTGGCCGGCAAGTCAAGACGGCTCCGATCTGCGTGTCATGGATCGGGCGGTTATCGGCCGCGCGTTCGGAGTTCGGCGTTCGGAGTTCGGCGTTGGAGGCGTACCGCGGATTTCGCGTCGCCCGCGTCCGCACGCCGAACCGGCTCCGATGGCCGACAACGCCGAACGCAGAACTTGCCGGAGCCGGCACCGAGCAATAAAGATGGAGAACCGGGGCGAGAGAGGTTTGGCTGGACGGAGACTCGATTCCGGAGCTCCGCCATGCGAGCGTTCCTGCTGGTCGTTCTATCCGCGGCCGTCGCTCTCGCCGATCCGCTCGACGACGCGCTCGCGCGCGCCGGGCTGACGCGGGACGATCTGGGGTGGAGGCCGAAGGGATACTGGAGCCGGTATCCGGCTGACATTCCGTGGAAGCTGCGGCATTTCGACGACGTTCTGGCGGAGCCGGTGGCCGGCGTGAACTTCACGCGGACGCTGGGGAATTCGGCGAAGGCGTTTCTCTCGCCGGAGGCGCTGGGGAAGCCGGCGGAGAAATCGGACGGGGCGCTGTACCGGGCGGCGTTCGCGCTGGGAGTGGAGCGGAAGACGGGGTCGTTCCGGGCGTACTCGGCGAACCTGACGGCGGCGGACACGGACCTCGTGGACGCGCTGATCCGGGCACACGAGTTCGCGGGGCGCCCGCCGAAGCTGGTGACGTTCGGGCAGGAATCGCCGTACCCGAATCTGCGGAAGGACCTGGAGAAGGCGTGCGCCGTGGTGCCGGGGGCGGCGCGGCCGGCGCTGGGCCGGCTGGTGCTGAACGCTCTCGACGCGCAGCTCTGGGTGCAGCGGGCGTGGCGGAACGTGCCGCTGGAGAAGCGGGTGGCGGCGTCGCGGCGGGTCGATCTCGGGGCGGAGCTGACGGACGCGCTCGACTACTGTCCGGAGATCGACGACTGCGGGCGCGGGTGGGACGAAACGTCGCTCTGGTACGCGGGGCTGAAGGCGGTGCAGGCTCTCGACGAGGCGCGGCTGGCGCTCGATTCGCTTCTCAAGATCCCTCCTTTCGCCTTCGACTGGGAAAGCCCGCTCGGCTGGGTCCGGATCCGGGGGACGGGCGACGACGCGATCGACGCGGAGGGCGCCTGGCTCGTCGTGGATCTCGGCGGGAACGACACCATTCGAGGACCGGCGGGGGCTGCTGACGCAGTGCGTCAATTGAGCCTGTACCTGGACCTCGCGGGGAACGACCGGTACGAATCCGTCGGCCCGGCACAGGGCGCCGGCCTGTGCGGCGTGGGGATCCTCCTCGACGCCGCGGGCGACGACGTCTACAAGGCGGACCGCTGCTCGCAGGGCTTCGGCCAGCTCGGATTCGGCCTCCTCGCCGACCTCGCAGGGAAGGACTCCTACGCCGTCCACTACTCCGGCCAGGGTTGCGGCTTCCTCGGCATCGGCGAACTCCTCGAAGGCGCCGGCGACGACTCCTATACCCTCTGGTCCGACGGCCAGGGCATGGGCGGCGCGGGCGGCGTCGGCACCCTCGCCGACCGCGCGGGCAACGACACCTACGTCGCCGTCCGCGACCCTGAAGTCACCGGCCGGCCCTCCTACCACTCCGCCCTCAAGGTCGCCGTCTCCAACGCGCAGGGCTGCGGAATGGGCCGCCGGGGCGACGGCGCCGATGGGCACTCCTGGGCTGGCGGCCTCGGCGCCCTCCTCGACGCCGAGGGCGACGATTCCTACTCCGCCGGCAACTGGTCCATGGGCACCGGCTACTGGTTCGGCACCGGCGTCCTCTGGGACGGCGCCGGAAACGACGCCTACCACGGCTGCGTCTGGTCCCAGGCCACCGGCGCACACTTCTGCATCGGCATCCTCGTCGACGAAGCCGGCGACGACCTGCACCTCGCCGAAGACACCGCAAACAACTCCCTCGCCTTCGCCCACGACTTCACCGTCGCCGTCCTCGTCGACGCCGCCGGCGACGACCTCTACGAAATCGCCAACGGCGGCATCGCCACTTCCATCAACCGCTCCGTCGCCCTCCTCCTCGACCTCGCCGGCGACGACACCTACCGCATCCACGACGGCCTCCGCCCCGGCATGGCCCCCTTCGATGAGAAATACCGCGACCGCACGGGCGGCGCCACCTACTTCGCCGACGCCACCTCCTGCGCCGTCTTCCTCGACAACGGCGGCACCGACTCCTATTCCCCCGCCCGCGACAACAACGCGTTCTGGCTCGATGAGAAAGACTCTCCCAACCCCTCCGTCCGTAACTGGAGCGTCGGCGAAGACCGTGAAGGCGGCGCCGTCAACCTCGATCCGCGTCCCGAGAAAAACCCGAAAAAGTAGTGCCCGATCCGCGTGCCGCGCGCTTCCAGGAAGCCGGTCATTGCGCGGTTTCGGTACTGCGATTAACCTCGAAGTATGGCCACGCCGCTCGCCGACAAGCTCCGCTACCTCGCAGGTAACCTGTTCTGGACGTGGCATCCGGAAATCATCGGCGTCTTCCGCGACCTCGACCCCGATCTCTGGAAACAGGTCAACTTCTCGCCGCTTGCCTTCCTCCGCGCCATCCCCGCCGACGAAATCGACCGCCGCTCCCTCAACCTCAACCTCGAAAGCCGCATCAACTTCGCTTACCACCGCCTCACCGAATACCTCGCCGCCGAACACACCTGGGCCCGCTTCCACGCCGGCCCCCTCAACTACCGCCCCGTCGCTTACTTCTCCGCCGAGTTCGGCATCCATGAGTCCCTTCCCATCTACTCCGGCGGCCTCGGCGTCCTCGCCGGCGATCACCTGAAGTCCGCTTCCGACCTCGGCGTCCCCCTCGTCGGCGTCGGCCTCCTGTACCACCAGGGCTATTTCCGCCAGATCCTCAATGCCGACGGATGGCAGACCGAAGAGTACGGCTTCATGCCGATCGACGACCTTCCCCTTCAACCCGCTCTCGGCCCCGACGGCAAACTCCTCGAAGTCGCCGTCGAACTCCCCACCGGCCGGCTCGGCGCACGCGTCTGGCGCGCCGAAGTCGGCCGCACCACCCTCCTCCTCCTCGACAGCGACGTCCCCGGCAACTCCCCCTCCGACCGCGAACTCACCGCCCGCCTCTACGGCGGCGACCGCCGTATCCGCATCCGCCAGGAACTCATCCTCGGCTTCGGCGGCCTCCGCGCCCTCCGCGCCTGCGGCTTCGATCCCGGTGCCTACCACCTCAACGAGGGTCACTCCGCCTTCGTCACCCTCGAACGCATCCGCGAACGCATGGAAGTCGACGGCATGTCCTTCGACGACGCCGTCCGCGACACCGCCCTCCATACCGTCTTCACCACCCATACCCCCGTCGAAGCCGGGCACGACCGCTTCAACCCCGACCTCATCGAAGAACACCTCGGCTGGCTCCACGACCGCCTCCATATCTCCCGCGAACAACTCTTCGGCCTCGGCCGCGTCAACCCCGGCGACGGCGCCGAACCCTTCTGTATGACCATCCTCGCCCTCAAAGCCTCCCGCTCCGCCAACGCCGTCTCCGCCCTCCACGGCCACGTCTCCCGCCGGATGTGGAACAAGCTGTGGCCGGCGCGGGAAGAGCGCGAAGTGCCCATCGGCCACATCACCAACGGCGTCCACGTCCACTCCTGGCTCTCCAGTTCCATGATCAAGGTCTTCGAGCGCCACGTCGGAGAACGCTGGGCGCAGCGCCTGTGCCATCGCGACGCGTGGGAAGGAGTGGAGAAGATCGGGGACCTCGAGCTGTGGGAGGCCCACCTCTACGAGAAGCACAAGCTGGTGGAGTTCGCGCGGAAGCGGCTGGCGGATCAGGAAGCGCGCCGTGCGCCGCACGATCCGAGCGCGCCGGCCAGGGCCGCGCGTGCTCTCACGCGGGGCGCGCTCACGATCGGCTTCGCGCGCCGCTATGCGACGTACAAGCGCGCGACGCTGCTCTTCCGCGACCCCGACCGCCTCGCGAAGATCCTGGGCAACAAGCAGCGCCCCGTGCAGCTCATCTACGCGGGGAAGGCGCATCCGCAGGACGACGGGGGAAAGCGGCTGATCCAGCACGTCGTGCAACTCTCGCGCGACCCGCGGTTCGCGGGGCGCGTGGTATTCGTGGAGGACTACGACCTCGGCGTGGGCCGGCACATGGTGCAGGGCGTGGACGTCTGGCTGAACAATCCCGTGCGCCCGCTCGAGGCCTGCGGCACGAGCGGCCAGAAGGTCCTCCTGAACGGCGGCCTCAACATGTCGATCCTCGACGGCTGGTGGGCCGAGGCGTACGACGGCGGGAACGGTTTCGCGATCGGCACCGGCGACGTGCACGCGCGCGCCGAGGTGCAGGAGGAGCGCGACGCGCTCGCGCTCTACGACCTCCTGGAGAAACAGGTCATTCCGATGTATTTCGACCGGAGCCCGGAAGACGTGCCGGTCCGCTGGGTCGCGCGCATGAAGAACGCGATCACCTCGATGGCCTGGAAGTTCAACGCCGACCGCATGGTGATGGACTATCTCGAGAAGTGCTACCTGCCGGCGAGCGGGGGGATCTCGGCCAGGATGCCCTGACCCCCCTCGCGGCGGATTCCCGGCCGATTTTGTTTACAATCAACCGTCTGCCGGGCCGTTCCTGAAACGGGGGGATCGCGGAGAACTGAACGCCGCATGGCCGAGAAGCTGAACATCGTCGGCAAGACCTTCGCGGGTTACGCCGTCGAAAAGCGCGTCGGCGCCGGCGGGATGGGAATCGTTTTCCGCGCGCTTGACGAGCGGCTCGGCCGCACGGTCGCGCTCAAGATCCTGCCCCCGAGCCTCGTGCAGGACGAAACCACCCGGCAGCGCTTCCTGCGCGAAGGCCGCACCGCGGCGCGCATCGACCACCCCAACGTCGTGCGGCTGCTCGCGGCGGGCGAGGACCAGGGATACCCCTACCTCGTCATGGAATACGTGGACGGCGGGACGCTGCAGCAGCGGATGGACCGCTTCAAGAGACTCCCGGCGGCGGAGACCATCGCCATCGGCCGGCAGATCGCGGGGGCGCTGGGCGCGGCGCACAAGGCGGGAATCCTGCATCGCGACATCAAGCCCGCGAACGTGCTGTTCTCGCGCGAGGGCGAGGCGAAGCTGGCGGACTTCGGGCTGGCGCGGGAAGAGAACACGAACGTGAGCCTGTCGGTGACGGGGATGGTGATGGGGACGCCGCACTACATGGCGCCGGAGGTGTGCGAGGGAAAGAAAGCCGATCCGCGGAGCGACCTGTACTCGCTCGGCGTGATGCTCTACTACATGGTGAGCGGGCGCTACCCGTTCGATTCGACCGCGATCATGGAAGTGCTGATGGCGCACGTGCAGGAGACGGCTCCGCCGCTCAAGGAGGCGCCGCAGGCGCTGGCCGCGGTGGTGGACTGCCTGATGGCGAAGGATCCAGGCGCGCGTCTTCAGACGGCGGACGAGATCATCGCCGCGCTCGACGAAGCGGCGCGGGCCCCCGGTCTGCCCGGCAGCGTCTCGGCCGCGCGCGCGGCGACGCCGGGATCGGCGGTGGCGGGAAGCGGTTCGCGCCTGATATCGGTCTCCGGCTCGAGTTCGACGTCGGCCGCCGCTTCGCCCGGCGCGACCGTGCCGGTGCCGGCCGCGGGCGTTTCGATGGTCGGGCCGCTTCCCCGCACGCACGTGCTGGCCTATGCCGTGGCGGGGGTCACGGTGCTGGCGTCGACGATCCTTCTCACCTGGGCGTTCACGATTCAGAAGACCGGCGGTTCCGGTCCTGCCGGCGTCCAGGGCGGGGGCGGCAAGGCGGACGTCCCGGTCGATCCTGACCTGCTGCGCAGGGGCGAGGAGTTCCGGCGCTGGCAGGCCTTTGCCGAGCGCGTGCGCGCGCCGGGGGCGGATCCCGGGGAGGCGCTGAGGGAGCTGGAGGCGTTCGCGATCGACGAGGAGGAGAAGAAGGGGCTCCGGGACGACCTCTACGGGCGCCTGAAGGCGCGGCTGGGGAGCGAGTTGCTCGCGCGCGAGCGCGACCTGGTGTCGCTGGTGGCCACGGATCCGGCCGGGGCCGTGGCGCGCGCCGAGAACCGGACGTCGTGGCCGCCGTATCCGTTCGTGAACGAACTGAAGGAAGCGGAGAACCGGGCGGAGAGCCGCGTCTGGGACGCGATCCTGGAGCGGACGCGGGCCGAGGTAGGGCGGCTGGAGGAGAAGGGGGAGTACAGGGCGGGGCTCGAGGCGTGGGACCGGATCCGGCCGCCGTTTCCGGAGAAGCGGCTGACGGTGCAGGGGGAGAAATCGGGGGTCGAGTTCCGGGCGAAGCAGCGGGCGGACGCGGCAGTGAAGGAGGCGCCGTCGGGGCGCGCGGGGGCCGAGGCGATCCGCGCCGTCGCGGCGAAGATGCCGTCGAAGATCGCCGAGGAGATGGAGAACATCGCGTTCCTTCGGGAGCGCGCGGACGCGACGGGCGGGCCGCTGGAGCAGCTGCGCGGCCTGCTCCTCGAGCGCGACTTCGCGGGGCTGATGCGGCAGCTCGAGCACCTCGAGAAGACCGGGCAGGGCGTGGACCGCGGGAAGCTCGAGACGGCGAAACGGCTGACGGCAAGCGGCCAGCAGCTCGTGCGCCACGCGATGCAGGAGTTCCGGCGGCTGGCGGAGGCGAAGGCGGACGTGGAGATCGAGCGCGCCGATTTCTCGGTGGTGAAGGGGCAGATGTTCGAGGTGGCGGACGACGACAGTGAAATCCGCCTGGCGGTCGCGAGCGGGATTCAGCCGATCTCGCTGGCCGAACTCGGCGCCCGCGAGCTGGCCCGGCGATCGATGGGCGCGAATCCGCCGGACGACCGGCTCGTGAACGCGCTCGACTTCGGGATCGTGATGAGCGAGCGCGAGCTGGCGTTCGGGTGCGCGCGCGCATTCCTGCGGCGCGGTCTGCCGTTGCAGCCTTATCAGGAGCAGAGTCTGACTGCGATGATCGCGCCGGAGGACCTCAAGGAAGCGGAGGCGCTTCAGGACCAGATCGAGCGCGCCGCTTCGTCCGGGGGCACGCCGGACTCCGGGCTGGCGCGGCGCTACCTGGACCGTTTCGGGAATCTGCCGCTGGGGCTCCGGGAACGGCGGCGGGCGGAGCACGTGCTGGCGCGGGGCGGGGGCACGCCGGACGCGAGGGATTTCGCCCGGCTTCTGACGGTTCCGGCTGCGGACGCGGGCGGCGGCCAGGTCGAGATGGTCTGGGCCGGCTCCGACGCGATGCTCGAGGATTTCTGGATGACGGGGAAGGCGACGGTCGCGTGCGGGGAGGAGGGGCTGACGGTGACGCCGGTCGATCCGCAGGTCTTGCTGGTGCTGGAGGGCCTGCGGTTCGGCCGGGTGCAGCTGCACATCGAACTCAAGTGCGACCGCGGGACCCGGGTGGCGATCCTCTCGGGATACCGGACGCCGTTCGACGGCATCGGGACGAATCTCGTGCTCGAAACCACGCCGGCGGAGTCGGGAGCGGACTATCCGCTCGGAGACCGCATCTCGCCGGTCAATTCGAGCACCGACGGGTGGCACCGGCTGGACGTGCAGGTCGCCGACGCCTCCTATTCCATCGCCGTCAACGGCACGCCGAAGAAGATGTCGCTTCCCGTCTCCTGGGAAGGCCAGGTGGCGATCGTGATCACGGGTCCCGCGACGTTTCGCGAGGTGCGCGTGACCGGGGTGCCGCGCTGGGATTCCTTCGACCTCGATCTCCTCAGCCGGGCGATGGAGGACGAGCTGCGGACCGGGGCGGGCGCGGCCGTACCGGCGGGTTCCTGGCTCAAGGCGGGGTCGAAGGAGGCGGTGGCCGCGCTCGAAGCGGGCCGGGAGCCTTCGTTCCTGCGCCCGCAGCGGTGGGGGGGCGGAAGCGACTGGGTGGTGTCGTTCAAGGCCAGGCTCGAGGGTGAGGGCACGCGCGAGTCGTGGCCCCAGATGTTCCTGGATTTCCGGACGGGGTCCCGCCAGACCCGGCGGCTCATCCTGGCCGGGGACAGCCGCAACGGCTTCATGTCGAAGGACGGCTGGATGCGCACGGGATTCTGCTCCGAGTTCACGACGGGGAAGGACCACGAGATCATGGTGATGGTCAAGGGCGAACACGGCGTGATGCTGGTCGACGGGAAGGTCGCCTGGCTGGGCGTGATGGGGCCCGCGGCGACCGGCGGGCCGGCGATCGGCGTCCGGTCGGGGCAGCTGACGGTCAGCGACCTGCACGTGAGGGCGATCGAGAAGTGATCCATGCCGCGACCGCGCTTGTCCGCGAGATTCCCGACGGCCACGCCGCGGCGGCGGCGGCCGTTCAGCATGCCGGCCAGCGCCTCGGGGAGCGTCCCGGGGCGGCGGTCGTCTTCGGCACGCCGCATTTCCGTGCGGACGCCGACGCGATCCTGGCCACGTTTCGCGAAGCGGGCTGCGCGGCGGTGCTCGGAGGCTGCGCGAGCGGCGTCATGACCGAGGAAGGCGAGGCCGAGGCCGGCCCCGCGCTGGCGGCGCTTCTCCTCTCCGGCCTCGAACTGCGCCCGTTCCTCGCGCCCCCGGACGCCCTGCGGGGGGCGCTTCCGCCCGGCGATCCCGTCATGGTGCTGCCGGATCCGGGGAAGATCGACCTGGCGGCGATGATGAAGGAATTCGACGAGGCGGGCGAATTCCGTCCGCTGATCGGGGGCGCGCTGTCGGGCGGTTCGGGCGAGGCGGGGCACTACCAGTTTGCGGGCGACCATGTGGAGACCGGTTCGGTGGCGGGCGCGTCGATCGCGGGCGGTTCGTTCGCGATCGGGGTGGCGCACGGTTGCCGTCCGATCGGCCGGCCGCTCGTGATCACGCGGTGCGAGGGGCACATTGTGATGGCCCTGGCGGGGCGGGCGCCGCTCGAGGTGTTGCGCGAGGCGCTGGAGGCGCACGCGAAGGCGGAGGGGGGGCCCGGGGGGCCGGTGCTCGCGGGGATCGCGGTGGATTCGACGAAGTCGCCATTGAAGCGCGGGGACTTCATCGTGCGGAATCTCGTCGCGGTGCAGACGGAGCAGGGCGCGGTGCTCGCGGTCGGGACGCCGGTCCGCGTCGGGCAGACGCTGGTGTTTCACCTGATGGACCGGGAGGGCGCGGTGGCGGACATGAAGGAGATGGTGGGCGGGGTTGCCGCCGAGCTGGGCGGCCCGCCGGCCTTCGGGATGTACTTCAACTGCCGCGGGCGCGGCAAGTTTCTCTACGGCGAGACGGACCACGACGTTCTCGCGATCCGCACGGGCCTCGGCGGCTTTCCGTTCATCGGCTTCTTCGGCAACGCCGAGTTCGCGCCGATCGCGCGGCGGAACTGGCTGCACAACTACACCGGGGTGCTGCTCGCGGTCCGCTGAAGCGGTGGGTCAACGTGCGCCGACGGCGACCGGGTTGAGAACCAGCTTCTTCCCCTCCAGGACTTTGACCGTGCGCTCGGTCCAGCCCAGCTCGGGCATGTAGAAGACCAGAAGGTGCTCGCCGGCGGGCAGGTTCGGAATGTAATAGCTCCCGGTGTCGCCCGTCCGGGAAACCCGTGACCCTTCGGTCGCCGTCTTCGGGTCCCACTCCTTCGGGTCGGATCCATAGCCGCGGTCGAGCGGGCGGAAGACGAGGACGCCGGGAAGGGGTTCGCCGCTGGCCTCTCCGAGGACGGTGCCGGAAACTGCGCCGCCCGGCTCGAGGTTGAGCCGCGCCGCGGTCATGTCCCCCTCCTTCACCACGAGGTCGCGGACGCGACCGCAGGCACCGACGCCGAACACGTCCAGTCCGTACGTGCCGGGAGGAAGATTCGCCACGATGACGTTCGCCGTCCGGTTGGCGGGATCATTCGCGTCGTAGGGGTTCGGGAAGTCCTTCAGCGGTTCGAGCACGATCGTGAACTTCGGGTCTTCCGAGGTGCGGTCCGTCGGGTAGATCACGTAGGAGAAACGGATCGCGTGCTTGCCCCCGTCGCGCCGCACGTCGACCTCGAGCCGCCCGAAGCCTTTCGGGATGTCCTTCGAGCCTTTCGCGCCGTTCCCCGAGCAGCCGGCCGCGAGCACCGAAACCAGCGCCGCCACCGCTCCGAGAGTTCCACCGCGCCTGATCGCCGCCATGTCCGAGTCTCCTGTTCCGCCCCCCGCCATCCCCCGAACTACCGGGCCGCCGTGAGCGCGCGCCCGCCGTCCACCGAAAGAAGCGTTCCCGTCGTCCAGCGCGCCTCGTCCGAGGCGAAATAGAGCGCCGCCGCCGCGATCTCCTCCGCGCTTCCGACGCGCCCGAGCGGGTGCGTCGTCTTCGAGCGCTCCAGGAACGCCGCGTAGGCCGCCTCGTCCATCCCTCCCGTCCGGTGAAGGTCCGTCACGACGACTCCCGGAAGGATGGCGTTCACCGTCACGTTTTTCGGCGCGAGCTCGAGCGCGAGCGACTGGGTGATCATGTTCACCGCTGCTTTCGAAACGCAGTAGCCGAGCAGTCCGCCATACGGGCGGATCCCGGTGACGCTTCCCATGTTCACGATCGAACCGCCGCCGCGTTTCACGAGAAGCGGCGCGAGCGCGCGGGTGAGTTCGACGACGCCTTCGACGTTGGTGTCCATGAGGGCGCGCCAGCGGGCGCGGTCGAAGTCCAGGATGCCGCCGCCGCCGATGATGCCGGCGTTGTTCACGAGGATGTCGAGGCCGCCGAACTCGCGCGCGCACTCGGCGGCCCAGCGGTCGGCGTCTTCCGGGCGGCGCACGTCGCCGGTCGAGACGGCGCAGCGGGCCGGCGCCACCTTCCGGGCGAGTTCGTCCAGCGGCTCCCGCCGCCGGCCCGCGACGAACAGCGCCGCCCCCTCGCGCGCGAATCGCTCCGAAATCGCCCGCCCGATGCCGCTTCCCGCCCCCGACACGAACGCCACCTTGCCTTTGAGTTTCATGGTTCCTCCAGGAATTCGCGGAGCGCCGTTCCCACGGCGTCCCTGGGCGGGTCGATGCCCAGCCATGCGGCGACGGTCGGGGCGAAGTCGACGTGGCGGACGCCGTCGGCGGACGCGTGGCGGAAACCCGGGCCCGCGAACACCATGAGCCCGCGGAGGCGCGGGATTCGCGGGTCTCCGCTGTGATGGCCTTCGGGCGCGACCGCGCGCACGAGCGACGCCTCGGGGCCCGGAAGGTCCGGCGAGAGCCTCGCGTTCAGCCGCACGCCGTCGCTGGTCGCCGAGAACCAGACGTCGCCCTCTTTTCCCAGGCCAAAATCCTTCGTGTCGCCGGGCCGGAAGGCGAGAAGAGTTCCTTCGCCGAGAGACCTGGTGGCGGCGGCGAGGATGGCGCGTTCCGCGAGGCGGGCCCAGGCGTCGCGGTCCTCCGTCGGGACGATGCCGCCGCGGCGGTCGGTCGTGTTCACGGTCACGAAATCGCCCGCGCATGGCGAGAACACGGCCTGCGTTTTCGACAGGTCGATCCGCCCGGTCGCGCCGCGCGTCAGAAGGCCCGCCCGTTCGAGCGCGAGATTCGGGTAGAAAACGCGGTCCACCGGCGCCATTCCGTGGTCGCTCACCACCGCGATGGCTCCCTGCGGTCCGACGGCCGCGGCCAGGTCGCCGACCAGCCCGTCGCAGAGCGCCAGCACGCCGTCCAGCACGTCCGCCGCTTCGCGGTCCCCGAGCACCTCGATGCGGCCGAGGAGCAGGTGAAGCGCCTCGTCCGGCTGCGGGAGGTACGTGAACGTCAGCTCCGCCGGGTGCTCGCGCATCGCCCAGAGCGTCGCCTCCCGGACGCGTTCCACGTTCAGCCTCGTCGCGGCGAGGTACAGGTCCCGTTTCCAGGCGGTCCCGTCCCAGAGGGTATCCCCCAGCTTCTGGGTGTTGTAGGCGTACCCGCCGCACTCGCGGCGGAAGCGGTCGCGCTCCTCCCGCGACGTCGCGCCGACGCTCGAGCACGAGGAGCGCAGGAGGGTCCACGAGGAGTCGTCGAACTGCGCGAGATAAAGGTAGAAGACACCGCGCACGTCCGGGTGGTCGACACCCACGAATTCTCCGGGCCGGACCGTCGCGCGCAAGGCGCCGCAGCTCACCGCGACGCCCCCCGGAATCCGCTCGACGCGGAAATTCCGGCCGTCCACCGAGAACGGGGAGGCTTCGATCATGGCGGGAGACAGGAGATTCCGGTAGCCGTTGAACATATGGAGCGTGGCGAATCCCGTGTCCACGTCCGAATCGGGATCCGCGTGCGTCGCCTGCACGACCGTGACCGTCCGGCCCGCGCGCGCGGCCGCGCGCCAGAGCGGCTCCGCCCTGAGCGCCTCCGCGTCGAACCCCAGGCGCGTTTCGAACACGGTGTGAGTCATCCGGGGCAGGAGTGGCGTCTCGTTCGCGTGGATGCCGTGCCGGTCCGCCCAGCAACCCGTCCAGAGCGTGGCGTGGCAGGGCGCCGTCTTCGCCGGGAACGCCCCGATGCTCCCACCCTCCGCCGCGGCCCCCCGCGCCACCAGTGCCGCGAGATGGGGCATCTTGCCTTCCGCCATCTTCTCTTTCGCAAGGTCCCAGGGAAGTCCGTCGAGCGAGAGGATGACAAGCCGCCGCCCGGGCGCGCGGTCGCCCGGCGCCGCCGGCTCGCCGGGCCCGCATCCCGCCGACACCGCCAGCACCAGCCAGAGCAGCCGCTTCATCGGGCGGGGATTCTAGCACGCCCGCGCCGGACCCCCGTACAATGCCGCCATGGGCACGCTCAACTTCCCCTGTCCCTCCTGCGGCGCGATGGTCTCCACCGTGGATCTCCTGCCCGGCCAGGCGCCGTCCTGCGTCGGCTGCGGCCGCTCCTTCCCCGTGCCGGCTCAGCCCCGGGCGGACACGTCACGACGCGGAACGATCGGCAACGTCGCGGGCGGCGCCCTTCTCTTCATCGTGATCGGCGTCGGATTCGTCGGCGTCATGACCGGAATCCGACAGGGGAGCCGCCGGAAGGAGTCCGAAGCGCGGGCGGTGGAAGCGGCCGGCGTCCCGCGAAGCCTGACGGGGCAGGAGTCCGCCGCGCTGGAAGTCCTCGTGCGGCAGCTCGAAGACCCCGACTACGACCGGGTGACCCAGGCGTGGCACGGAATCTACGCCTACGACGCCATCGATCACTGGGGAACCTTCGAGCGGCTCGCCCGCGCCCTCCGCGAATCGGCGGCGTTCAATTGCCTCTGGATCCTCACGGGCGGCATGTGCGAGTACTACGGGGATCGCGGCGAGGAAGCGGTCCGGACGGCGCTGATCGCCCGGAAAAAGGACCGGGAGGCGTTCCAGGCGATTCTCCAGTCCCTCGAGAAGTTCCCGGAAGAAATGGCCCGCGTCGGCGGCGCCGCAGCAGGACAGCAGTACGTCGCAAAGTCGCTCCGCATCCTCGAAGGAGCCCAGGAGGAGGTCGACGATCCGCTCAGCTCCCCGCGCCTCCGCACCGCGCTGAAGTCCCTTCGCGAAAAACAACTCCCCTCCGAACAACGCTGACCCCCGGACAAGAATCCGCGTGCCCCTGAATCCGGAAATCCTGTTCCTCTACGCCTGGGACGTCGCCTACGAAATCCCGCTGGGCGAGGTCGCCGGGGCGCTGGAGGGCGCGGGCGAAACGACCGTGAAACCCGAAAAGGCCGCGCCGCGGGACTTCGCCCCCGAGCGTTTCCTCTCGATGCCGCTTCCGAAAGCCCGGCTCGGCGACGTCGAAGTCGCCGTCAGCGCGAATCTCTACTCCTTCGGCGTCGTCTGCCTCACGCTCCAGTACCGCGCCACCGGAGCGAAACTCGCCGACTTTGTCCCGCACCACGATCCGGATTTCCCCGGCGGACGGACGATGAACGCCCTCGCGCGCGAAGCGCTGGACTCGCTTCTCGCGCGGATCGCTCCCCGGCTGCGCCACCACCGCATCAGTCCTGAACAGCCCGAGGCGTACACCGTCTTCCGATTCCTCCCCGATGAACTGGGACTCGAGGACTCCGAGTCCTGGCTCGCGCGCTTCGGCCGCGAAGTCGCCGCCCTGCTCACCGCGGAACCCGACCCGGCGAGGCTTTCAGAGGCGGAGGTCGCGGAAACTCTGCGGCAGCACTTTTCCTACTATCGCGACGACCTCGTCGTGATCGACTGGGAAGCTGCGCTGGTTGTGGAGAAGGGAGCGGCCGCCGATGTGCTGCGCGTCATGGAGCTCGCCAATCTCCAGCTCGTGGAATACCGGCATTACGACGCCGAACTGGACCGCGTCGTCGGCCGCGCGTACGACGACCTCGAGAGGTTCTACCGCAGGCCGACCGTGTTCTTCGGAGCCGGAGACCTGCTCCGGGAACTCCGCTCCATCCGCATCTCTCTCTCGGAAGTCGCGGAGGAAATAGAGAATTCCACGAAATTCATCGGCGACTGGCACCTCGCGCGCCAGTATCTTGGCTGCGCGACCCGCTTCCACGTCCAGGAATGGAAGGCCGCCGTCGAGGAGAAACTGAAGACACTCGACGAACTCTACAACCTCGCGTCCGCGGAGTCGTCCAGCCGCAAGATGCTCGTGCTGGAGGTCATCATCGTCGTGCTCTTCATCGTGGACCTCGCCGTGCTGTTCCTGGTGTCCGCCCATTAGCGGGGGGCGCCGGGGAAGGGCCCTCGCCGCGGCCGCGGCGCTCGCGCTGGCGGGCTGCGGGGGAGGGCTGACCGAGGCGGAGCGGCGGGCGCTCGAGCCCATGGGGGACCGCGCCGGCGACTTCGAGGCTGCGGCCTCGGACCTCGATCCGCGCGACAGGGACGCCTTCTACTGGCTGCTGGGTCGCGCAGCGCGCCGGTACACGGTCGACGGCGCTGAGCGGGTGGGATCCGACGCCGACAGCGTGACGCCCGCGATCCTGGTCGAGCGCATCCGTCAGGCGCGCGAAACCCGGAAGTTTCCCTGGGCGCCCGCCGACGAGGACGCGTGGCGGCGCGGCGTGCTGATGTACCGCGTGGCGACGGAGGCGATCACCAACTGGCACGACTTCTGGCGAAGCGACGCCGAGGTCGCACGGCGCGTGGAGGGGTTCGCCATGGCATGGCCCGCGGACCCGGACGGCGTTCTCCGACAGCTTCTGCACTACCTGAACGCGGAGGTGCTCGCGCCCAGAGTCGTGCGCAAGCCGCGCAAGATGCCCGACCTCGATCCCGCGACGTGCGTGCGGGAAGGCGGGGGGCGCGCGACGGACCTCGCGATCGCGGGCGTCTGCCTCCTGCGCGCCTGGGGGATTCCGGCCGTGCTCGTGCGGGCGCCGCTTCTCAATCGCGCGATTTCCGGAGACGCCTGGATCGGCGTGCCGGGCCCGGATCTCTGGATGAGACCGGCCGACACCGCGCCGCTTTCGGACGGGTACTTCTCATGCCACCTCACGACCGGCGACGCCCTCAAGGCCTGGACCGTCCAGGACGAGGACACCCATGAAGATCTCATCCCGTACGCCCACGCCTTCTCGTTCTACCTCCGCTACAATTTCCTTCTGCTGCCCGCCACCGATTCGACGCCCCGCACCGCCGGCACGGCGCGGGTCCGCATCGAGGGCCTGCCCGAACCTGCGTTCCTCAGCGCGTGGAGCGGTACCGGCTGGCTCGAGGTCGCCCCCGGGCGGCGCGACGGCCGCGTGCACGACTTCGGTTTCTGCGCGGCGCGCGACGTCCTGTACCTGCCCACGACCATCTCCGAAACGGCGCAGGCCCTGCCCGCAGGAGATCCGTTCGTTCTGCATCCGGATGGCCTGCGCGGAATCCTCCGGGCCGGCACCACCGATCTCACGTGGGAATGGAATCCGCTTCCCGAACACGCCGGTGCCGAACCGCGCGTCTGGAAGGCGGGTCGATTCGAAAGGTGTCCGGTGGTCGAAGAGAACGGAAAGCGGGTCGTCGTGGGATGTCCGACGGCGCTTTATGTGCTGTGGAAGGGAAGTCGCGCGGTCGGGAGGCCGTTCACGGTCGACCTGGACGGGACGGTGCGGGAGTTCTGATCTGGTTCTACTTTCCCGGCATCGCCGAATTCCCGGTCAGTACCCACCCCGCCGCCTTCATCATCTTCGCGAACTCGTAGAGTTTCTCCGCCCTCACGGTGATCTCGTGCCCGCCGCCCTTCACAGGCCCGCTAGGTCCGAACGCCTTTTCGACCGATGCGGGGAACGCCTCCTGCGAATACCACGTTCCGAGCCCGGCGAACCACGCGCCGCGGAAGGTATCGACGAGATTTCCGGGAAGCGTGAAAGCGTCGTCGGGGCGGGCGAAGCCGGTCGATTCGCCGTCGCTCACGATCCACGCGCCCGCCCAGGCGGCCTGCCCGCGGAGTCCGAGCCGTTTCGAGGCTTCGTCGAGAGGGAAATCCCGGCCCGTCACGGGGATGCCCGCCATTTCGCCGACGCGGACGGGCGTGAGGAAGGCGGACTCGCGGAGGAGGGCGCCCGCGGCGGCCTCGCCTCCCGAGAGGTAGCGCAGCGTCACCGGCTCGTCGGCCGGCTCGGGTTCGCGCGTCGGAGGGGCGTTGGGCAGGCGCGCCGACCACCGGCGCCACGCGGCCTCGGGGTCGATCGACGGATTGTCGGGAGCGGGGGCGAACAGGTCGGCGCGGAGGGACGGGGTCGCCGGGAACAGCGAGACTTTTCCCTCGAACCGGACCGGGCGCGCGCCCAGCGGGACGACGAACCGCGTCGTCCATTCCTGCTTCGAATGCGGCGCGACCACCAGGTCCACCGGCCGGAACCCGAAGTCCCGCTTCCCGTCCAGGATCGAAGGCGACCGGAGGCGCGCCGCCGCGGGCGGCATGTCGTCGTGGACCCAGTGGGCCGTCAGGGTGATCTCGCCTTTCGCGCGGTCCTCGCGAAGCTCGTCGGCGCGGACGCGGGCGGGGACGCCTTCGCCCGCGAGGAGCGTCCCGTCCATCCGGATCTCCCAGTCACCGATCACGAGCGCCGTGTCCGTCGGGTTGTCGAGCACCAGCGAGGCCGTCGAAACGTCTCCTTCCACCGCCTTCGCCGGCAGCACGAGCTTCACCGTCACGGCCGGATCCTCCGGGTTCTTCCCGGCCGGGTCGTCCCCCGCGCACCCCGCGAGGAGCGCCGCGGCCAGCAGCATCGCGCGTCTCATTTGAGCCATCCGTCCTGGAGTTTTTTCTGTGCCTCGTCCGGCTTTTCGACGAGCCGGACGAAATGTGTCACCTTGCGGCGCTCGCGCAGGGTCACGGTCTTCTCGAACGCGCGTTCGCCGCGGAAGATGAGGAACGCGATCTTCTCGCCGGGCTTCTTCGAATGCACGAAGTTCCAGAACGTGCCGGCGCGGAGGCGCTTTCCTTCGGCCGCCAGCAGGATGTCGCCCGCGTCGAAGCCCGCCTCGCCGGCGGGGGAGTCGTCGTGGACGCGGCTGATGCGCACGAGGTCCTCGGCGAGCCCGTGCGTCTCGAATCCGGGGTCGCTCTCCGCCCCCTCGTCCTTCGCCTCGTACTGAAGGCCGGCCGCGGGCAGCACGGCCGCGTACGGAAATTCATCGGTGCCCGAGACGTACTTCCTGAAAAACTCCGCGAAGTCGCCGCCGGAGGCCTCGTTGACGATCGCAAGGAAGTCGTCGCCAGGGTAGCCCCGCGTCTTCGATTTCTCCCACGAAAGCCGCATCACGTCGTCGAGCGACTTCGCTCCGCCGCTCCTGCGCCGGATCTCGATGTCGAGCAGAAGGCCGAGCAGATGGCCGGAAGTGTAGTAGGACACCTCGATGTTCTCCGGATCGTCCGGCCCGAGCCACGTGTCCCACGACGCCATCTCAGGGCTCGTCACCTTCCGCCCGGTCCGCGACAGCAGATTGCGGACGTCCTCTTCCACGAACCCCGCATACTGCTTCCGGTCGATCACCCCCGCGCGCTGCATTGCGAGCCACCCGTAGTACGTCGTGAACCCCTCGTGCACCCACAGGTTCCGCGTCAGCACTTCCTTCGTGTAGTCGAACGGCCCGAGCTGCTCGGGGCGGATTCGCTTGACGTTCCAGAGGTGGAAGAACTCGTGGGAGACGATGAAGAGGAACCGGAGGTAGCGGTTGCGATCGCCCTGCTCCTCGCCGTTGACGACGATCGAGGTCGAATTCAGGTGCTCGAGGCCGCCGGATCCCCAGCGCGGAAAGTGCAGCAGGAAGGTGTAGTGCCGGTACGGCGGCGGGCCAAAGATCGCGATCTGGGCATCCACGATCTTCCGGATATCTTCGACCATCGCCTTCACGTCGCAGCGCGGCTCGCCGTGGATCATGACGCGGTGCGTCACGCCGCCGGCCTGAAACTCGGGCATGTCGAAGGCGCCCATTTCGACGGGGCAGTCGATGAGGACGTCGTAGTCGGCCGCGGTCCACGTATCGGCGTCCGGGCCGGGCTCGAGGCCCGTCGCGGTCTTCCAGCCCGGAAGGGGGTGAAGCCGGAGCGTGACGGGCTCGCCGACCGACCCGACGACGTACATGAAGATCCAGGCTCCGTGGAAGTACGCGTGCTCGTCCGTCAGGTCCGCGCCCGTCGCGCTCAACTGGTGCGCGAACACCCGGTACGTCGCGATCACGTTTTTCCGTCCCGCCGTCCCGATCCGCCATGTCTGTTTGTCCGTCTTCCGGAACTCCAGCGGCGTCCCGTCGTCCGGACACGCCGCCGAGAATCCCCGCACGTTCCGCGCGTGGTCCTGGATCTTGTAGTACCCCGGCGTCCACGCCGGCATCGCCAGGTCCACGCTTTCCCCCTGCACGTCCCGCAGCTCCACCGAGATCTCGAACTGGTGGTTCGTCGGCCGCGGCGTGCGCACGTCGTAGGAGATCGTCAGGGCGGAGCAGGGAAGCGGGAGCAGCGCGAGGATCAGGGCCGGGAGGAGCCGCATGACGGGATCTCCATGGGGACGACTACTCTTTCGAATACCTCCGAGCGATCTCCGCGTCCTTCTCCGCCAGTTTCGCCGCCGCCTTGTCGCGCTGTCCCTGAAGCGCCTTCTGGAGCGGCTTGTCGTCCTGCGCCAGGATCTGCACGGCGAGGATCCCCGCGTTGCGCGCGCCCCCGACCGCGACGGTTGCGACCGGCATCCCGCCCGGCATCTGCACCGTCGCGAGCAGCGCGTCGAGCCCGTCCAGGATCCCGCCCGCCAGCGGCACGCCGATCACCGGCCGCGTCGTCCGCGCCGCCACCGCCCCCGCCAGGTGCGCCGCCATCCCCGCGCCGCAGATGAACACCCGGCAGTCGCGTTCCTCCGCTTCCTTCAGGTACTTCTCCAGCGCGACTGGCGTCCGATGCGCAGACAGCACCCGGATCTCGTGCGCGACCTTGAACTCCTGCAGCGCTTCGCCGGCCTTGCGCATGACCTCGAGATCGGAGTCCGACCCCATGATGATGGCGACCTGGATTTTCTCCATCGTGGCTCTCCTCGTAGGCGGGCGGGTCAGGATAGCGGGGCCGGCGAGGGACTGTCTATTGTTGGAAGGGCCGCGAAGCGGCCCCCCGCGCCCGCGCCCCTGCCCGCGCCCGTGCCCGGTCGTTCCTCCAGTCGAGGTCGCCGCACGTCCGATAACATAGTTACGCCCATGCTCCGCCCCCTTCTTGTCCTCGCGCTCCTCCTCACCGGCTGCCGGCAGCCGCCCCCGGAGGTCCGCCCCGCGCCGCCGCGGCATCCTGCGTTCGGTGAGGCGGAGCGGGTGGGCGTGGCCGTGACGGATGCCGCTCCTTCAGCCGCCCGCGGAACGGTCATGTGGATCTCGGCAGGGACCGCTTTCGGGACGCGAATCTCCACAAATCACGTTGCCATGATGGACGTGACGTTCGTGCGGATCGCCGGAATCGCCCTGTCCTCAGACGGCGAATCCCTGGCGTTCACCTCGCGGCTTCCGAAGTTCGCCTGTGCTACTTGTCTCAGCCAGGGAGCACGGTCTCCCGCGCCATCTCACCCCGATCTTCGAGTCCGGAGGCTCTCGGACGACAATAACCGATTGCTGGATTCGGGTCCCTGGGACTGCCGCAACCCCTCGTGGTCCCCCGACGGCACTCAGATCGTCTTCGAGATCTCCGACCGCGGCACTTCGCGCCTCTGGATCGTCGTCGTCGCGCTTCCCGAGCGCACGTACGTCGCCGAAGGCTCCGATCCCGCCTGGGCGCCCGACGGCGCGCGCATCGCGTACGTGCTCGGTTCCGATCTCTGGACCGTGCGGCCCGATGGCACCGACCCGAAACAGTTGACCTCCGGCTTCGTAGCTCTGTCCCCCTCATGGTCGCCCGACAGCCACTGGATCGCCTTCGCCCGCCCCGACGCCGCGGGCCGCCCCGACGACCTCTGGGCCGCGTCCGCCAACGGCGGCCGTTGCGTCCGCCTCACCTGGGACCCCGCCGGCGAATGGGACCCCTGCTGGGCTCCCGACGGCCGTCTCTACTTCGTGTCCGACCGCGGCGGCGAAACCGCCCTGTGGGTCGCGTCGCCCGAGAACAAGGAGCTGCTGAGATGAACCGCCTGTTCCTCATTCTGCCCCTGCTCGCCTCGGGTTGCGCCGGCGAGCAGTACCGGTCGCCCGCCGCGAACCCGTTCCAGTCGGCCAGGCGGATCGCCGTCGCGCCGTTCCTCAACCGCACCGCTGACCCGAAGCTCGACGGCGTCGCCCAGGGCGACGCGTTCGCCTCCGAACTCGTCGCGCACCCCGGCTTCCTCGTCTACCGCCCGTCCGAGGTTGCCGCCGCGGCGAAGGCCGCCGGCCGCGAACTCAGGACCGCCGACGACTACCTCGCCGCCGCCAGAGACCTCGGCGCCGACGCCATCGTGGTCGCCGCCGTCACCGAGCTCCGCACCTACTACCCGCCGCGCGTCACCGTCGCCCTCCAGCTCCTCATGACCGGTCGCGCCGAACTCCCCGCCGCCGACCTCGAGAAGATCATCCGGAGCGGCCGCCCCCTCGAAATCTCACCGCAGAACGCCCCGCACCTCAACCAGCAGTTCGAGGCCATCCTCGACGCCGACTCCGACAGGGTCCGCAGCGCCGTGAAATCCTGGGCCGCCGCGCGCGTCGACGACGAATCCCCCTGGCGCGACGGCGAAGGCGTCCTCCGCTCCCGCGAGCCTTACTTCCGCTTCGCCTGCGCCCTCCTCGTCGAACGCATCCTCGACGCCGAAGTCGCCCGCCAGGACGCCCTCAAACCAAAATGGCGGGATCAGCAATGACCTGGGATGAATCCGTCGACCTCTTCCTCGAACACCTCCGCCGCCGCAACGTGTCGCCCGAGACCCTCCGCGCCTACGCCTCGGACCTCGCCGCGATGGGCGAAACCCTCGCCCGCCCGGACCCCGCTTCCATCGACGCCCTCCTCCTCCGCCGTTTCCTCGCCTGCCTCCGCGACGCCGACTACAAGAAGTCCTCCATCGCCCGAAAGCTCGCCTGCGCCCGCTCGCTCTGCCGCTTCCTCCATCGCACCGGCGTCCTCGCCGATAACCCCGCGCGCGCGCTCCGCACGCCGCGCCTCGAGCGCCGGTTGCCGTCGTGCATGTCCGAAGAAGAAGTCTCGGCCTTCCTGGAGGGACCGAAAGGAGACTCGAAGGCTGCGCGCCGCGACCGCGCGATCCTCGAGACCTTCTACTCGACCGGCTGCCGTATCTCGGAACTCGCCGGGCTCGGACGCGCCGACGTGGACCTCCCGGGCGGCGTCGTGCGCCTGCGCGGCAAGGGGCGCAAGGAGCGCCTCGCCGTCCTCGGCGCCCCCGCGGCCGCAGCCATCCGGTCGGCCATCGAGTGCTGGCCCGATGCGGAAGCGGTGTTCGCGAACAAATCCGGGAAGCGGCTTTCGGTACGCGGCGTGAGGCGAGTGGTGGAAAAGTGGGCGCGGCGAGCGGGGATCGCGCGGCACGTGACGCCGCACACGTTCCGGCATTCCTTCGCGACGCACATGCTGGACCGCGGAGCCGACCTCCGGAGCGTGCAGGAACTTCTCGGCCACGCGAACCTGCAGACGACGCAGATCTATACCCAGGTCACGACGTCGAAAATGAAGGAGATCTACGGCAAGGCGCACCCTCGGGCCTGAAACGCCGACCCTCCTCAATCCTTGAAGAACTCCTTCACCACCTCGGGCTTCTCGATTCTCCGCACGTAGCCGCTTCCGTCGGCGCGTACCACGCGCCCGTCCGCGACCCAGACCACCGTACTGGCGCCGACCTCGACGCGCCGGGCGCTGACCTTGCCGCCCGCGATTTCGATTTCTTCCTCGCCTTTCACCCGGAACTCCTGCCACCGGGTCACCAGCACGCCCGCCGTCACGACCTGGAACGACCAGGTTCCCTCGCCGGCCCCGGCCAGACCGACGAACACGCGGTCGGAGCCGGCGACGTCCGGCGGCAGGAACAGGTCGGTCCGCGCGATCCGGTCCGTGCGCTCGGCGCCTCCTCCCGGGATCCGCCTGACGTCCACCCAGTCTCCCGTCGATTCGATCGTCGTCACGCATTCGGATTTTTCCGGGCCCTCGATCCGGACCGTCTCCACCGTCCGTCCGGGCGCTCCTTCGATCGTATTGGTGATCGAGGCCTTCCCGGCCACGCGGACCTGCCGGTCCGTCCAGGACCCGTCCGGCCGCAGGGTGACCCGGACCCCCCCCACGTTCTTGCCTTCCTGCTCGAACACGTACCACTCCTCCCCTCCGGCCGAAGCGCGCGCGCGTTCGACGATTCCGGCAAGAGCCTCCCGCGACCGCTTCGCCACGTCCTCCGCGGGCGCCACCTGCTCTTCGAGACGCGCGTACCGGACGCCGGCGAGGATGTCGAGCGCCAGGGTCTGCGACTGCAGGGCGCATCCCGAAACGCCGACGACGCGCACGGTCGCGATCGCGCCTGCCGAGACCCGCGCGAACGCGAGGACGTCCACGGCCCCGTCCAGGAGCACCGTGAGCCGGGCGGCGGGGCGGCCGTCCGGCAGCGTCAGGTTCTCCGCGCCGAGCGGAGAAGCCTTCTTCGGATCCGCCGTCTTCGCGATGATCTGCGCCCGCCCGAGCGGGTTCTCCGACCCCGTGACGTCCTCTTCGAACATCACCTGCGCCTGCTGGATCGTCTGGCGGCGCGGCTCGCCGCCGGGGCCGTCGGACTCGAGCGTTTCGAAGCGGGCCGCCGCGATCCAGCCGTTTTCTTCCCGGGTTTCCCAGCCCCGGGGAAGGGGGACGATCTGCTGCCCCGTTTTCCCGCGGGCGACGCTCTCCAGCGCGTACGGTTCCGGCACCCACTCGAGTGAAGAGGCGACGGTCTGGAGCAGCTTCAAGGCCCGCCCGGGCGGATTCATCGCGGCCTGGACGACGATGGCCGCGTCCCCCTGTCCCAGGAGTCCCCCCGCGATCGCCGTCTCATAGCGCGGGCCGTCCGGCTTCGGGGTATAGAGGACACCGCGCGCCTTCCCCGACGCGAACGAGAGTTCGACCGGTTCTCCCCCGGTGAGCCCCCGGCTGGCCGCGGCGAACAGGTCGCCTTCCACTTTCTTCTGATTCGGCCCCGTCGGCAGCAGCAGAATCGAAACCAGCTCCTGCCTGTCCCCGTCGATCGGTCCAAGGCAGAACCCGACGACGCTTCGCGGCGCCGGCCCGCCCGCGGGATCGAATCCGGCCGGGGGAGTGAACTTGATTTTTCCCGGCCACGCGTGGGGAACGCCCGCGCGGATCTCGCGGGGGATGGATTCAAATCCCGCCAGCGCGGCCTCCAGGCGCGCCCGCGCCATCGCATCGTCCGCCCCGGCGGCCCGGGACGTGACCACCACGCCGACGCCCGTTCCGACCTCGACGTACGCCGACGCCTCGAAGATCTCGCCGAGTTGCGAAGCGTACCTGGCCTCGATCTTGTAGGCCGGCTTTCCTGCCGCCGTCGCCGGGCCTCCGGCCACGAGCGCGTAGTTTCCCGGGTTTTCGAGCGTCGAGATGCTCGCGCCGGCGATCCGCCCGCCGAATTCGGCGGCAGGCACGTTGGCCGCCATGAGATGCGTGAAGATTCCCTCCACCGCGATTCCCGGCGTAGGCGGAGCCCAGGCCCCCGCGAACCAGCGGCGCCGCGGGTTCGAACGCGGGAACTCCACCCGCGTCCATCCCTCCGGAACCTTCAGCCGATAGCCCCCCGCCGGATCCTCGGCGACCACCATCTTTCCCGGATCCGCGGGCTTCGCGGCGCCCTTCCCGTCCCCGCACCCCGCCGCAAAAAGGGCCGCCAGAACCGCCGCCGCGATCGTCCGGACCGGAAATGCGCTCGTCATCCCGTTCTCCGCTTCAAAAAAAAGGGCGACCGGGCGCGTGGCCCGGTCGCCCCCCCGATACGCTTGGTCTACTTCTGCCGGCTCGCCGCAGCCGCCTGCTGCTGCGTGTACTCCATCACCTTCTGCTGCAGGTCGTTGGGCTGCTGCGCGGCCTGCATCATCTCCTGGAAACCGATCTTCTTCTTGATGAACAGGTCGAAGAGGAAGTCGTCGAGCAGGATCATTCCCTGTTTTGCGCCGGTCTGGATGGCGCTCACGATCTTGTGCGTCTGGTTTTCGCGGATGAGGTGCTCGACGGCCGAGGTCATGATGAGGATCTCGAATGCCGCGATGATGCCGTCCTTGTCGCAGCGCGGCAGCAGCACCTGGGAGATGATCGCCACGATCGACGTCGACAGCTGCGCGCGGATCTGCTCCTGCTGCTCCTGCGGGAATGCGTCGATGATGCGGTTGATGGTGCGCGCCGCGCCGGTCGTGTGCAGGGTGCCGAACACGAGGTGGCCCGTTTCGGCCGCCGTGATCGCGGTCTGGATCGTCTCGAGGTCGCGCATTTCTCCGACGAGCACGACGTCCGGGTCCATGCGCAGCGCGCGACGGATCGCTTCGCTGAACGTCCCGACGTCCACGCCCAGTTCGCGCTGCGTGATGATCGATTTCTTGTGGTTGTGGAAGTACTCGATCGGGTCCTCGACCGTGATGATGTGGCAGTCTTCCTCGGTGTTGATGAAGTCGATCATCGTGGCGAGCGTCGTCGTTTTCCCCGAACCCGTCGGCCCCGTCACCAGGATCAGGCCTCTCGGCCGGAACAGCAGGTTCTTCACGCTCGGCGGCAGCCCGATCTCGTCAAACGTCAGCAGCTTGGTCGGAATCAACCGGCAGGCGATCCCCACCTGCCCCTTCTGCATGTACACCGCAACGCGGAACCGCGCTTTCTGCTCGTACGCGAAACCGAAGTCGCATCCGCCGCGTTCCTTCAGTTCCTGCTGGTGCCGCTCCGAGGTGATCGACCTCATGAACGCCACCGTGTCCTCGTTCGTCAGCATCGGCAGCTTGAGCGGCCGGAGATGCCCGTGAAGCCGGATCGTCGGCGGCATTCCCACCGTCAGATGAAGATCGCTCGCCTTCTTCTCGACGACCAGGTCCAGCAGCCTGTTCAGTTCGACGGCCATGTCCGCTCCCGGTGAAAAGTGACCCGAACTAGTAGGTGATGTCCTCGCGCCGCGCCAGGTTGAGCACCTCACCGATCGAAGAGATCCCGTCGAAGATCTTGCGGACGCCGTCTTCGAGGAGCGTCGTCATCCCCCCGATGCGGGCCTGCTCGCGCAGCTTCAGCGTCGGCTCCCGGCGGAACGTCATGTCGCGCAGGATCGGCGACATCTCCATGAGTTCGAAGATCGCCTGGCGTCCCTTGTAACCGTTGTTCTTGCACTGGTCGCAGCCGGTCGGCCGGAAGAAGACCTTTCCTTCGCAGTCCGAGGGCTTCACGCCGATCGCCTGGAGCTCGCCCGGCTCCGGTGTGAACTGCTCCTTGCAGTTGGGGCAGAGACGCCGCACGAGCCGCTGGCCCATGATCGCCTGCACGGAGGACGCGACGAGGAAGGGCTTGACCCCCATGTCCAGGAGTCGTGTGAGGGCGCCGGGCGCGTCGTTGGTGTGGAGCGTGGAGAACACGAGGTGGCCCGTGAGGGCCGCCTGGATCGCGATTTCCGCCGTCTCCTTGTCTCGGATTTCCCCGACCAGGATGATGTTGGGCGCCTGCCGCAGCATGGCGCGGATGATGCGCGCAAACGTGAACCCGATGTGGGCCTTCACCTGCGCCTGGTTGATCCCGCTCAACACGTATTCGACCGGGTTCTCGGCCGTGATGATCTTCACGTCCGGCTTGTTCAGTTCCTTGAGAGCGGCGTACAGCGTCGTCGTCTTCCCGGACCCCGTCGGCCCCGTGACGAGGAAGATCCCGTTCGGCCGCTTGATGATGTCGTGGAACCGCTTGTAGTCGGCCGAGTGGAAGCCCAGTTCTTCGAGCCCGATCAGGCCCGTCTTCTTGTCGAGGATCCGCATGACGATCGACTCGCCGTGCGAGGCGGGAAGCGCCGAGACGCGGATGTCGAGGTGGGAGTCGCCCACCTTGATCTTGATGCGGCCATCCTGCGGCTTGCGCTTTTCCGCGATGTCCATGTCCGCCATGATCTTGAGTCGCGACAGGACGGATCCCTGGAGCCGTTTCGGCGGAGAGTCCACCTCCTGGCAGACGCCGTCGATGCGGTACCGGATCCGGAGCTTCTTCTCCATGGGCTCGACGTGGATGTCGGAAGCCCGCGCCTTCACCGCCTCGGCGATGATGAGCGTCACGAGCCGGATGACGGGCGCGTCGTCCTCTTCGCCCGTCTCGAGCTCCTCCTGATTTCGCACGGCGACGGCGGAAGCCGTCAGCTCTTCCAGCGCGGCGTCGAATTGTCCCTTCATCGCCGACGATCCGCCGTACAGCCGCGCGACGGCTTCGACCACGTCCTCGCGGGTGGCGAGGACGCACTCGACGTCGGTATTGAGGATGAACCGCAGGTTGTCGAGCGTGAAGAAGTCGAGCGGGTCGCTCATGGCGACGGTGATGCCGCGGCCGTTCTTCTTGACCGGGCAGATCTTGTAGTCCTCGCACACCTGCTTGGGAACCATCTGGATGATTTCCTGCTCGACCTCGAGGGACTCCAGGCGCAGGAAGGGGAGATTGAACTGCTTCGCGAGGGCCTCGGTGATCTGCTTCGAGTCGCAGATCTTCTGCTCGACGAGGATCTCGCCGAGTTTCTTGCCAGGGTTCTCATGCTGATACTTGAGGGCGTCCTTGATCTGCTTCGCCGAGCAGAACCTCATCTCTTCCAGGATCTTGCCAAGCGGTTTTCGCTCGTTGATGCCCATGGGTGCTCTGCTTATCTCCCTGGAAGGCGTTGTCGGGGCGCCGAAGTGCAGCACCGGATTCTAAGCAGGGCTCGGGGGCAAGTCAAATTCGATAAGCGGGCGATGCTGCGGGAGGGGACGCCATCTCGGGGATAATTCCGCTTCGTGGAAGCTGGAAGTTGCATGCGGAAAGGTCCTCGGGGCGGCAGGGATACTGCCGGGCCGTCCGCCTGATTTGACGGCATCCAGACCTCGTGATACCTTTCGCGCCCGGATTCGCCGTGAACTGTTTTCATGAGGGCTGCCGGATGACCGTTCGTTCCATCCTGGCCCTGAGCCTTCTGACGGTCCTCGCCGGCTGCGCTGCCGGCCCCGGACCCACGGAGGCCGCGCCCGCGGAATTCGCCACCGTGAAGGACAGTTACGGCACTTTCCGGGACGCGCTGGCCAGGGACGACTACGACGGCGCCTACGAAGCGCTCTCACGCGAAACGCGGGATCGGTACCCGTCGCAGGTCTTCTGGATCGCCTTCAACATGACGTCGATGGGACAACGGTATCGCCGTCTCGTCGCGACCTCCGTCCTCGTGACGTCCATCGAGAAGAGAGACGGACAGAGCGCCGTGGCCATTCTGCGGGCGAAGGATCCAGGGACGGGTCTCTACGAAATGAAGAGCTTCCGCGTCGTAAAGGAAGATGGCCGGTGGCTCGTGTCATTCACGCTCCAGGAGTTCTTCGGGATCCCGGAAGACGAGTTCTTCGACCTGGACAAAGTCGCGGAAAACAGGGACTTCAGACATCGGAGATAGCATGCCCAGCAAATCGGTCTACTGGTTCGGGGACGGCAGGGCGGACGGCAACGCGGGGATGAAGGACCTGCTCGGAGGAAAAGGCGCGGGCGTTGCGGAGATGACCAACGCGGGAATCCCGGTGCCCCCCGGCTTCACCATCACCACGGAAGTCTGCACCCGCTTCTATGAAAACGGACGCCGCTTCCCGAAGGACGCCGAGCCCGAGCAGTGGGCGGCGCTCGCGCGCGTCGAAAAGAGCACGGGGATGGGGTTCGGCGACCCGCAGAATCCTCTTCTCGTCAGCGTCCGTTCGGGTGCGAAGTTCTCGATGCCCGGGATGATGGACACGATCCTGAACCTGGGGTTGAACGACCAGACGGTGGAGGGGCACGCGCGGCGTGCGAACAATCCGAGGTTCGCGTGGGACTGTTACCGCCGGCTGATCCAGATGTATTCGAATGTCGTGCTCGACGTCGAGAAAGAGCAATTTGAGAAGGTATTGCGCGCGAAGAAGGAGGCGCGCGGCTCGAAGGCGGACACGGATCTGACGGTGGAGGACTTGAAGGGGCTGGTCGAGGCGTTCAAGGGTGCGGTGAAGGAGCATTCCGGACACGAGTTTCCGCAGGACGTGAAGGCGCAGTTGCGGGGTGCGCGGGACGCGGTATTCCGGTCGTGGAACAACGAGCGCGCGATCGCCTACCGGCGGATGTACCGGATTCCGGATTCGATCGGAACGGCCGTCACGGTGCAGTCGATGGTGTTCGGGAACACGGGGCCGAAGAGCGCGACGGGGGTGGGATTCACGCGCGATCCTGCGACGGGGGAGCGGAAGTTTTACGGCGAGTTCCTGACGAACGCGCAGGGCGAGGACGTAGTGGCGGGCATCCGGACGCCGCGTCCGATCGCGGAGCTCGAGAACGAGATGCCGGCGGCCTACCGGCAGCTCAAGGAGATCACGGCGCGGCTGGAGAAGCACTACCGCGACGTGCAGGACTTCGAGTTCACGATTCAGGACGAGAAGCTGTACATGCTGCAGACCCGGAGCGGGAAGCGGACGGGGCACGCCGCGGTCAAGATCGCGGTGGACATGGTGAAGGAGAAACTGATCACGCCGAAGGAGGCCGTGGGGCGGGTGGAGCCGGCGATGATCGAGCAATTGCTGCACCCGGTGTTCGATCCGCTCCGGCGGCGGGAGTTTCCGGCCGTGGCGAAGGGGCTGAACGCGAGCCCGGGGGCGGCGGCGGGGAAGGCGGTATTCGACGCGCCGACGGCGGTGGCGTGGAAGGATCGCGGGGAGCGGGTCGTGCTGCTGCGCGCGGAGACCTGTCCGGACGACATCAAGGGCATGGCGGCGGCGAAGGGCGTGCTGACGTCGACAGGCGGCAGGACGAGCCACGCGGCGGTCGTCGGGCGGCAGATGGGCCGCCCCAGCGTCGTCGGCTGCACCGCCGTGGTCGTGGACGAGGAGCACCGGCGCGCCACGGTGGACGGGAAGGTGATCAAGGAAGGCGACTACGTTTCGATCGACGGCACCACCGGCGAGGTGATGATCGGCGACGTTCCGACGCGCGACAGCGACATCCTCGAGGTCATGCGCAGGAACCTCGATCCCTCGAAGAGCGAGACCTGGCAGAATTTCGCGGCCCTGATGAAGTGGGCCGACGGGCTGAGGCGCCTGAAGGTGCGGGCGAATGCGGACATCCCGCGAGACGCCGAGGCCGCGGTGGCGCTCGGCGCGGAGGGGATCGGGCTCTGCCGGACGGAGCACATGTTCTTCGCCCCCGATCGCCTGCCGATCGTCCAGGAGATGATCATGGCCGGCGACGAGGCCGGCCGGCGCGCGGCCCTCGAACGCCTCGTCGGGTTCCAGAGGGACGACTTCTACGGCCTGTTCAAGACCATGGCCGGACGCCCCGTCACCATCCGGACGCTGGACCCGCCGCTTCATGAGTTCCTCCCCAGGCGCGAGGAACTCATGGTCGAAATCGCGGAGATGAACGCCCGCGGCCAGAAAGGGCCGGAGCTCACCAGGAAAGAGACGCTCCTCGCCCGCGTGGAGCAGCTTCATGAGTTCAATCCGATGCTCGGTCTCCGCGGCTGCCGGCTGGGGATCCTCTATCCCGAGATAACGGAGATGCAGGCGCGCGCGATTTTTGAGGCGGCCTGCCGCTGCGCAAAGGAGAAGAAGCCGGTCGTTCCCGAGGTGATGATTCCGCTCGTGGGGCACGTCAACGAGCTGAAGCACCAGGCGGCGCTCGTGCGCCGCGTGGCCGACGAGGTGATGAAGAAGGAGGGCGTGAAGGTGAAGTACCTGGTCGGGACGATGATCGAGGTGCCGCGCGCCGCGCTGACCGCGGCCGAGGTGGCCGGGGAGGCCGAGTTCTTCTCGTTCGGGACCAACGACCTCACGCAAATGACCTTCGGCTACTCCCGGGACGACGCCGGGAAGTTCCTCCCGCTCTACGTGTCGGAAAAGACGAAGATCCTCCCCGACGACCCGTTCGTCACCATCGACAAAGCGGGCGTGGGCCAGCTCGTCCGGATGTCGGTCGAGAACGGCCGCTCGGTCCGCGCCGATCTCAAGTGCGGGATCTGCGGCGAGCACGGAGGAGAGCCCGAGACCGTGATCTTCTGCCACGACACCGGCCTGAACTACGTGTCGTGCAGCCCCTACCGCGTGCCCGTCGCGCGACTGGCCGCCGCCCACGCGGTCCTTCGCGAGGACGCCCGCAGAGGGGAGGCCCGGAAGCCGGCGACCAAGAAAGGCAAACGGATGGCGGGAACCCGGAGGTAAACTGGACCCCACATGGCCGCGGACAAAGACCAGACGATAGGCCGCCTCGCGGTCTCGCGCGGGATCATCTCCCAGAGCCAGCTCCGCCAGTGCCTGGAGGAGCAGGCCAAATCCTCGCGCCAGCTGCCGCTCGCCGTGATCATGCTCAAGAAGGGCTTCCTCGACGACAGCGACCTCGAGACGCTGATGGAAGCCTCGGAGCGGATCGCCGGCGCGAAAACCACTTCGCAGGAAAATACGACGTCCGATCAGGCGGGCAGCAAGGCCTCGGCGTACTCCGACGCCCTCGGATCGCTCATCTCCAGCGGGGAGCATCCGTCGGTCGGCGGCGCGAAGGGACCTCCCCGCACCCGTCCCGTGGAAACTCCCGGCACCGGCATGGGCATCGCCGCCATGGCGGACGCGCTCGATACGCCCGTGAAACCGAGGACGAGCAAGGCGACGCAGGGGACCGAGGCGTACCTGTCTGACGCGCTCAAGGCGATGGATTCGATTGAGACGGCGCCTCCTGAAAAGGGACTGAAGGGAGCGCAGGCGAAGAAGTCGGCCGCTCCGCCGCCCGAGGAAGACGACGGGGCGCCGGCGAAGATCGAGAAGGTGTCGATCGGAAGCGGTCTCGTGGACACGTCGGCCCTTCCGGACCTGGACGACGAGCCCGCGC
This sequence comes from Planctomycetota bacterium, assembly GCA_016190145.1. Classification (GTDB taxonomy): domain Bacteria; phylum Planctomycetota; class MHYJ01; order WSZJ01; family WSZJ01; genus WSZJ01. The sequence goes on along the minus strand of JACPRD010000214.1, from coordinate 15,034 downwards.
CGCCGCCGAAGAAGAAGCCCGCGGCGGACGAGGACATGGTGGTACCGGCGAAGAAGAAGGCGGCCCCGGCGGAGGACGCGCCGGTCGTCGGGAAGAAGAAGGCGCCGAAGGAGGACGACGGCCCCGCGGAGATCGAGCGGGTGAGCGTGACGAGCGGGCTGGTGGACACGTCGGCCCTTCCGGACCTGGACGACGAGCCCGCGCCGCCGCCGAAGAAGAAGAAGCCCGCGGCGGACGAGGACATGGCAGTGCCGCCGAAGAAGAAGGCGGCGCCGGCGGAGGACGCGCCGGTCGTGGGGAAGAAGAAGGCGCCGAAGGAGGACGAAGCCCCAGCGGAGATCGAGCGGGTGAGCGTGACGAGCGGACTGGTGGACACGTCGGCGCTTCCGGACCTGGACGACGAGCCCGCGCCGCCGCCGCCGAAGAAGAAGCCCGCGGCGGATGAGGAAATGGCGGTGCCGCCGAAGAAGGAGGCGGCGCCGGCGGAGGACGCGCCGGTCGTCGGGAAAAAGAAAGCGCCGAAGGAGGACGATGCCCCTGCGGAGTTCGAGCGGGTGAGCGTGACGAGCGGGCTGGTTGACACGTCGGCGCTTCCGGACCTGGGAGACGACGAGGAGGCCTCTTCAGCGCCCGCAGAGGCGCCGTCTGAGGCCACGTCCGAGGCGCCGGTGGCAGAGGCGGCGAAGCAGCCGTCGACCGAGGAATTCCTGTCCGAGACGGTGAAGGCGATGACAACCGAGGCGCCGCCGGCTTCCGAGCCGGTGGCGGAGGCTCCAGCGCCCGCGCCCGAACCGGCGCCCGCGGCCGAACCGGCGCCCGCGCCCGAACCGGCGCCCCCGGCCGTGGAGCCCGCTCCGGCGCCCGTCGAACCTTCCCCCGCAGCGGTGGCCGCGGTGAAGGAATTGGATGCCCGCCCGGACTTCGAATTCCAGATCATCGCTCCCCCCAGCGACCACTTCGCCGCCGTCAAACTCCCCGCCGTCGAGGCGGCCGCGGAGCCGCCCGCGCCGGTGGAGCCTGAGCCGGCGGAGGCCCACGGGGCCGACGTGGAGCCGGTCGAACTGGCCGTCGAACGGGTGGAGGAGGAGGTCGAAGAATTGAAGCCGGTGGCGGAGGCGCCTGCGGCAGCGGTGCCGGAATTGAAGCCGATGGAGGAACCCGCAGAGGTCAAGCCGCTGGATGAACCGGCGGAGGTGGAACCGATCGAGGACGCGGTCGAGGTCGAGGCAATCGAGGAAGCGGCCGAAGTCGAGCCGATCGACGACGTGACCGAAGTCGAGCCGATCCCGGAGGCGCCGCCGGCGGCCCCGGCCGATGCGAAGGCTCGGATCGCAATGCTGGTGGTGCCCGCGGCAGCGGTGGAGGAACTGAAACCGATCGAAGAGGCGGAGGTCCTGGAAGAGCTGAAGCCGATTCAGGAACTCGAGACGGTCGGAGACCTGAAGCCGATCGCGGAGGACGCTTCGTCCAATGCGCCCTTCGAGGAAGTTGCGCCTGCCGCGGAAGAGCCGCCGGCCGCTTCGGCGCCGATGGAGGAAGTCGTGCCGGTAGTCGAGCCTGCGGCTCCATTGGTCGCGACTGTGGTCGCGTCCCCGGCGGCTGCGGTTGCCGCTTCCCCGGTGGAGTCTTCGATCGCGCCGCAAACGGCCGAGTTCGGGCCGGGATGGATGAGCGAGCCGGCGCGGGCCGCCGCGGGGCCTTCGCCCGGGACGGCGGTGGTGGAGCCTCCTGCTCCTGCGAAGGAGGAGGGACCCGTGCCCGTTACGGAGCCGCAGCCGGTCGAGGGAGCGCCGGTGGACGGGGCGGGGATCGCGGGACTGCCTGCGGCCGAGTTGAGGGCGCCGGAAGGCGAGGGCACGGGCAGGGTCGAGGAAGTTTCCGCCATCGTCAAGGTCGAACCGACCGCGGGAATTGAGAAGGTCGACGAGGTCAAGACGCTCGACAAGGTGGACGAGGTCGAGAAGGTCGACGAGGTGAGGACTCTCGACAAGGTGGACGAGGTCAAGACCGCCGACAAGGTGGACGAGGTCGAGACCGCCGACAAGGTGGACGAGGTCGAGAAGGTCGACGAGGTCAAGACCGCCGACAAGGTGGACGAGGTCGACAAGGTCGACGAGGTCAAGACGCTCGACAAGGTGGACGAGGTCGACAAGGTCGACGAGGTCAAGACGCTCGACAAGGTGGACGAAGTCGACAAGGTCGACGAGGTCAAGACGCTCGACAAGGTGGACGAAGTCGACAAGGTCGAGAATGTCCTCGAGTCGCCGACCGATGCCGCCGCCGCAGAAGCCCTCGCTTCGAAAGAGAAGCCCGCCGGCGAAGCGCCTGCGGAACCGGCCGCAACCGACAAGGCCGCCGCGCCGGCCGCCGAAAAGGAGGCCGCTCCGAAGAAGCGCGGAAAAGGTCTCCTCGTCGTCCTCGTCCTGTTCCTCCTTCTCGTCGGAGGGGCCGCGGCCGCGCTGTTCTTCCTCCCCGAGGCCAGTCTCCGCGAGTACATGAAGAAGGCCGGCGTGCCGAAGGACGCCCAGGAAAAGGTCCTTCAACTGAAACCGAAGAAATAGTGCGCGAAGTCCGCGAAATTCGCGAACGCTTCGGGCGCCCATGACGTTCATGGAATAGCAGCGTCCGAACGGCCGTTTGAGCAGCAGTACATTTTCGCGGACAGCAGGGGGGCTGACGGAGGCGAAATGCAGTTCCAGCCGATCGGTTACCTGGAGTGGATGAAGGATCACTTCGGTCGCTATAAATTCGACCTCGCCAATCCCGCCGTCAAATCGCTGACCCCCGCCGATCTCGGCGTCACCCTGCGGGACCTGGAGTTCACCGGACAGAATTACCGCGGGCACCCGGAACTCCTCAAGGCCATCGCCGCCCGGTTCGACGTCTCCCCGGCCAACGTGGTCCTCACGGACGGCGCTTCCATGGCCATCGCCCTGGTTTCCTTCGCTCTCCTGGAGCCGGGCCACCAGGTGCTGCTCGAGGTGCCGAACTACGAACCGCTGTACCGGCTGCCGGTGTCGATCGGCTGCGACGTGAGGATTCTGGAGCGGCCGTACGAGAAGGGATTCCAGATCGACCTCGAGTCGTTCCAGCGGCGGATTTCCCGCAACACGCGCGTCGCGTGGATGACGAATCTTCACAATCCGAGCGGCGTGGCCACCGACCCCGAGCGGCTGCGCGCGATCTGCCAGGTCGCGCGCGATCACGGGACCACGGTGGTGTGCAGCGAGGTCTTCCGCGACTTCGTCTTCGAGGGGACTCCTCCGCCGCCGGCGTTCAAGATCGAGCCCAGCGCCGTGTCGATCGCATCGCTCTCGAAACTCTACGGACTCGACGGACTGCGCGTCGGCTGGATCCTCTGCAACGAGGACCTCGCGCGCCGCATCGAGCTGATCCGCAATCACCTCTCTGTCCTGGGTTCGTTCCTCTGCGAGCAGGTCACCCTCGTCGCGTTCCGGCAGCTCGATCGCCTCCTGAGCCGCACGCGCGCCATCGTCGGGGAGAACCTGCCGCTGCTCACGGAGTTCGTGGAGGGGCGGGACGATCTCGACTGGATCCGTCCCGACGGGGGCACGGTGGCCTTCCTCCGGCTCCGACACGGCGTCTCTTCGTGGGATTTCGCCCGGTTCCTTCACGAAAAGTACTCGACGCTCGTCGTGCCGGGAGATTTCTTCTGGGCGAAAGGCTATCTGCGCGTGGGATTCGGCGGCGAGCGCGACGTCCTTCAGAAGGGACTGAAGAACTTTGGGGACGGACTGACGGAGTGGCGCCGGACCCGGCATCCTTCCGCCTGAGGACGTCCGGTTCGCCCCCCGCCGGAGTAAACTGACGGAATGACCGGCACGACCACGGAACCGAAGGAAGCCGCGCCCGCGCGATCGCGGTGGCGGGGTCTGAAGCGGCGGGCGATCGTCTACGCGGCGCTTCCCAGCCTCGGGCTCGTCGTGATCGCGGTGTGGGTGATCGCGCCGCTCCTCATCTGCCAGCGCGCGCGCGATCTCGTGGGCGCGCGCATCCTGGGGAAATTCGACGTGAAGTGGGCGTCGCTGGGATTCGACGACATCGAGCTGCGCGGGATCACGCTGACGCACGCCTCCGGCCGCGTCCTGGGGCGCGCGGAGAGGATGATCCTCTCCTACGACCGGCCGTTGTGGGGCGAGGGGAAGCGGAGGGTGAACCGGCTGACGCTGATCCGTCCGGAATTCCGGCTCACGCTGGCGGCGGACGGGAGATGGGACCTGCAGGACATTCTCGCGCTCGAGCACACGGAGGACACCGAGGCGAGCCCGCTGGAGATCGTGGACGTGGTCGACGGCCGCATCGAGCTGCAGACCGGCGCCGGGACCGCCGTTTTCCACGGGGTCAACGGGCGGATCGGGGTGGAGCCCCGGAGGTTCGTGCTCGACCGGCTGGAGGGCCTCGCCTACACGGGCCGGATTTCATCCTCCGGATGGGTCGGCACTCACGGCAACGACGGGTGGGCGCTTCAGTTCAATGTCGCCGGCGCGGGGGTCGAGGAGCTCGCGCGCGGCACGGCGCTCGAATCGCGGAAACTGGGCGGCAAGCTGGACGCGTTTCTCACGCTCGACCGGATCGCGGACGGTCCGCCGCTGGGAGCGGGATGGCTCGAGGTGCGCGAGGGGCGGCTCTACGAGATCCCGGTGCTGCTGTCGGTCTTCAACGTGCTGCGGCTCGAGGCGCCCGGCGAGACGGTGATCGACACGACGCGCTGCGACTTCAAGCTCCGCGCGGATCGCGTCGAGGTCGAGCGCATGCAGTTCCTCTCGCGCGGGCCGTGCCTGTTCGGCGGGGGCGACATTCTGTTCGAGGGCCGGAGGGTCGACCTGACGTTCGTGCCGAGGTTCGCCACGGATCCGCCCGACGGGCTCGAGGCGCTCGACGAAAGCGAGGAGCCGGTCGGCGACTTCATCAGAAGGAACTTCCTCGTCTGCATCGAAGTGCACGGCACCTGGACGGAGCCCGTGGCGGAGACGGTGCCGCTTCGCGTGATCTCGAAGCCGCTCAAGGCGTTCTTCCGGGCGCTGGGCGGGGGGAAGGAGCGGAAATGAGACGCTGGCTGCTGGCGGCCGCGGTCCTCCTCGCCGGCTGCGGCGGGGACGGGGGACGGACCGACGAAGACCGGATCGACGACCACGCGATCGAGGCGGACGTGAACCGCGCGCTCTCGCGCGTCCCGGGAGTGGACCGCCTCCGCGTGCGGGTCGAATGCCTCGACGGGCGCGTCGTCCTTTCGGGAAGCGTCGCCGATGGCGCGGCGGCGAAAGCGGCGTGCGACGCGGCCGGGAAGGTGGACGGCGTCAAGGGGGTGGCGGACCAGCTGAAGCGGGAGAAGTAGGGCCTCGCTATTTCGCCTCCTCGACCCCGATCCCCTCCGGGGGAGTGAGGTCGAACAGGCCCGGTTCGACGCCTTCGTTCAGGTAGACGATCCGCATCTTCGTTTCCAGGACATAGTCGCGGCCCTCGTCGGTCCTGCCCCGCACCACCACCCTCCACGGGATCCATGCCTCCGGCCCCGGCTTCGCCGCAGGAGGTTTGACCGCTCGGTAATCAGAAATCGCGACCCTCGATGTCTCCTTCCCGTCCGCCCCGTACAGCGCGACCTCCGTCACGAACAGGCTCGGCCGTTCCACGCGCTGCCGGCGCACCACGGTTCCCCCCCGGCGCGTCGCCACGATGAAATGGTCCGCCGCTTCCTCCTCGATCTCCCGCGAATCCCCCGGTTCCGGCCGCTCCGCGAGCCACGCGAACGCCGCCGTCAGCTCGGGGTGTCTGCGCTCCTGGCCCTTGAGGTTTCCCACGACCGCCTTGCCGTCGGGGATGATGTGGAGGAGGAAGCGATCTCCGACGGTGATGAACGTGAAGAAGTGAGGGCCGACCTGTTTGAACGCGTCGAGGCGGAAGCTGTCCGGTGGGAGCCAGGTCATGTCGCCGGAGAAGCTGCCGGAGCGTTCGAGTCCCTCGGCGCTCATGGAGATTTTCGCGCCGAGGTCCTGGATGGCGGCCTGGCGTTCCGCGATTTCCGCGTCGATTTCCGCGAGCGTTTTCGCGTCCGATTCCGGCGTGTTGTTCCGGATGCAGCCGCCGGCGAGCAGGGCGGCGGCGAGGGCGAGGCGTGTCATTTCCACGCTCCGAGTTCGTCGCGCGAGAAGAGGGGGGAGAGGAGGGAGTTGGCCTTCGCGCGCGGGGCGAGGGCGTGGTCCATGGAGAGGGCGCGGCGGAGGCTGAGGGCCGCGGCGTCAGGCCGTCCGGCGGCGCACTCGGCGCAGGCGCGGTGGAGCCAGGCGATGGCGAGGGGTGGGCGCATGTCTTCGAAGGTGCGGAGGGCCTCCGCGGTCCGTCCCGAGCGGAGCAGGGCCCAGCCCAGGGTGTCGAGGATTTCGTGGCGTCCCCTGGCCGCGGCGGCGCGGCGGGCGAGGGAGAGGGCGAGCTCCGGCAGGAGCATGTTTTCGGCGAGGACGTAGGCCGCATTGGAGAGTGACAGCGGGTCGGCGCGTTCGCCCGAAACGGCATCCTCGATGAGAGCGGGCGCTTCGGGCCGGCCCTCGCGCGCGGCGGCGAGGGCGCGCGCGAGGATCGCCTGGTCGGTTCCCTCTTCGCGGGGAGCGCCGGCCGCGTCGGCCCGGAGGAAGTACGCCTCGGCCGCCTCGAACAGCCCGAGTTGAAGCGCCGCCCAGCCCGCGAGCGAGAGCGCGGTCGAACTCATCGGGCGGCGCGCCGTCAGGATTTCGAGCGCGGTCTCGGGGTGTTCGGCGAAGAGGAGGATCTCGGCCGCGCCGAGGCGTTCATCTTCGGTGTCGCCCGCCCGGTCGAGCCACGTGACGACGGCGTCGCGGTCGCCGCGGCGGGCGAGGCCCGCGAGCGCCTCGCGCCGGACGGCGGGGGACGGATCCTCCACGGCGCGCCACAGGGCGGCCGACGCGCGCTCTCCCGGAACCTGACCCACGGCCCCCACCGCGGCGAGCCGCACCTCGGTGTCCGCGTCGCGCGCCAGCGTGCCCAGCAGCTTCAGGTCGGCCGCAAAGGGCGCCAGGCCCATCCCCTGCGCGACGGCCACCCGCACCAGCGCGTCCGGATCCTGCGCGAATTTCGCCAGGAACGGCTGCGCCCCCGCACCCCCCGCTTCCGCCACCGCCGCGACGAACGCCGCGCGTGATTCCGTCGAAGTTTCGTCGGGCGCCTGTTTCACGAGGAACTCGACGGAAGAGGAGAACTTCGCGGAGACGCGGGCGAGTTGGGCCCGCACGAGGGGTTCGGTTTCTTCCTTGAGGAGGGCCTGGAGAGCGGGGACAGCAGTTTCTTCCGGGTAGCCGGCGACTCCCTCGAGCGCGAGCCACCGGATGGTGATTTCGGGATCGCGCGCCGCCTTGAGCAGGGGCTCGAAGGCCGCGGTCACCGGGCGGCGCTTGAGCGCGCGCACCGCCGCTTCCCGCACCGACGGGACCAGGTCCAGGACGAGCGGTGTGAAGTCGGCGGTTTCTTCCCGACCGACGGAGCGATCGAGCGCCTCGACGGCGCGCGTCCGGACGCGCGCGGGGCCGGCCTGCAGGGCGCCGCGGAAGACCGGCGCGAGTCCCGGGTCCTCCAGTGCGCCCAGCGCCTCGAGCGACGTGCATCGGATCGCTTCGGAAGGGTCGTTCGCGGTGGTGGCCAGCGTCGTGCGCCAGGCGCGCGGATCGGCCGCGAGGGCCCGGACGATGACGAACCGGACATCCTCGGAAGTCTCGCCGGCGAGGGCCGCGTCGACGCCCTTGAGCCAGGCCGGCCGCATATGGCGGGTGAAGTACAGCGCGGCCGCGAGACGCCTGGCCGGGTCGGGGGAGCGGGATTCGGTCTCCATCACCGCGTCCGTTTCGGGCTCGGCGACGGCCTGCAGCGTGTTGAGGATGACGGCGGCGGTTTCGGGAGTGGCGGCCGGGAGTTCCGTGCGCAGCCGGGTGCGGCCCTCGGGCGTGGCCCCGAGCGAGGCGACGGCGAGCTGGCGGACTGCCGCGGCATGGTCGGCCAGGAGCGTGGGGGCCTCGGCGCGCGCGGCCGACGCGTCGAGCCGCCGCAGCGCGTCGAACGCGGCAAGCCGCGTTTCGAACGCTTCGTCGCGCAGGAGAGGAAGGAGGAGGGTGGCGTCGCGCGCGGCGCCGTGGGCGCCGAGGAAGAGCGCGTAGTTGTAGCGGAGGCCGCAGCGGGGGAGGGCGAGGCGTTTTGCGACGGCCGGAACGGCCGCCGCGCCGAGTCCCTCGAGAACCTGGACCCGCTCCGCGCCGAGCTGGCGTTCGGCGGCTCCAGGTTCGGCGCAGAGCGACTCCGTCCCGGCCAGCCAATTCTCGATGTCGGCGGCGACGTCGCATCCGGCCTGGGAAGCGGCGCGCAGGGCGCGGACGGCGAGCGCGGGGTCCGGACCCGTGAACAGGGGGCGGAGGGCGTCGAGGTCCGCGGCGGTGCCGACGCTTGCGAACAAATCGAGGCCGAGGTCCGAGAGCGCGGGGTCGGCGAGGAACGCCGCGAGTTCTTTGCGGAACGACCGGTCTCCGAGCGAGACCATGGCGCGGGCGGCGGCGAAACGGACGTCGCGGTCGCGGTCCGCGAAAAGTGTCCGGAGGACGCCGGGGTTCGCGTGCGCGGCCGCGGCCGCCCGGACGCGCCACACGGGATCCCGCGCCAGGAGCTCGAGCGCCGGTCCGGGAGCGACGCGGCGCGCGGCTTCCGCCCGGACCGTCCAGAGCACGTCCCGGGCGAATTTCTCGAGCGCCGTCCGGGCGCGGCCGGTGCCGATTTCGGCGAGGGTCCAGGCGGCCTCGCGCCGGACGCTTCCGTCGGGATGCCCGGCCCGGGCCTCGAGCGGCGGGACCGCCTGGTCTCCAAATCGCGTGAGCGACTGCGCCGCCAGCCGCCGCGCTCCCGGGTCCGGCGATTCCAGCGCGGCCACGCTCTCCGCGATCGCCGCTTCCCGGGAATCCTGGGCCGAGGCCAGACCCGCGGCCGCGAGCAGCAGCAGGGCGGCTCTCATGCGAGCCCCTTCCAGACGCCGGGCAGTTCCTCGACAACGTCGTCGGCGGTCATCCCCATCGCGCCGAGCCGCCGGGCGGCGGCTTCGCCCGCGAGCCCGTGCGCGTGGACGGCGAGGACGGCGGCGTCGAAGGGAGTCATTTTCCGGGCGAGGAGGGCCGCGAGCATGCCGGCGAGGACGTCTCCGGTGCCGCCGCGCGCGAGGGCCTGGGTGCCGGTTTCGTTGACGAACAGGCGGTCGCCGTCGGTGACGAGGGTTCCGGGGCCCTTGAGGACCAGGACGACTCCGTGCTCCCTGGCGAAGGACGTCGCGACGTCCCGGCGGCGCGCCTGGACCTCGTCGCGGGGGATGCCGGCCAGGCGGGCCATCTCGCCCGGGTGGGGGGTCAGCACGGAGTCAGGCCGGAGTTTTGTTTTCGAGGCCGCGAGCAGGTTCAGCGCGTCCGCGTCCAGGACGGCGGGAATGGCGAGCCTCGCCAGCGCCAGCGCCAGCGTTCGCCCCGCCGCCTCGCTCGTCCCCATCCCGGGACCCGCGCACGCCGCCGTCGCCGGCCCCAGCAGCCCTTCGATCTCCTCCGCCGTCGCGTCCGCCGCGCCCCCCGGCGATTCCGTCAGCGGCTTCACGAGCGCGCACGGAATCGCCGCGGCTGCCGGAATCCATACGCTCCACGGGACCGCGAGCTCGACCAGCCCCGCCCCCGACCGAAGCGCCGCCCGCGCCGCCAGCATCGGCGCCCCCGACATCCCGACGCTTCCCCCCAGCACCGCCACCCGCCCGAAATCGCCCTTGTGCGCGCCGGCCGGGCGCGCCGGAAGAGCCGGGACCGCGCGGATCTCCTTCATGTCAGGCATGATAAGGCAGCGCGCCGCGGATTGCGACCGCGGGGACGGCCCCTACTTCCATGACTTCACGATCTTCCATTCCTCGTTGAATCCCGCCGTCCCGGCGTCCGCGTTCGCCTTCACCGACCGCGCCTGGTTCCACTCGAGAGACACCGGCCGCCCGCGCGCCACGTTCCACTTGAGCGTCGCCTTGATGTCGACCGTCGCCACCCCGTCGTCCGACTTTCCCGCGAATTCCACCAGCGCCTCGCCCTTCTCCACCTGCGACACCTTCCCCGTGATCTCGCACCCCTGCGGCGACTGGCCGTGCGACTTCAGGTACTCCATCAGCTTCGCAAATTCGGAAAGACGAAACGTCGGCAGGCCCGGAATCCCCGCGCACGCCACGCGCTGGAACAGGCAGACCCAGTGCGGGATCACCTTCCATTCCTCCCCCGGCTTCACCGGATGGTCCGGAAACAGGAAGGACACCGAATCCACCGGGCCCTTCGCCAGCACGTCGAGCGACGCCTGCGCCGGCTTGCCCTTCACGGACGCCGTCCTGCTGTTCAGATCCTTCTCCTTCTCCTCCACCGTCACGACCGCCCCCTCGAGCGACGTCGCCTCAGGCTTCGCCGCCGGGCCCCCGCACTTCGACGCCGTCACCGTCCGCCTGACGGACATCGGCCGCCCCTCCTTGTCCAGCGTGCAAAGGTCCGTCCACGCCTCCGTCAGCTTCCACGTTCCCTTGACCAGCGGCTGGTCGCCCGTGGTCTTCGAAATCCTGTCCGACATCGCCGACTTGAAGTCGATCGTCTGCTCGACCTTCCAGCTCGCGTCCTTCAGGAGCTTGATCCTGAACTCGACGGGTTCCTGCCCGGAAGCGCCTGCTGCGAGAGTCAGGAGCGCGGCGAGGATTGGAAGCGGTCTCATGGGGCCTCCCTGAAATGGAAGAGGGGCCAGTGAAACATCCGGGGAAGTCCGGATCAAGCGGCACCCCTGCTTCGGAACAGTGTCACAACCCGCCGTGAAGCGCATAGAATCCCGACCCACCCTTCCCGCAAGGAGCTCCGCATGTACGCCGAGCGCTTTCAGCTTCCCTCGTACCTGATCCGCCGCAAGGTCCTGAAGATTTTCGGCGGGGCCTTCCACATCTATGCTCCGGACGGCCGGGTCGTTTTTTACTCAAACATGAAGGCGTTCAAGCTGAAGGAGGACATCCGGATCTACACGGGGGAGGACATGACGCAGGAGGTTCTCACGATCAAGGCGCGGAACATCATCGATTTCTCCGCGACGTACGACGTCGTCGACACCGAGACGGGGGAGCGTGTCGGCGCGCTTCGCCGCAGGGGTCTCAAGTCGCTGATTCAGGACGAGTGGGCGATCCTCGACCTGAACGACCAGGAGGTGGGGACCATCGTGGAGGACAGCACGCTTCTCGCCCTCGTCCGGCGCTTCCTCACCAATCTCATCCCCCAGCACTACTCGGTCAGTCTTGGCGGGCGACCGGTCGCGCATTTCCGGCAGAATTTCAACCCGTTCGTGATGAAGATCACGGCCGACTTCGGGGGCGACCCCGAGTTTCTGCTCGACCGCCGTCTGGGGATCGCGGCGGCGCTTCTGCTGTGCGCTGTTGAGGGGAAGCAGGGGTAGGGGGGGAAGCCATGAGCCCGGCGAAGGAGAGTAAGTGTTTTCCCGTTCCCTCCGACGCTGACACCGGCACCCTTCGACTCGCCCTGCGGGCTCGCTCCGGGTAAGCCGGGCCGGCGGAAGGCCTCCGCCGGTCCGAACGGACTTCCTCGGCCCGGCTTAGAAGCCTCTGGCGCGCCCGGGCGGGGGGACGCAGAATACGGGGCATGAGCGAGGTTTACGTCGTCTCGGCGGTGCGGACGCCGATCGGGAAATTCGGGGGGAGCCTGAAGGGGCTGACCGCGGCGGACCTGGGGGTTTTCGCGGCGAAGGGGGCGCTCGCGGCGGCGGGGGCGAGGCCGGAGCTGGTGCAGGACGTGGAGTTCGGGAACGGGCGGCAGGCGGGGGGCGGGCCGAACGTGGCGCGGCAGATCGGGTTTCGCGCGGGGGTGCCGGACTCGGTGCCGGCGATGACGGTGAACCGGGCGTGCGGGTCGGGGCTCCAGGCGATGGTGGACCTCGCGCGCCAGATCCGGCACGGCGAGATCGAGGTGGGGCTGGCCGGCGGCACGGAATCGATGTCGCGGCTTCCTTACTTTCTCACGGGTTTCCGCGACGGGTACCGGCTCGGGCACGGCGAGGTCGTGGATGCGATGTACAAGGACGGGTTCCTCTGCCCGCTTTCGAACCTGCTGATGGGCGAGACCGCCGAGCTGCTCGCGGACAAGTACTCGATTTCGCGGCGGGAGCAGGACGAATACGCCGTCGAGACGCAGCGCCGCTGCGAGGCGGCGCGCAAGGCGGGGCGGTTCCGCGACGAGATGGTCCCGGTCGAGCTGAGCGAGAGAGGGAAGACGTCGCCGTTCGCGACGGACGAGCATCCGCGCGACGGCACGACCGTGGAGGGATTGGCGAAGCTGCCCCCGGTCTTCCGCAAGGACGGGACGATCCACGCGGGGAACTCGAGCGGGATCACCGACGGCGCGGCGGCGGCGGTGCTGGCCTCGGGGGAGGCGGTGAAGCGGCACGGCTGGAAGCCCCTGGCGCGGCTGGAGGCGTGGGCGATTTCCGGCGTGGACCCGAAGATCATGGGCATCGGGCCGGTGCCCGCGATCCGGGAGCTGGAGAAGAAGACGGGCGTGCCTCTCGGCGCGTACGACGTCGTGGAGCTGAACGAGGCGTTCGCGGCGCAGGTGCTGGCGTGCGACCGCGAGTTGAAATTCGGCCGCGACCGGCTGAACCCGAACGGCGGCGCCATCGCGCTCGGGCACCCGATCGGCGCGACGGGCGCGCGCATCGTCGCGACGCTCCTCCACGAAATGCGGCGGCGCGGGGCGAAACGCGGGCTCGCGACGCTCTGCGTCAGCGGCGGGCAGGGGATGGCGGTGTCTTTCGCGGCGCCGTAAGGGCGGTTCCTGGTGTTTCGGCTTCGTCGGGGATCGGAATGAGCCTCGTACGGCTCGAGGTCGGCAGACCGGTCGCGCGGCTCACCCTCGCGCGCCCGCCGCTCAACGTGTTCACCGTCGGCATGATGGAAGAAGCTCTTGACGCACTGCGTCAGGCCGACTGGCGCGGCGTGCGCGCCCTCGTGCTGGCCGGAGAGGGAAAGGCCTTCTGCGCCGGCGTGGACGTCGGCGACCACCTCGGCGCCTCCGGCGCCCCCATGATCCGCCTCTTCCACGAACTGTTCCGCACCCTCGCGGCCCTCCCCTGCGCCCTGGTCGCCCGGGTCCACGGCGCCTGCCTCGGCGGCGGCGCCGAACTGCTCCTCGCCTGCGACGCCGCCGTGGCCGCGGAAGACGCTTCCGTCGGCTTCCCCGAAATCCGCCTCGGCGTCTTTCCGCCCATTGCCTGCGCGCTGCTGCCGCGCGCGGTGGGCGCCGCGCGCGCCCGCCGGCTGATTCTCACGGGCGAACCGGTGAGCGGCCGCGAGGCCGCGGCCCTCGGGCTCGTCTCGCGCGCCGTCCCCGCGGCCGATCTCGACCGCGCCGTCGAGGCGGAGACCGCCCTGTTCGTCCGGAACTCCGCCGCCGCCCTCGCCGCCACGCGCCTCGCGCTTCTCAACCTGGACCTCGAACGGATCGAGGAGATCTACCTCGGTTCCCTCATGAAAACCGCCGACGCCACCGAGGGGCTGACGGCCTTCCTCGAGAAGCGTCCGCCGAACTGGAGCGACCGGTGAGACACAGGACCTCCCTCATGCTGATGGTCGTCCACGCGATCGCGTTCGTCCTGCTGTTCGCGGGCAAGCTCGCGCCCGGGTCGGCGGGGAACTTCGTCACCGCCGTCGGGCTGGTCGTGGAATTCCCGGGCTGGTTCATCGGCTGGCAGATCCTGAAATTCGGGATCGGCGCCACCCTCCTGTTCGCCTTCTTCTTCAACGCCGCCCTCTACTACGCCGGCGGCCTCCTCCTCGATGCCGGGAGCCGGAACTCATGAAAGAAATCAAGGACGTGGGCGTGTGCGGGTGCGGGCTGATGGGAAGCGGCATCGCCGCGTGCGCGGCAGCCGCCGGGTTTCCGACGGTCGTGTGCGAGGTTGCGCCGATGGCGCTCGAGCAGGGAAGGGAGCGCGTGACGAGGTCACTTGAGAAGATGAAGCAGCCGGAAGCGCTGCGCCGGATTTCGTTCATGCTCGAATTCGACGCGCTCCGCGACTGCGATCTCGTCGTCGAGGCCGTGGTCGAGAACATGGAGGCCAAGCGGAAGCTGTTTGCCGACCTCGACGTGATCCTGCCGCAGCACTCCCTCCTCGCCTCGAACACGTCGTCGCTAGGCATCACCGAAATGGCCGCCTCGACGCGCCGGCCCGACCGGTTCATCGGCATGCACTTCTTCAACCCCGTGCCCGTGATGAAACTGGTCGAGCTCTCCAGGGGCCTGAAGACGTCGGAAGAGACGCTTGCCGCCGCGCGGGCCTTCGTCGCGCGCATCGGGAAGACCGCGATCCTCGCGCCTGACGCGCCGGGCTTCATCGTGAATCGCCTGCTCGTCCCGTACCTCATCGAGGCCATCCGGGTCTACGAGCAGGGGCTGGCCTCGAAGGAGGACATCGACGCAGGGATGAAGCTGGGCTGCGCGCATCCGATGGGCCCGCTGGAGCTGCTCGACTACGTCGGTCTCGACACCACGCTCCACATCGCGGAGATCTTCTTCGAGGCCTTCGGCGAGGCGCGTTACGCGCCGCCCACCCTTCTCCGCAAGATGGTGGCCGCCGGGAAGCTGGGGCGGAAGAGCGGGGAGGGGTTTTACCGGTATTGAGGTCCGACCGCGACGAAGATCGAATTGTCCGCACGCACCTTGATAATGGCCGGTTGTTCTGAAACGGCCCAGGAGAAGGAGGAGAAGGAGCAGGAGGAGGAACGGCCTCGGAGTCTGAGAAACATCCGCGTGCCACCCCCGGGCGTCACGTCCTGCACCGCGCGTTTCAGGCTGGCGGTCGAGTCGGGGTCCCTCGGCGCGCGGTGCAGGCCGGCCGGAAGCCGCGACTAGAGATCCCTCAAACCGCAGCGCGGGTTCGTCAGAACCGGCCACCCGCACAGCCCTTACAGGTGAGTCTG
>JACPRD010000213.1 GCA_016190145.1 Planctomycetota bacterium | reverse complement strand
TCCTGCAGCCACCCCACGGTCCCCGGCCTTCCCGTGTGCTCCGGACTCCCCCAGTACACGATCCACCCCGGTACCTCGGTCGTGAACCCGAGCGTCGTCCGAAGCGCCCCCTTGCTCCCGCCCATCCGCGCGACCCACTGCTCTGTCAGGCCGTCCTTCGAAATCCCGTAACGGACGAGCTGCGCGTTCTGCTGCGTCTCGTCCACCGTCATCACGTACAGCCGGTCGTCTTCGGCCAGGCGCACCCCGCCTTCGACGGGCCGGCGGCCGGGGGGAAGGGAGAGCTGCGCGCGCTCGGCGCCCTCCGTGGGCATCACGAGGATCCGGTTCAGGTTCGCGTAGCCGATCGCGATGTGGCCGGCGCCGACCTGGAAGGAGGCGGGGTACTCGCGCTGGCCGCCGAGATCCCGCGCCGTCTCCTGGTGCGTGTTCAGGTCGTAGACGTAGAGCGAGTTGTTCTCGCGCAGGTAATAAAGCCGCCCGTCCCACGCCGACGCCACCACCTGCTTCCCGTCCCCCGTCGTCACCACGAGCAGTTCGCGCACCTCCGTGCCGGATTGCGCGTTCAGCACCCGCAGCTTCGCCATCGCTCCGCGCTTCTCACCCTTCACCACCACGCCCGTCCCCGGCTGTGCCAGCACCGACGTCACCTCGACGCCGCTCTCCTGCAGCATCCAGAGCCTCTCTCCCGTCCGGCCGTCCAGCGCCTCGAGCGAAACGTCGGGCGCGGCCACCGACGGCGGGCCCGAGAGGGCCTCGTCGGGCCTCCAGCCCAGGAAGACGCGGTCGTCGCAGGCGGCCGACTGCGCGATGAAGGCCGAGCGCGGGTGAACCGGGTAGTGCACCCACACAGGACGTCCGGTCGCGGGGTCCAGCGCCTCGAGACTCGACGGCCGGACTACGACCAGCAGGCCGCAGTCGAGAAACGCCGCCGAAACCGGCGCCTCGTTGTTGCCGCTCTCCACCTCGCGCCGCCCGATCTGCACCCTGATCGTCCTGCGCTCTCCGCCCCGTCGCACGACGAGCGCGATCTCCTTCCCCGCCGCATTCCCGATCAGCCGCCGCATCTGGTCCGTGCTCGTCACCCGCTCGCCGTCCCAGAATTCCGGGATGTCCTCCGGCTGAAGCCCCGCCGCCGCCGCCGGCGACCCCGCCACCACGCTTCCAATCTGCACGTCCCACGTGTTGTCCCGGGCCTTCCACCCGACGCCCAGCCACCCGCGCGGATCCCCCTCGCTCCAGAGCACCCGGTCCGTCTCGATGTCGTGCGCCTCCAGCCGCGACAGCCGCGTCACCAGGATCGCCTTCGCCGGGTCCACCCCCGCCCACCGCCCTGTCGGACGGATCAGCACCGGCGCCGCACGCAGACCCTTCCCGTTCCCGTTGTCGATCACCGCCTGGTCGTCCGCCCGCGCGCCCCAGTCGCACGCCAGCTCCGGCGCCTTGCGCTCGCCCTCCGCCGGCGCCACAGGCTCCCCCGCTCGGATCGCCGCCGCCACCTCCTCGCACCCCCCCGTCTTCCCCAGCGCCGTCACCCGGGCCCCCGGATACGCCCGCTCCAGCCGCGCAAGCGTCGCGTCCGCCCGCCCCCACAGCCCCGCCTGCGCGAACAGCTCCGCGGCCCGCGCCAGCACCTGCGGCGCCGCCTCGGACTTCGGACTGCGCTCGGCGAGACGGACGAGGACGGAAGCGGCCTCCGCGGTGCGCCCGGCGGCCGCGAGCCGCTCGGACATCAGCCGGCCCGCCTCGGGCGCGAGCCGCGAGTTCGGATACCCCTCCCACCACTTCTTCAGCTCCTCCAGCCCCTCCCCTTCCTTCACCTTCTCGAACAGGTCCGACGCCTTCTTCTCGATCGCGTCGTACACCTCCGGCCCGTGCTCGATCACGATCTTCGCGATCTTCTCCTCCGCGAACTGCCGCACCGACTGCGTCAGCCCTCCCGCCAGCGTCACCATCCGGTCGCCGTACTTCGTCAGCACCTCCTGGTACATCGCGACCGCTTCGCCCCACTGGTTCAGCTTCTCGTGACAGTCCCCCATCAGCCGGAACAGATCCCCGAGCGGCGCGTCGGGCGGCGCCGAGTCCACCGCCTTCCGGTAGTGCTCGATCGCCCCCTCATAGTCCTTGTTCGCGCCGGCCAGCTTCGCGTCCCCCAGCGCCTTGTTCAGCGCCATCAGCCGGTCGCGCGCGCGCGCGACCCGGACGGGGTCCTTCGACGTCGCCGCGATCTTCGTGTAGTCCTGGATCGCCCCCGGGTACGTCCGCGGGTTCCGCGCGAGCACCTCGGCGTGCTTCTCCAGAAGCGCCGGGTCGGGATCCGCCGCCGTCAGCACTTCCGAAAACGTCCGGTCGAACGACTCCTGGTCCGTGAAGCAGGTGAGCCCCGCCTCGCTCAGGCAGAGCAGCCGGTTGCCCACCACGACCACGTGACCGGCGTCGTTGGACTTGAGTAGCGGATCCCACGTGGCGTTGGCGGGGTTGACCATGAGCTTGGCGCTCTGCGTCTTGTACTGCACGAGGTGCGGGGCCGTCGCCGCGTAGAACATGTCCTCCGTCAGGAACCCGCGCCCCAGAACCGCGGCGCTTCCGCCCCCGCTCGAATTCGTCGACCCCGTGAGCGCGAACGCGTACTGGCTCTTGAGCGGCGCCTCCCGATTGAGCTTTTCCGGGGAGAAGTCGATGAATCCCATGGTGCGGGCGCCGGAGAACCAGGCCTTGTTTCCACGGATGCCGAGGAAGTAGCGCGGGGGATCGCCCTGGCCGACCTTGAAGTCGGGGGAGGTGGGGATGTGGGCGGGGATGGAGAGGGCGCGGCGGCCGGTGCGGAGGTCGAATTCGCAGTAGTTGTCGACGTCGCCCGGGACGCAGCACAGCCGGCCTTCGTGGACGACCATGGGGTTCAGGCCGCGGCCGTTGCGCGAAGTATCGACGGGGCGGCGCGGGATGCGGACGTTGGGGTTCTGGACGGGGTCGACGTAGCTCGTGAGCCACAGGATCTCGCCGGTGCACGCGTGGACGGCGGCGACGGCGCCGATGTTCGTGTTGACGAAAATGACGCCGCCGTGCTCGGCGACCATCGGGGCCTCGACCGCGCCCATCCAGCCCCAGCCGGGGTTCTGGCGCATGCCCTCGCAGAGAAAGGTGCGCCTGAGGAGCTTTCCCGTCGCCTCGTCCAGGACGACCAGCGAGACGGAAGGCGCGGCGTTTCCGGAACTCGCGACCGCGGCGTAAATCCGCCCGCCGTAAACCATCGGCGGGGATCCAAACCAGTCCTCCGCCAGCTTCTCCTCGTCCCGCGTCGACCACAGCTCGTTCGACGTCTCGAGGTCGATCGCCGAGAGCCACGTCTTCTCGGGATTCGCCGCCTGCCACTGCACCGACCGCGGCAGGAAATTCACGATCACGCGCCCGTTCGCGATCACCGGCGCGCACATCGACATGATCCGCGGCGCGTCCCTCAGCACCTGCATGAACATCTGGTTCACGTCGGATTTCTCGGGGTAGATCCAAAGCGGCTTGCCCGTGTCGAGCGACAGCGCGTACACCGCCGCCCCGTCCGCCAGCACCACCGTTCCCTTCGATACCGCCGGGTAGTACTGCATGAACGACACCTGAAGCTGCTGCGTCCGCGACGCCTGCTTCACCGCCGCCGCCTGCGCGATCATCTGCTCGGGCGTCCGGTCCGGCCAGGTCCAGAGGCGGATTTCGTTTCTGGAAGAGGCCTTCGTCAGGCGCGTTCCGGAGTTGTCGCCGCCCAGGCGCGGCCACTCGTCGGCGCTCTCCACGCGCGCGGCCGCCGGCTCCACCTTCGCCAGCGCCTCCGCGGCCTCGGCCGCCGTCACGATCTTCCCCGACAACCGCAGCTTCGCGCCGCCCAGCCCCTCCAGTTTCTTCCGCGCCGCCTGCCACCCCTCCTCGTCCCCCAGCCGCCGGCACCCCGCCGCCCACTTCGCCGCGAGCGGCGCCTCCGGCAGGTCCGTCTCCGGGTAGAGCGTCGCCGTCCGCTCCCAGTAGAACACCGCGTCCGACAGGCGCCCCTCTTCGGCGTACAGGTCGGCGATGCGGAGGGAAGCGTCGTCGCCGACGGACGTGAAGAAGAACTCGTTGGCGACCTTCTCGAGCGCGGCGAGGTCGCGGTCCTTGAGGGCCTGGTCGAAGAGGGATTTCGCCATGGAGTCGTTCAGCTCGAGGTAGGCCTTGCGGCCCTCGGCGGGGAACTTCGAGATCCGCTCGAACACGTACCGCCGGACGCTGGTCCAGACGTTTTTGGCCTCGGTGCGGCGCACCTGGTCGGGATGCTCGCGCAGCACGCGCTGGTACTTTTCGATCGCGTCCTCCCAGCGCCCCTCCCGCTCGCACTTCGCCGCCTGGTCCAGCAGCGGCGCGGCCTCGTCCTCCTCGACGTAGATCGGCAGGTGGGGCTCGTCCTCTCCCTGGGCCCAGGCCCCGAGCGCGCAGGCGGCCAGGAGAACGGCGATCCGTGCGGTCTTCATGTCAGTTTCCCGGAAAAGAAAAGGGGCGGGCGTACGGGTGCTGCCCCCGCGCCGCCCGCCCCGGTTGTTCCAGGCCCGTTACTTGTACTGCCGCAGCTTCTCCACCAGCGTGGACACCTGCTTGTGGCCCTCCTTGCTCTGGACCACGACCAGGATCCCGTTCTGGATGTCGACGCTGCACTTCGGATTGTCCGTCCAGCTCGTGCCGCAGGTGTGCGTCTTGATCAGATCGACGAGCAGCGTCGGGTCCTCGAGCGAACCGCCCGAGTCCTCGCCGCCTTCTGTCATGATTCCGACCGTCGCGCCGTCCTCGACCGGCGCGAGGCTGATCTCCGGCGCTTTGAAGTCGCGCAGGTGGAACAGCAGGTCGCGCACGTCGTACAGCTCCAGGTACACGTCCGCTTTCGTTTCTTCCTTCGTGACGATCACGATCACCCCCTCCTCGAGCTTGAAGGAAAGGTCGATCATGTCCAGGATGAGCGCGAGGGCGTTCGACAGCTTGAGCTCGTCCACCTTCAGCGTCACCGTGGGCTCGTCGCCCTTGTCCATGACGCCCTTGCTCACGAGGATGTTCAACTGCGTCACCTCGCGCATGAACGACACGACCTCCTCGAGCGAGGTCTCGCTGAAATTCAGTGAGATCTTCAGCGACTCCATCACCGCGACGGTTTTCCGGTCCGACTCCGATTTCGCCTCGAGCCGGGAATCCTCGGCGCGGGCGAGCGAACCGGAAGCGAGCAGAGCGGCGGTGCACAGCCAGGCGGACGGTTTCATGTCTTGCTCCGTTTCCAAACGGCCCCCCGCTTGGAAGTACGGATATGTTAGCGAAAGGAGGGGGCCGGGCTAAGTGGAAAAGCGGATTCAGGTCGACGGGGGACGAGGAAGGGCAATTTTGAATTTTGAATGTTCTCATTCTGCGCGAAAGGTGGGATCGGCGGCGTCCGGACCTCGCTTCGCGACGCCGCCAAAGGGCCGGCGGCGCCGCCTCGCTCGCCCCGGCCGCTCGCCGCCCCACTTTTCGCGCAGAATGAGAATCTCGATCACTCGGGGGGATGGCGCCAGGACGCAAGCGGACCACCTGGTCTCCCGGCGGCAATGTGGAGCCGTCCTCTTTGTGCGCGAATGGAGGCGTTCGTCGGGCGGCCGGGGCGAGCCCTTCGACTCGCTCCCTTCGGTCGCTCGCTCGGTGTGGGCGAGCGCAGCGAGCGAGGTCCGGACGCCGACGCACGCCGGAATTCGCGCACAATGAGAAT
>JACPRD010000212.1 GCA_016190145.1 Planctomycetota bacterium | reverse complement strand
GCCCCCGCCCCCCCGCCCCCACGGAAAGCTCCCGTCCATGAAGGATTACCTCTGCTTCAAACACCACGACCGCGCCGCGGTCGGCATGTGCAACCAGTGCCACCGCCCGTACTGCGAGGAGTGCAAGACCGAAACTCCGCTCGGCGTTTTCTGCACGTTTGAATGCAGCGGCAAATTCGCCGCCTTCTACGCGCGCTACAAGGAACCGAAACTCGCCCGCCACTGGGTCGCCCCCGTCATCACGAGCCTCGTCCTCCTCGCCGCCCTCGCCCTCGCCGCCGCCTGGGCCGGCCACCGCTTCCTCGGCATCGGCGCCCTCGAAAAATACGACCTCATCGGAAGGTACCTGAAATGAAGCGTCTCCTCCTCCTCGCCGGCCTCGCCGCCGCGGGCTGCAGCACGACTCCCGACGGCTCCTCGGACGACCCCGACTGGAGGTCCGCAGAAGAAGCCTACCTGTCGGGCGACTTCAACGCGGCGGCGGCCCGATTCCAGAAGTTCGCGAACGCCCACCCGAATGACGACCGCGTCCCGCAGGCCAAACTGCGGATCGGACGCTCCTACCTCGCCCTCGGCAACCCCGCGCGAGCCCTTCAGTACCTCGACGAAGTCCTCGCCTCCGGCCCCGGCTCCGCCCTGGAAGGCGACGCGCACGCCGCGCGCGGGATGGCGTTCCACGGTCTGGGAAGCGCCTCGAAGGCGGAGGCGGAGTTCGAGGACGCGCTGCGGACGGGCGGCGACGAGGTGCGGCGGGACGAGTGTCTCTGGTACCTCGGGTTGTCGCGCATCCGGCAGGGGCGCTGGGATGAGGGACTCGGAGATCTCGGTGTCCTGCTCAAGAACCACCCCGAATCGCCGTACGCGGCGCGGGCGAAAGCGCTGCGCTCGCAGCCCGATCGCGCGTTCTCCATCCAGGCGGGGGCCTTCTCCGATCCCGCAGGCGCGCGCCGCAGGAGCGACGAACTGCGCGCGAAAGGCTACGAGTCCGAGATCGTCCCCGAAGGCGGCCTCCACTGCGTGCGCGTCGGCCGCTTCACCTCCTGGCGCGAGGCGCAGAACGAGGCGGCGGCGCTCGAGGCGGCGGGGTTCGAGACGGCGGTGGTGCCGTAACGGGTTTTCGCGTTACGCTCTCCGCACGCATGGAAGTCTCCCTTCTCGTCCCGACGTACAACGAGGCCGCCAGCATCGGCGCGCTCGCGACGGCCGCGCGCGCGGTGCTCGCGGGGATCGAAGCCGAGATGCTCGTCCTCGACGACGGATCGCCCGATGGTACGGCCGACGCCGCGGACCGCGCCGCGCCGGGGTTCTGCCGCGCGATCCGCCGGACCGGACCGCGCGGTCTGTCCCACGCGGTGATCGAGGGATTCGGGCTCGCGAGGGGAGACTGCGTGGTGGTCATGGACGCCGACCTCTCCCATCCGCCCGAGCTGCTCCCCCGCCTCCTCGCCCCCCTCCAGGCCGGCGAGGCCGACCTCGCCGTCGCCTCGCGCTACGTCCCCGGCGGCAGCACCCCCGGCTGGCCCCTCCGCCGCCGCGTCACCTCCCGCGTCGCCTGCTGGCTCGCACGCCCCTTCACACCCGTCAAGGACGCCACCTCCGGCTACTTCGCCTGCCGTCTGGACGTCGTCCGGGAGGTCGACTTCGATCCGCGCGGGTTCAAGATCGGGCTCGAGGTCTTCGTGAAAGGCCGCTGGAAGCGCGTCGTCGAGGTCCCCTACGCCTTCCAGGACCGCCGCACCGGCGAGAGCAAGCTCGGCGCGCGCGTCATGTTCCACTACATCGAGCAGCTCGCGGCGCTCGTGCCCCGGCGGAGAACCCCCCGGTGAACCTGCCGTCCGTCCCCCTCGCACCCCTCGCCGCCCGGCTCCGCTCGGGCGCGGCTTCCCCATCGGACGTCGCGGCGACCTTCCTCTATCGCGTGAGGACGGAGAATCCGGCGGTCAAGGCGCTCCTGGAAGAGGACGGCCGCGAAGACCGGGTTCTGGCGGAAGCGGCGGCGGTGAAGCGGCGCTGGGCGTCGCCCGACGGCCGGCCGCGGCTGTTCGGGGTGCCGGTCGGGATCAAGGATCTGATCCGCGTGGACGGGCTCCCGACGCGCGGCGGCTCGGCGCTTCCCGCGGAAGAATTCGCCGGTCCGGAGGCTGCCGTCGTGAATCGGTTGCGGGAACTCGGTGCGATCGTGATCGGGAAGACGGCCACGGACGAATTCGCGTATGCCGATCCGCCGGAGACGCGCAACCCGCACGATCCGGCGCGCACGCCCGGGGGATCGAGTGCCGGATCCGCTGCGGGGGTTGCCGCGGGGTTGTTTCCTCTCGGGATCGGGACGCAGACCAGCCGGTCGATCATCGCGCCTGCGGCCTTCTGCGGCGTGGTCGGATTCAAGCCGAGCCACGGCAGCATTCCGCTGGACGGTGTCTTCCCGCTGGCGCCATCGCTCGACACGGTCGGCATCCTCGCGCAGGATGTCCCGGGTGTCGCTCTGGCGGCGGAGGCCCTGCTGGACGGCTGGACGCCTGCGCCGCCCCGCGCCCCGGTCTTCGGCGTGCCGGCGGGCCCGTACCTCGACGGCCTGGCCGACGAAGGCTGGCGCGCCCCGTTCGAAAAGGCGCTGGAGGAGTTGCGGAGTCGCGGCCGCCGGATCCTCGCCGTGGACCTCGGTTGGGACTCTCGGCTCGAGGGTCTCTACCAGAGCACCATGCGCCTCCTGAATGGCGAGTTCGCCGCAAGCCATGCCCGCCTTTTCGAGATTCACGGGGCGCTGTATCGTCGCGCCTCGCGGTCCGGTGTGGAGGCAGGGCGTCGGGTACCGTCCGAGGAGGTCGATCGGGCGAGAGAGGCGGGACTCGCGCTGCGCCGGGAACTCAGCGAGTCTCTGAAACGCGCGGGCGTCGACATCCTCCTGAGTCCGAGCCAGCTTGGCCCGGCGCCCCTCCTCGGCGGGCGCACGGGCTGGGGGGCGCCGACGGCGCTCTGGTCCTACGCGGGAATGCCCTGTCTCAGTATTCCATGGGAAAGCTCGAGCGGTCTCCCGATCGGCTTCCAGTTGATCGGGGCCTTCGGTGCAGATTCGGCCCTGCTCTCGGCGGCGGCCGCGCTGGAGTCCGAGATTCGCGCCACGTAGCCGGACGCGATCACCGCCTCACGCTCTCGAGCACCCCCGTGATCGGAAACTCGCGCTCGCCGTTCGGACTCTTGCGCGGGTAGATGCCTTCGAAGACTCCGCGCAATACGGGCGGCGCTTCCCCGCGGTATTCCAGCACGACGCGCAGCTCGCCCTTCCAGGAGAAGGTCCCCCCGCCGGAGTCGGTGAGCGTGACGACGCCGCGGATCAGCGCGAATCGCGACTCGCCTTTCGCGCCCGCGGGCTCGAACGTGAGGTCGCCCTCGGCGCCCGTGACGTCGTAGACGCGTTTCGTCTCCGGGTCGGTGCGCTCCATGACGCCGCCGGGGAACATTTTCGAGAGCCAGGGCAGAAGCGCCGATGCATCGAGCGTCACCGCCTTCTCCGGTCGCGCGAACGCGTCCCAGGCCGCTTCCGTCATCGCGACGACTTCGACGACGGGCGCGTTGTAAGCGGGCATGCCCGGGTCGTCGAGACGCGTGAAGACCCGGATGCCGCCGTCGGCGCCTTCAGGGAGGGCGGGAAGCGCCACCACGCGCGGCTCGCCGGCCTCGCCCAGCCCGAGCGTCTCGCGCGCAGCGGCGACTTCAGTTTTCCAGTGGTTCACCACCGCGTCGCCGCGGAAGTCGCCCTTTCCCGGCCCCCGGCCGGGCGCCGGGATCGCCCCGAACGTCCGCACGACCTTTCCCCCGTCGTCCAGCACGCACACGTCGACGTTCGTGCCGCCGCCCGCGCCGGGCCTGAACTTCGCCCGCCACACCTCCTGCACCGCCTCCGGGATCCCCTCGTCGTCCCGGTGCCCGTGCCACGATGCCACCACGAACTCTTTCAGCAGCCCGGCAACCGCCGGATCGGCAAGCGCGAGCCCCCGCGCCTGCGTCGCCGTCGCTCAGCAGTGCCCCGAGATCATGTCCCCGTACTTCGCGTGGATCACGACCAGCAGCACCGGCCGCTTCTCCTTCGCCGCCCGCCTCTGCGCCGCCTCGAACGACGGCGCCCAGTCGAGCCGGTACATCGCGAGGTCCTCGTCGCCGGGGCGGAGCTGGCGGAAGCGCTCCAGAGTGTCCTTCGCGGGGGGACTCTGGGCTGAGACGGAAACGGCCATGAGGAAAGCGACGACCAGCGTGCGCAGCATGGAGGCCTCGCGGAATCGGGGACGCTTCAGGAACGCGCGAGAATCCGGATTATTGTGGTCCGATTCCTCGGCCTGCCCTCCAGGTCCAGACGCCCCAGGCAACCGCGGCAGCGAGCGCCGCCGCCACCGCCGTCTCGAACACCCCTTCGCATTTCACGCACGCCACCTGCCGAAATCCCTCCATCGCCTTCCCGCAGTGCGGGCACGCCCCGGGCGGCCGCCCGTCCCCTTCCACGAAGACCACGTGCGACTCGCACCGCGGACAGGTGACGTAGTTCACGCCTTCCATGCCGGGATCCTGTTGAAGATCTCCGCGAGTCCGCGCAGCCCCGCGAGGCGCGCCTCGACCTCGTGCGACCGCGACACGCGCCAGCGCCAGTTCAGCTTCGCGAGGCCCGGGGTGTTCATGCGGGCGGAGGAATCGAGAATGAGGACGTCCTGGAGGGGCACGATCGCGATCTCCGCGACCGACGACCACGCGAGCCGGATCAACTCCCACACGATGTCCTTCCCGTCCGTCCGCAGGTAGACGCGCACGGGGTGGCGCGCAGGGTCGGAGAGCGCGGCCCACCAGCCGGCGGTCGTGTCGTTGTCGTGCGTGCCGGTGTAGACCGCGGTGTTCGGGTCGTAGTTGTGAGGGAGGAAGGGGTTGTTCGGGTCGCCGTCGAACGCGAACTGCAGCACGCGCATGCCTGGCATCCCGAACTTCTCGCGCAGGACGTGCACAGCGGGGGTGATGATCCCGAGATCTTCGGCGAGGAACGGGAGGCCACCGAGCGCGCGGCGCAGGGCTTCCAGAAAGGGGGCTCCGGGCCCCGGCACCCAGCGCCCTTCTTTCGCTGTCTTCGCGCCCAGCGGGATGTGCCACGCGGACTCGAACCCCCGGAAATGGTCGAGCCGCGTGAGGTCGAACAGGCGCGCCGCGTGCCGCGCGCGCGAGATCCACCAGCCGTAGCCGTCGCGGCGCAGCGCTTCCCAGTCGTAAAGCGGATTCCCCCAGAACTGTCCGTCCTTCGCGAAGTAGTCCGGCGGCACGCCCGCGACGACCGTCGAGCGCCGCTCCGCGTCGAGCAGGAACACCTCCGGCGACGCCCACACGTCGCACGAGTCCCCTGCGACGAAAATCGGCATGTCACCGAGCAATTTCACGCCGCGCGCCGCCGCGTGGGAGCGCAGGGCGGTCCACTGGCGGAACCAGAGGAACTGCCGGAAACGGTGCTCGTCGCACGCCGCCGCGAGATCACGCCGCGTGCGCACGAGCGCCTCCGGCCGCCGCAGCCTCAGGTCGTCCGGCCACCCCGCCCACGCCGCCCCCCCGTGTACGTCCTTCAGCGCCGCGTACAACGCCCAGTCGTCCAGCCACTCCGCTTCCACCTGCGAGAACTCCGCGAGCCCCGTGCGCAGCGCCGCGGGCGGCGACTTCCGGAAGTTCTCCCACGCGCGCCGGAGCAGCCCCAGCCGGAGCGTCCGCGCCCCGTCGTAGTCGGCGATCCCGTCCGGGAACTCCGGCCCCGCGAGATCCTCGTTCCGCAGAAGCCCATCTCCGACCAGGTCCTCCGGACTGACGAGCAGCGTGCTCCCCGCGAACGACGAGTATGCCACGTACGGCGAGTCCCCCGGCCCCGCCGGCCCCACCGGCAGCATCTGCCACCACGTCTGCCCCGCCGCCGCCAGCTGCTCCACCCACCGCCGCGCCGCGGGCCCGAGGTCGCCCACTCCGAACCGCGAGGGCAGGCTCGTGACGGAGAGCAGCACGCCGCCGGTGCGGCGTCGCGGTTTGAGTTCAGGGGCGGAGGCGGCCATCGGCGGTCGAGTTTACCCGCCACGACGGGATCGGGCAGTAACGGCGTGCGAGTCGTATACTCCCGTCTCCCCTCTCCCATCTCCAATCCCAATCCCGGGAACCAAGCCATGCTCCGCCCCACCGCCCTATCCGCCCTCCTCGCCCTCGCCTTTCTCGCCGGATGCGGCAAAGGCGATAGCTCGTCATCCACACCATCATCCTCCTCATCGCCGTCTTCCTCCAGCTCCTCGTCCTCCGACTGGAAACACATCGAAGGCGGCGAAGAACACCGCTTCGCCGGCGCGGTCGCGGACGTGCCGGGGTCGTGGACGCTCCTTCCGCAGGGGAACGTGACGTACCTCGTGCCGCCCGGCGCGAACCAGACGGCGATCGAGGAGATCTACGCGCTCCTGGGCGACCCGACGGTGAAGACGCTCGACGGCGCCGACCTCGAGCGCGCGCTCGACCTCTCGGTTTCGCAGCTCCTCGGCGTCCCCGTGTCGCGCGCGGGCGAGCCCGAGCGGCGGAAGCTCGGCGAGCTCGACGGGAAGGTGTGGACCTGGACGGCGCGCCTGATGGACGGGCGCGACGTCGAAGTCCGCGCGTACGGATTCGTCGCGAGCCACTCGGGCTCCCTCGTCGCGATCGCGACGCCGGAAACCCTGCGCCGCCGGCAGGCCGACCTCGATGCCATCGTCGGCTCGTTCCACCGCCCCGCCGCCGCCGCCGTCACCTCCGCCTCCCTCTGCACCACCTGGGTCCGCGCCTTCGGCTCCGGCACCGCCATGATCGGCAACTCCAATGAACAGCGCATCACCTTCTCCCAGGACGGCCGCTTCCAATATCACTCCGAAGGCACCTCCCACGGCCTCTTCCATAACGGCAGCTCCCAGACCGACGTCTCCGGCTCCTGGCGCCTCGCCGGCGACCAGCTCACCGCGAGCGCCGACGGCGGTCAGGCGAAGACCTTCACGCTCGAGGCCCGCACCGAGGCCGGCACGGGCGCCGCCGTGATCGCGATCGACGGGACGGAGTTCCGGCAGGCGGAAGGGCGGAGGTGGTAGGGACTTGCGGGGTGCATGATCGGTATTGCGGGTCCGTCCTCGTGCCCGTGCCGTTGCCCGTGCCCGTGCATTCATCGAGCAGCGCCGATAAAGGTCCACTTCAGCTGCCCGTGCCCCCCTTCCTCCCTGCCCGCTCGTGGATAACGCCCGGCGCTGGGGCAGGGGTGCTAGGCGACGGGCAATACCGGTCAACCTCGAGCGAACAGTCCCGGCTTTTGAACGGGCAGAGGCACGGGCACGCGAGGCGAACCTCAATCCGGGTCATGTATCCTTACTCCCCGATCACCTTCACCAGCACCCGCTTCGCCCTCCTCCCGTCGAACTCCCCGTAGAAGATCTGCTCCCACGGCCCGAAGTCCAGCTTTCCCTTCGTCACCGCCACCACGACTTCCCTTCCCATGATCTGCCGCTTCTGGTGCGCGTCGGCGTTGTCCTCGCCGGTGCGGTTGTGGTGGTAGCGCTCGGGGGAAGGATCGAAGGGAGCGAGATGCTCGAGCCAGCGCTTGTAGTCCTCGTGGAGGCCGCTCTCGTCGTCGTTGATGAAGACCGACGCGGTGATGTGCATCGCGTTCACGAGGCAGAGGCCCTCCTGGACGCCGCTTTTCCGGACGATCTCCTCGACGGTGCGGGTGATGTTCACGAAGTCCATGCGGGCGGGGAGGTTGAAGGTGAGGTACTCGGTGGTGGATTTCATGCCTGTTTTCCGCCCTTGGATTTGGGAGTGAAGGTCTTTCGGGGGTGCTTCGGTCGGCTCGCGATACCGCCCGGGGGAGGCTCCGGTCTGAGGGAACGATAGATCTCCTGGAGCACGAGGGGCAAGAGTTCCCACGCCCAACGCCTCTCGACGCTGCAGTCTTCGAATTCCAGGTGTTCCAGGAACGAGACAGCGAGCGCGTTCTGCAGCGCCGGGCGGCCGCGGACGAAGTGATCCACCGCCAGCTGGAAGGCCTTCAGAACGGTCGCGCGGTCGCCTGAGTCGATCGCCGTCTGCGCGAGGTGAGTCAATTCCGCCACTTCGAGATGCAACAGGCCTCGCCAACTGTTCACCGCGTCTCTGACCTGCGGAAAGGTCGCCTTGAGGGCGCGGAGGAATTCGCTGCGGTCGCTGATCGTCGGTTTGGATTTCAAGTGTCGGTCCTCGCGACCCTGACTAGTCCACCAGCATCTCACGGATGACGGCCTTGATCCCGCGCACGGCGGGAGGCACCAGATGACCTGCCCGGTGAAGGAGGCGCGCCTTGTCCACGGTTCGGAGCTGGTCGACCGCGACCATGCCCTGCTTTCTCTTAAATGTCACCGGCACGCGCCACGGGTAGGGGGTGACGTTGCTTGTGAGAGGGGCAATCTGGACGGTCCGAAGATGGTGGTTCATCTCGTCCGGTGACACCACGACGCAGGGCCGGGTCTTGTCGATATCCGCCCCCAGCGTCGGGTCCAGCCCGACGATGTAGACGTCGTACTGGCGGACTACCAATTGAGATCCGCATCTTCTGAGAGGCTATCTGGCAGAAGCAGCGCGTCGTCGCCTGCGGCCGACATTCGACGCGCGGCGGAGGCCCAGCCGGCCCGGGGCGCAGACTTTAAGGGAACCAGGACGATTCTCCGCCCGTCCACGCGCAGGTCGAGGGCGTCGGAGATCTCGCACTGGTTCAGGATGGCCTTGGGGAGTCGGATCCCCCGGGAATTTCCGATGCGGACAACGTTCACTCTCATGACCTTCTCCGTGTAGATACGTTGTAATTACTTAGTACTCTTCCCCGGGAACAGGTCAAGTCGCCTGCCTCAGATGTGCGGAGGCACCGATGGCAATCTGTGCTCCTTGAAGCTCGGCGACAAACTCGTCGACTCCGGCGGCCTCGACGGGAATGCGGAGCACGGCGGACTCTGCACCACCGGAGTCGAGCGGATCCGCTCGAAGCTCCACTTCCGCAACCGGATGCGCCGAGGCGTCCACACAACCGAGTCGAATCCGAACGCCTCCACCTGCGAATCCTGGATCAAATGTCCCGAGCGTGAACTCGCGACGATCCGCCCTGGAAGCCGGGAACCCGCGAATCGCCAGCGCCATGTCCTTGAACGCCCTTCGATCTGAAAAACACACGGCAGTTCCTGAAAATCTTCCGTTGCAGCATGTCACGGAGACCTTAAGGACATCGTCGTCAAACCATGTCACCTGCAATCGGATTCCGTTGCTCACGACGTCTCTCCCACCTGGATCGCGCAAGTCACCGACTTCTGCGTATCGGGCAGCAGCTTGGCGAACTCCTGGCTTCTCGATCGTCTATCGAATCGTGATGATAACTTCAGGGACCCGCTACTCGCAGTCCCACAGGAGATCGCTCGATGGCTCTGACGCCCGACCCGATGATGGACAAGCTGAGGCAGATACGCAGGGAGAGATCCGCGCGCCGGTGGGAGGAGTATCTGGCCGGGCGTTACGGCCGCGAGTTGCAGGCGATGGCTCGGGAAATCGACTCGAGGCGTTCCAGGACAGGTTTGGCGCGGAAGCGGAATCTCGCGGCTCGAGGAACATCGACCAAGGGTCGGCGGAGTTCTCGCGGCGTTGCGCGCGCTCCGAGTCGAAGCCGCCGGTAGAAACTGCCGCCGCCAGTCGAGTCCGGGCCGCCGGACACGCTCGACCGTTCCTTGATCCACGGGCCTCGCAATGCGGACAATCACCTCCGATGCGCGCCCTGCTCCCCCTCCTCCTCACGGCTCTCCCCGCGTTCGCGCAGGCGCCTCCCCCGCTCAAGCTCGCGGTTCCGAAGGATCACCCGCGGATCGCGTTCACTTCGGCCGACCTCGAGCGACTGCGCAGCAACATCGACAAGGAGCCGTGGGCGACGCTCTGGAAGTCGGTCGTGGGCCGCTCGGAGCAGGTCCGCCGCGGAGCCCTCGATCCGGCGCGGGCATTCGGCGGCGTGCCGGGGCAGTCGCAGCGGTTCACGGCGACGGAGGGGCTGGAATGCGTGGCGCTGCACGCGCTCGTGGGGCGGGACGAGGGGGCGGCGAAGGCGCTTTCGGAGTTTTTCGAGAAGTGGGACCCGGCGGCGCTCGAGAAGGACATTGCGGACAACGACTTCATGTCGAGCGGGGAGTTTTTTGAAGGACTGGCGGTGGTGCTGGACTGGACGTGGGACCTGCTGACCGACGCCGCGCGGGCAAAGCTGCGGGCGATCGTCGAGCGGCGGGCGCGGCACAACTACGAGGGGTTCGTGCAGAAGAAGTCGTGGGAGGCCACGACCGACGCGAACAACCACTCGATGGCGTCGATGGGGGCGGTGGGACTCGCGGCGGTCGCGCTCTGGCACGAGAACGCGGAGGCGGCGGCCTGGGCGGGGATGGCGCACGCGAAGATGAAGGCGTATCTCGCGTCCTCGTTCGACGAGGACGGGGCGTGCTACGAGGGGACGATGTACGGGCCGTTCGGGATCTTCCGGATCCTGCCGTTCAGCGACGCGTGCGCGCGGTACGGGGCGGGAGACGCGATGGCGGGCGGGTTTCTGACGCGGGTGATCGCGCAGCTCGCGAACGAAATCGTGCCGGGACGCGGGCGGATGCTGCCGATCAACGACACCGACGGCAACTACCAGCCGTGGGGCGGCGTCCATTTCCTCTACGCCGCGAGCCGCTTCAAAGACCCCCTCGCCCGCCACCTCTGGACCGACGTCCTGAAGCGCAACGCGGGCAGCGGCGGGCACACGTGGGCGTTCGCGTTCGCGTGGGAGGACGGGGGCGCGGATGGAGTGGCGCCCGCGGCGAAGGTCGCCATCGCGCGCGGTCGCGGAATCCTCACGGTCCGCACCGGCTGGGAGAAGGACGACTTCCTCGCGGCGTTCGAGTGCGGGAAACGCATCCCGGGAGCGCACGGGCAGTCCGACATCGGCCACTTCCTCATCTACGCGCGCGGCGCGTGCCTCGCCGCCGACACCGGTTACTCGAACGTCGCACAGGAAGGGACGCCGCACCAGACGGTCGGGCACAACCTCGTACTCTGCGACGGCAAGGGGCAGGTGATCACGGGCGGCGGGGGCGTGACCGAGGGGAAGCTGGTGCAGTGGGAAGAAAAGAAAACATTCGTGTGGGCGCAGGCGGACCTCGCGAACGCCTACGCGCAGAAGGCCTACAACCCGATGAAGGCTGCGGGCCGCGTCTTCCTGGTCCTCACGGCCGGCGACCCGTACGTCGTCGTCGTCGACGGGTTCGTCAAGGACGGCAAGGACCACGAGTGGACCTGGCTCCTCCACGGGAACGCCGACTCGGCCTTCGACCTCGCGAAGGACCGCGCCACGCACCGCGCGGGCGGCGCTTCCCTCGAAATCGTCCCGTGCTCCCTCGACGCGGGCGACGTGGCGTTCAAGACGGAGAAGTTCCCTTCCGGCAATTTCGGCGAACACCCCGTCCTGCACGCCAAGTTCAGGGGGAAGCGGTGGTTGGGGGTAACGGTGCTCGCGCCGGGGGGTAGGGACGAGGAGACGGCGGCGGTGAAGCGTGAGGTGAAATCGGGGAAGCTCGTGGTGACCGTCGAGCGCGGTGGGCGGAAGGACGAGTTCACCGTGACAGCGGCGCCGGAAGGGAGGCTGGCGGCGGTCAAGGTCGTGCGGTGGGATACGGGCAAGGTCGCGGAGCAGGCGGATCTCAAGATGAAGTAGGAGGTTCCATCAATCGGCGCGGTTCGCCCGTAGTACTATCCGGATCCTAAAGGGAGGGTTCATGCGCCGACTCTGCCGGGCCATTGCCTACCTCGTCCTGGTCACGCCCGCCTTCGCCGAAACCGACGCGTTCAACCTCGGCGTGCTGGGGGCGGAGGGGCTGCCGATCCGGAAACCTGCCGAGGAACTGAAGCTCCCGCGGGGGTCGGTGGCGATCCAGGTCACGAACATCCTCGAGGGGACGCCGGCGCAGGGGGGGGGACTGGAGAAGGGGGACATCATCGTCGGCGTCGGGCCGACGTTTCTGTCGAAGAAGATGGACCCGATCTACCAGTTCGTGGACCTGCTCGAGCAGGCGTCGAGCCGGAAGGACGCGCAGGTGACACTGTCGATCTCGCGCGAGGGGAAGCCGCAGGCGATCAAGCTCAAGCTGCCGTCGTTGGGGGCACATGCGGCTCAGTGCCCCGTCGGGTGCGCCCGGTGCGAGAAGCTCGTGGAGGAGTCGCTGCAGTTCCTGGTCTCGCAGCAGGCGGCGGACGGTTCGTTCCCGATCGGCCTTGGCGGCACCAACGGCCAGGTCGTCGTGACCTGCCTCGCGGGACTCGCGATGCTCGCTTCGGGAAGCACGCCGAAGGAAGGGCCGTACGCCGAGAACATCCAGAAAGCCGCGGCCTGGGTCGCCGAGAACTGCGGCAAGGAACGCGACATGATGGGCGAGCGCCCCGGCGGCGCGAACTGGAACCAGACGAACTGGGCGTACGGGTATTCGCCGTTGTTCCTCTGCGAGGTGTACCGGCTCGACCCGACGCCGGAACTGGAACAGCGCCTGACCGAGATCATGCAGCAGATCGAGAAGAACCAGGAGGCTTCCGGCGGATGGGCGCACGGACCCGGCGGGCCGAACGCGCTCAACTACCTGGAGCTCCAGATCGTCGGCAACTTCTGCCTCTCGTCGCTCGGCGCGCTCAAGCGGTCGGGGTTCAAGCCGTCGCAGCAGGTGATCGACAAGGGCATCGCGTACATGATCGACACCTCCGGCGGCGACGGCGGGATCGGGTACAGCAACCATCCGGGTCAGAAGGGCATGGGCGACCCCGGGCGTACGGCGCTGGGAATCCTGGGAATGTCGCTCCTCGAGCAGCAGAAACACCCCTTCTACGCGCGCATGTCCTCGTTCTTCAAGCGCACCATCAAGGACCTCACCACGGGGCACGTCTCCCCCGTGCAGCACTATGTGTCGGCGGGCTTCGCCTGCATGTGGCTGGGCACCGCGTACTGGAAGGAATTCATGGAGCAGTTCCGCCTGGAGATTCTCGCCGCGCGGCGGCCGGACGGAACGTTCAGCGCGCGGCCGACGGAGGAGTCGAAGGCACTTCACAGCAACACCGACCGGGAGCTCGGGGCCTGCTGGACGACGGCGAGTTACGCGCTGATCCTTCAGTTGCCGAAGGGCAAGCTGAAGCTCCTTACCACGGGGCAGAAATAAGGTTGCCGCACCCGGCGTGCCAATCGAAAACCTTGACACAAGCTATTGCTTCGGCTAAGGTTGCGCCGTCCGGGGGGAAGGGGGCGCGGTTCACCGCGCCCCCATCCTTTTGACGGAGCCGCCATCGACCCCTTCATGCCCGACAGCCGGACCGGGAATACGAACGCGACCGCCGGTGTTTTCGAGACAGGAGACCCGAACGATGAAACGCGACACCGCACCGCCAGACATGGAAACCCTCACCGTCCAGGGCTTCCTCCTGAAACCCCTTCCCCCCGACGGCACCAAGCAGTGGCGGGAGTGGGAGCATCGCTGCAAATCGCTGCCCCAGAAGGCGGCGGATCTGTTCGTCGAGGCCCTGAAACGCGGAACGCCGAGCGAGCAGGAGGTCGCGCTGATCGCGCTGCGGTATCACGGGTTTGAGAGCTGGCAGGCCGGGGACCGCGAGGACATCCGGTACATCTACCGGAGACAGGGCGATCGCGAGTGGAACGTGATCCGGCCGATGCTCAAGCTGAACTGAGAAGCGCAGATCCTGAATCCCGCGCGGGCGCGCCACCGGCGCGCCCGCACTGTTTTCAGGGCATCCTCTATTTCGGAAATCCGTTTTCGTCCAGCTTCTCCAGCATCGCGGCCCTCTTCTCCTCCCTCCTCGCCTCCGCCTCCCTCACGACCTCCTCCAGCCGCTTCTCCTCGCCTTCCGCGGACACGAGCACCTTCCCCTCCGACTTCGCCTTGTCCAGGATCTCCTTCGTGCGCTCGGTGAGCGCGCTCATCTCCTCGCGGTTCCGCCTGTCTTCAGCGTGGAGCGACTCCAGCTCGCTCCGGTGTCCCTCGTAGATCCGCCACTCGGCCGTGTCCTGGCGCGCCTTGACGATCACGATCTCGCCGCGGCTCGTGATGAGGTCTCCCGCCTGCGTGAAGGCGAGCTGGTCGATGTCCTCCACCCTCAGGTCGATCACGGTGATCCGCGTGAGATCCGCCAGCACCTCCAGCCGCTTCTCCTCGACCTCGACCGCCAGCTTGCCCTGCCTCTCCTGGAGATCGTTCAGGCCGTCGATGCAGCGGCGGTACTCCTTCGCGTATTCACCGAGCCCCGCGAGGTAGTCGCCTTTCTTGCGGAAGTCGCGAAGGGTCTTCTCCGCTTTTTCGACCGCGGCGTAAGCTTCGGCGAAGTCGGCCGTCACCCACTTGCCGCCGCGTTTCACGAAACCTTTCGGGGTCCAGTAGGCGTCTTCGGGTTTCCAGCCCTCGCCGGGGAATGCGCGCCAGCCCATCTTGAGGAGGGCGGCGCGGGCTTCGATCGTCTGGGTGGCGCCGGCGCTTTCCGAAACGATATGGGCGAAGTGTTTTCCGGCTTCGGCGACGAGACCCTTTTCCTGGCAGAACTTCGCGAGTTCGAGTTCGGCGGGCCAGTCCGCGGCGGCGAGTTTCGCCGCCCGGGATTCGTACTGTTCGCGCGGTGCAGGGCCGCGCTCGATGGAGGCCACGTTGGCGAGGGGAACGGCCATTTTCGCCTTGCCGCCCTTGCGTTCGACTTCGATCACGACCTTCTCGGCGGTTTCCTCGACGATGCGCCCTTCGAGAACCCGTCCGTCCTTCGTCTTCACGACATCCGCCGGCGCGAGAGCGGGGAGGAGCAGGAGGAGCGCGAGGAATCGATTCATGAGCAAAAGCCTACCGGGAAGAGGGCTCCGAGCCAATCGGGATCGGTCGCCGGGCGTGTATCATGCCCCGGATGAGGCCTCTTCTGGCGGTTCCGGTTCTCTTCCTGGCGATCGCGCCCCTGGCGCGCGCGCAGGCCGTGAAGCCCGCGGAGGCGTTGTCGGCGGCGGAGATGAAGGAAGCGGACGGGCTGCTGCGCGAGTATCTCGCGGCGAAGACGACGGCGGAGAAAGCGGGAATCGCGGAGAGACTGGCGGCGATCGACCATCCGTCGCGCGCGGACGTGGGCAAGCTCGCGCAGAAGGCTTTCCTGTACGCGAAGGCCGGGGTGCGTCTGACGGACAAGAACCAGCAGAAGTGCACGCATCCGGACTATCCGGGCCAGTTCGAGATGCAGGTGGCGAGCGGGGCGAAGAAGGGGCAGCCGACGGGAGTGTTCATCCTGCTGCACGGCGGGGGGGCCGGGGTCGGGGACGGGGCCCAGATCAAGAGCCTGCTCGGCGCGCCGGGCACGGGAATGATCAACGTCTGGCCGACGGTGATCCAGAAAGACGACTCGGCGTGGAATTCGGAGCGCGAGGAACGGTACGTGCTGGCGATCCTGGAGGATCTGAAGCGGACGTTCAGCGTGGACACGAACCGCGTGTTTCTCGCGGGGCACTCGATGGGAGGCTACGGGACCTGGTCGATCGGACCGCGGCACGCGGACCTGTTCGCGGCGGGATCGGCGATGGCTGGCGGCATTTTCGTGGGGGGCAAGGACGGCGAGGGAAAGCTGATCCTCGCGCAGGGAATCGTCCCGAATC
The DNA here is from genome assembly GCA_016190145.1 of Planctomycetota bacterium. Classification (GTDB taxonomy): domain Bacteria; phylum Planctomycetota; class MHYJ01; order WSZJ01; family WSZJ01; genus WSZJ01. The sequence continues at coordinate 19,459 of JACPRD010000212.1, read as the reverse complement.
TCAAGAATCTCCCGTTCTGGTTCTTCAACTCCACGGACGACAAACAGGTGCGGCCCGACAGCTCGATCCGCGCCGCCGAGGTGCTGGACGATCTCAAGGAGAAATACGGGCCGTTCGACTACGTGTGGAAGAAGTACGCGGACATCGGCCACGGCCTGCCGAAGGAGGGCGTGCAGGAGATCTGGAAGTTCATGCTCGCGAAGAAGCGCGATCCGCTGCCGAAGCGGGTGGTGTGGGAGCCGTCGCGCGAGTACAAGAGGCACTTCTTCTGGGTGAAGTCGGCGGACGGGAACGGCCTCGTCGACGTGCAGCGCGAGGGCAACAGGTTCACGGTGACGGGGCGCGCGGCCGGTCTGACGCTCCTGCTGAACGAGAAGATGGTCAAGTTCGACCAGCCTGTGGTCGTGGTGGACGACGCGGGCAAGGAGCTGTTCAACGGGAAGGTGAAGCTGTCGCTCCTGGCGATGGCGGAGACGATCGACGTGAAGCGCGATCCGGAGATGTGGTTTGCGGGATGGGTCGAGTTGAAATAGGCCGGGCCGCAGCTGGATGAAGCCGCGGCCCGTTCGCGAAGCGCTAAATCATCCGGCCCCGGGGCTTCCGGGATTTCCCCTGCTTCATTTGTTTCCTGCCGTGCTGCTGGTGCCTGCGCTGCTTCTGCGCGAGTCCGGGACGCCGCGCGCCCGGGCGCCCGAGCTGCGGGCCTCCGCGGTGCTGCCCCGGCGCGAACTGCCGGCCGAATCCGCGACCCGGCTGCATTCCCCGGCCCCGCTGCATCATGAATTTCCGCATCATGGCGCGCCGCATCGCCGGATGCGCCTGCAGCGCCCCGCGACCGCGCTGCGAGCGAAGCGCCCGGAGAAGCTCAGCGCGCCGTTCGGGGGAGAGCTGCGCGCCATGACCCGGGCGCTGCGGCCCCTTCTTCTTCATCTGCGACTTCTTCTTCCCGCGCCGATCCTCGTCCCGGCGGTCGGCCTTCTTCCTGTGTCCGTTCCTGCCCCCGTCCTCCCCCCCGGCATACGCCTGAGGGGTGGCGAAACACGCCAGCGCCACGAGGGCGATGGCCTTCACTGCGAAAAGTCTCGTCATGATCCGGGCTCCTTGATTCGAGGCGCGTCGTGGTGTCCGCAGTTTCAACCCGCCCGGGGCGCCGGAGTTTCGGACGACATCACTTAATTGACTTCATCACCTCCTCCGAGCCGCTGCGAATCGTCGGGTCGCCCTGCCCCTCATGCCCGATCCCGCTTGATCCCGGAGGCTGCCTGCGGTTTGCTGACGGGATGCGCCGAGCCGCCCTGGTCCTCCTCCTCGCAGGATTCGCCGGCGCGGAGGAGCCCCTTCAACTCAAAGACCGCTGGGTCTACGTCTCCCGCAACCTCTGGGTCGACGCCAATATCCCGCAGGTCGAGGACATCTTCCGCCGCGCCGCGAAGGCCGGATACACCGGTATCCTGCTCGCGGACTCGAAGTTCTCGCGCCTCGAGGACATGGACAAGCGGTATTTCGCGAACGTCGATCGCCTCAGGAAACTCGCAGCGGAGCTCAGGCTCGAGATCGTGCCGGCTGTGTTTCCGATCGGGTACTCGGAAGGACTGCTCTCGCGCGACCCGAATCTCGCGGAGGCTCTTCCCGTGCGCGAGGCGCTGTTCGTGGTGAAGGGAGGCGAGGCGCGGGTGGAGGCGGACCCGGCGGTGGCGTTTCGTGGCGGGGACTTCGCGGACCTCTCGAAATGGGACTGGAAGGACGACTGCGTGACGGCGGACGGCGGCGCGGCGCGGATGACGGATCCGAAGGGAGGGAACGCGCGGATCGTGCAGAAGGTCAAGGTGAGCCCGTACCGGCAGTACCACCTGTCGGTGCGCGTGAAGACGGAGGCATTCCGGGGCGAGCCGCGCGTGGCGGTGCTCGCGGGGAAGCGGTCGCTGAACCACACGGACCTGGGGGTGAAGCCGACGCAGGACTGGGCGGAGCACCACGTGGTTTTCAATTCGCTGGAGGAGGGCGAGGTCGGAATCTATCTCGGCGCGTGGGGGGCGTCGACGGGCTCGCTCTGGTGGGACGATGCGCGGCTCGAGGAGTGCGGCCCGGTGAACCTCGTGCGGAGGGACGGGGCGCCGCTGGCGGTGAAACGGGAGGGGGGCGCTGTTCTCGTCGAGGGGAAGGGGTTCGAGAAGCTCGCGGACCTGCGAATGGGCACCGTCCCGTGGCCGGGCGGGTACGAGGTCTGGCACGAGCCGCCGGCCCTGAAGACGGGGCTGGCCGACGGCACGCGCCTGCGCGTCTCTTACCACCACGCGATCACGGTCCACTCGGGCCAGGTCATGATCTGCCCGTCCGAGCCGAAGACGCTCGAGCTGCTGCGCGACCAGGCGAAGCGGGTCCACGCGGCCTGGGGTGCGAAGTCCTATTTCATGTCGCACGACGAGATCCGCGTCCTGAATCAGGACGATGCCTGCCGCCGCCGCGACCTCGACGCCGGCGCGATCCTGGCCGATAACGTGTCGCAGTGCGTCAAGATCCTCCGCGAGGTCAATCCCGGCGGCAGGATCTTCGTCTGGAGCGACATGTTCGACCCCAATCACAACGCCCACGACGATTACTACCTCGTCCGCGGCGACCTCGCGAAGTCCTGGGAGGGCCTCGACAAGGACGTGATCGTGGCGTGCTGGCACTTCGAAAAGCGCACCGAGAGCCTGAGGTTCTTCGCGGACCGCGGCCATCGGACGCTCATCGCGGGGTACTACGACGCCGAGCCGGAGAAGATCCGCGACTGGCTGGAGGCCGCCGGGAAAACGAAGGGTGTGGAAGGCATCATGTACACGACGTGGGAGAACAGGTACGGAGACCTGGAGAAGTTCGCGGAGTTACTACCCGCGCGCTGACGGCGATTCCCCTCCCCCGCCGGAGACCGATCTTTACTTCGCCTCCGCCGACCTCGCGCCAAGCTCCTTGTCGATCTCGAGCAGCGCCGCGGCATCGTTCTTCACCAGGTTGAACTTCGCCACGATCTCGCGCACCTGACGCTCCTCCTCGACCTGTTCCGTCAGGAACCAGTTCAGCTCGGCCATCGCGGAGAATGCCTTCTCCCTGAAGGCGAGCTCGTAGAGGTGATCGATCTGCCTGGAGACTTCGATCTCCTGCTTGAGCGCCGTTTCGAACGCCTGGGCGATGGACTTGTAGGTCGGAGCCGGACGGGATATGGCGTCGAGGGTGACGTTGGCGCCGCGGGCGATGAGGAAGTCGAAGAGCTTCATCGCGTGGCCGGTCTCCTCCTCGCTCTGCATGCGGAACCACTTCGCACACCCGCGGAAATTCTGCGATTCGCAGAAGGCGGACATGGCGAGGTAGGAGTAGGAGGAGGAGAGTTCGTTATTGACCTGCTCGTTGATGGCTTCCTGGACGCGAAGGACCATGGGGGTCTCCTGCTTTGTTTTTGGGTGCGCAGGCGCATTCTGGACTCTGGAGGTCGGGAAGGCAACCGTTTGGAGATGTGCCGAGGCGGGCGGCCAGGAGCACGAACCACGGGGGGAGAAGCACGGAGAGGAGGGCTGTCGTCGCCTGGATGCCGGGGAGCCACGCGAACGCCCCCGCGGCGGCCATGGCGAAGCCGGCAGTCCAGAGGGTCCAGGTCAGCGCGCGGAGCCAGGAAGGGAGCCCCGGGGTTGCGAGGGTAAGGATCGAGCCGGCGACGCAGTAAAGGCCGTTGGCGACGACGGTTGTGTAAAACGTGCCGAGGCGGGAGACGGTCTCGAGGTCGCGCGGGAGCCGCACGATGAACGCGATTTCAGAGCCGATGTCGAAGAGTGCGCCGCAGGCGGCGATGGCGACCGCGAGGCGTCCCGGCAGGCGCGAGGGGAGCCGGGCGCCCCAGGCGGCGTAGAAGGCGATGAGCGAGAGCGCGCCCGCGATCCAGAAGGCCCAGCCGCCGCGCCAGAGGACCGGGTGACCGGAGATCCAGGCGGCGCGCTCCGCCGGCGTGAGCGCAGGATCGAACCCCTGCCGCAGCACCAGCAGCATCGCGAACGCCGCCCCGGCGTGAATGAGCGCCGCCGCCCAGGCAATTGCGCCCAGGATCCCGTTCACACGCTCGGGTCGGGCGTCTTCGGCGGGCGTCACGACGGCCTCCTGGGCGGGGGAACACGGACAAGATACACGGTCTCGGGCCCGTTCCGGGGTTCTCGTCCGGCGGTCCGCGGCTTCCGATCTTCGTAGACGAGGCCCCCGGCCTCCGCCCACAATCACCCCTGATGCCCACGCGCCTTACCGGCCAGATCGTCGACGTCCCCGCGCGCCGCGTGTTTCCCGGCACCGTGACGATCGACGGCGGCCGCATCGCCGCAGTCGAGAACGACCCCGTCGCGAAGGGCCGCTTCCTCATGCCCGGATTCGTCGACGCGCATGTGCACGTCGAGAGTTCGATGCTGGTGCCGTCTGAATTCGCGCGGATCGCGGTGCGGTTCGGGACGGTCGCGACGGTGTCGGACCCGCATGAGATCGCCAACGTGCTGGGGATCGAGGGCGTGCGCTACATGATCGCCAACGGCCGCACGGTGCCGTTCAAGTTCAACTTCGGCGCGCCGTCGTGCGTGCCCGCGACGACGTTCGAGACCGCGGGGGCGGCGATCGATTCCCGGAGCGTGCGCGAGCTGCTCGAGATGCCGGAAGTCCGCTACCTGAGCGAGATGATGAACTGGCCCGGCGTCCTGTTCGGCGACGCCGAGGTCGCGGCGAAAATCGCGGCGGCGCACGCGCTCGGGAAGCCGGTCGACGGCCACGCGCCCGGCCTCAAGGGCGAGGAGGCCGCGCGCTACGCCGGCGCGGGGATCGCGACGGACCACGAGTGCTTCACGTACGAAGAAGCGCTCGGGAAGATCCGGCTCGGCATGAAGATCCTGATCCGCGAAGGCTCGGCGGCGCGCAATTTCGAGGCGCTTCACCCCCTGATCGGCGAGCACCCCGGCATGGTCATGCTCTGCAGCGACGACAAGCACCCCGACGAGCTCGTCCGCGGCCACATCGACCGGCTGGCGGCGCGGGCAGTGGCGAAAGGGATTCCGCTCTTCGACGTGCTGCTCGCGGCGTGCGTGAATCCCGTGCGGCACTACCGGCTGCCGGTGGGTCTCCTGCGCGCCGGCGACCCGGCGGACCTGATCGAAGTCGACGACCTGAAGGAGTTCCACGTCCGCCGCACGTGGGTGGACGGCCGGCTCGTCGCCGAGGACGGGAAGGCGCTGTTCGAGACGCGGCCCGCCGCGATCGTGAATGCGTTCCGCTGCTCCCCAAAGAAACCCGCGGATTTCCGCGTTCCCGTGCGCCCCGGCCAACTCCGCGTCATCGAGGCCATCGACAAGCAGATCGTGACGAGCGAGATTCAAGTCGCGCCCCGTGTCGAATCAGGCGCCGCCGTCGCCGACCCCGCGCGCGACATTCTCAAGATCGCGGTCGTCAACCGCTACGGCGACACACCACCCGCCGTCGCCTTCGTGAAAAACGTCGGCCTCAAGTCCGGCGCCCTGGCCTCCACCGTCGCCCACGACTCCCACAACATCATCGCCGTCGGCTGCGACGACGAGTCGCTCTGCCGCGCCGTCAACGCCCTCATCGAGGCGAAAGGCGGCGTCTGTTTCGTGAAGGGTTCCGAGTCGCACGTCCTGCCGCTTCCGATCGCGGGCCTCATGAGCCCCGATTCCGGCGAAACGGTCGGCGGGAATTACTCGAGGATCGACCGCCTGACGAAGGAGGCCGGCGTCACGCTTTCGGCGCCGTTCATGACGCTGTCGTTCCTCGCGCTCCTCGTGATCCCGCAGCTCAAGCTGAGCGACAAGGGGCTGTTCGACGGGCAGGCGTTCCGGTTCGTCGAATTATTTCGGGGGTGACGGCGCCCGTGTCTCCCGCCTGTGGAACCGGACGCTCCTCGCCGAAGGTGAATTCCAGGGAGTCTTCCGTTTCCAGGATGATGGCGAAGTCCCGGAAGGCGAACTCCTGCGCTCCGTAGTCGTACTCATTGCGACCTGAAGCCGTCGTACCGTGCATGGTGATGTCTTCCTTCGCAAACTCCGCATGATTGCCGCAGCCGGCCACGACGGGCGAGAGGAGGAGCCGGAGGCTGGTCATGAATCGCCGGATCCGGATACGGTGGCGACAGGTGATCGCGGAAAAGGTGTCGGACGCATCAGGCTTCATGGTGCTCGATTGTGGGCCGCCGGGTCCGGCATGTCCAGAGGGGTGCATTCGTGGATTCCGATTGCCTTGACCGACCCGGCCGTGCCGCATAGGTTCGACGGCATGACCGCCCCCCAGGACGTCCCCATGCCCGGCGAACTCCCCTCCCCCGAGACGCGCGCGCGGCGGCGGGACCTGGCGCTGCGGACGCTGACGGGGGTGTCGCACCTGATGGCGACGCTCGATTTCGAAGAGACGCTGATCGCGATCGTGCGGGCGTCGCTCGAGCTGGCCGGCGCGGCGCGCGGGTTCCTGTTCCTGGCGGGTCCCGACGGATCGCTTTCGATGCGGATCGGCCGCACGGCGGCGGGGGCGGAGATCCCGACCGACCGGATGCCGGAAGTCTCGACGAGTTTCGTGAACCGTGCGATGCGGGAGCGGCGGTGCATTTACGTGCGGGACGTCGCGGCGGAGCCCACGCTGGCCGCGCAGCCGAGCGTCGTCAGCCTCGGGCTCGGCTCGATCCTGTGCCTGCCGATGGTTCTGACGGCGGAGCGGTGGCGGCCCGGGGAGAAATCGGGCGGGCCCGCGGCGGGCGTGCCGGGCGTGATCTACCTCGACCGTCCGGGCGCCGGAAAGCCGATGACCGCGGAGGACTTCGCGCATTTCCAGGCGCTGGGCAACCTCGCCGCGGCGGCCCTCGTGAACGCCGAAGTCCACCGCGACGCCATCACCGACTCGCTCACGGGGCTCGCCCACCGGCGGCATTTCGGCCGAACGCTCGACGCCGCGCTCGAGGCCTCGCGCCGCGACGGCCGCCCCGTCTCGCTCGTCATGGCGGACCTCGACGGCTTCAAACAGGTCAACGACTCGCGCGGCCACGCGGCCGGCGACGAGGTCCTCAAGCGCGCCGGCCTGATCATCCGTTCGCAGACCCCCGCGGGCGGTCTCGCCGCGCGCTACGGCGGTGACGAGTTCGCCGTCATCCTCCCCGGCGCCGCCTCCGACGCCGCCCTCCGCGCCGCCTCCGCCATGGTCGACGGCGTCCGCGCCCAGCTCGCCGCCAGCCGCGTCACCCTGAGCGCCGGCGTCTCCACCCTCGAAGCCGGCGGCCGCATGTCCCGCGAAGACCTCCTCCGCCGCGCCGACGCCGCCCTCTACGCCTCCAAGGGCGCCGGCCGCGACCGCGTCACCCTCTGGTCCCCGTCCCTCGAAGGCCCCGCCCCGCGCGCCGACGAACTCGCCGGCGTCTTCACCGGCGAACCCGCCCGCGACTACCGCAACATGCGCCTCCTCCTCCGCCTCCTCCTCGACGGCGCCGCCGCCGAAGGCGCGACCGAGGACCGGCTCGCCCAGGTGCTGGGGCGGCTTCGTGAAGCGGTCTCCGCTGCCGCCGTGACCCTTCACGTCGCCGAAAACGGCAAGCCGCGCCGCTGGCTGGGCGACGGCCCTCCCGAGCACGACCAGGCCGCGGGCGCGGCCGCCGGGGGAAGCGGCTCGACCGCGGAGGGCCTCTGGGCCGCCGCGCTCCGCCGCGACGGCGCGCTCCTCGGCGTCCTCGTCGCCTCGGGCCCGCGCGCCGGCGGCTGGCCGGGCCCGCACGACCGCGCGCTGCTGGAAGCGATGGCTCCGCAGGTCGCCCTCCTCCTCGCCGAGGGCCGCCTCCGCGACGCCCGCCGCCGCGCTGATGCGGAAGAGCGCGACCGCCTGACCGACGAGAACGAGCGCCTCGCCGCGAGCATGCGCCGCCGGGGCGTACTCGTGGGCGAGAGCGCCCGCATGAAGGAACTGTTCGAGACGGTGCGGCGCGTCGCCCCCTCGAACGCGACCGCGTTCATCATCGGCGAAACCGGCACCGGCAAGGAGTCCCTTGCGCGGACCTTCCACGACCTCTCGCGCCGCTCGAGAGGCCCCTACGTCGTCGCAGACTGCACTACCATTCCCAAAGACCTCGTCGAAGGCGAGCTCTTCGGCCACGAAAAAGGCGCCTTCACCGGCGCCGGCGAATCCCGCGCAGGCCTCCTCGAAGCCGCGCAGGGCGGCACCCTCTTCCTCGACGAAGTCACCGAACTCCCCGCCGCCGCCCAGTCGCGCCTGCTGCGTTTTCTCCAGGAAGGCGAATCCCGCCGCGTCGGCTCGACCGAACCGCGAAAGCTCGACGTCCGCGTCGTCGCCGCCACGAATCGCGACCCCGAAGTCGAGGTGCGCGAGGGACGCCTGCGCCCCGATCTGTACTACCGCCTCCGCGTTGTGACGCTGCGCGTGCCGCCGCTGCGCGAACGCGAGGAGGACATCGTGCTGCTCGCGGAGCACCTCCTGGCCCGTTACGCGCGCGTGGAAAGAAAGCGGTTCGCGGGGTTCGACGAAGAGGCGGTCAAGGCGATGCGCGCGCACGCCTGGCCGGGCAACGTCCGCGATCTCGAGCACCGCATCCAGCGCGCGGTGCTGTTCGCGCGCGGCGACCGCGTGACGGCGGAGGACCTGGAGCTCGCCGGCGGCGCCGCGGCGCCGCCGGGCGACAATGCGGGGCTGCGCGCGCTGGTGGACGCGGTCGAGCGAGAGGCGATCGAGAAGGCGCTCAAGCAGGCCAGGGGAAACGTGACTCACGCCGCGGACCGGCTGCTCCTGTCACGGACGACGCTTCAGGCACTCATGCGGAGGCATGGGATGAGTCGGGAAGCGTTCGGAGGGTAGCCCTCGGAGGCGACATGGATCCGATCCCCGCACTGCACTTTGCCCTCGCCGCGCACGCCCTCGGGCTGGTGAATCGGGCTGATCTGCTCGACGCGGTGTGTGCGTGGTTCGACGACCTCGACCTCGCGATCGTGGTGGGGCCCGGGGGCGTGCGTACGCCGGAAGAGCGCTGGCGCTCGGCGGGACGGCTCGACGACGAGGCGGCGGCCACGGCGCGCGAGGCGATGCAGGGGGTGCCGCCAGCGACGGAAGAATCGCTGCGGCGCGAACTGCTGGATATGCATCCCCCGGCCGCGCTGCTTCAGTGGCTCGCGATCGTGAGCCGCGAAGGCTACGACCCGGTCCGGTGCCCGCTCCTCGTCTCGAGGTGCGAGCACCTCGAGCTTGACCTTACTCTCTGGCGTCCCGGCGAGCTTCCCGAAGGCCTGATCCCGGTCCCGGCCGGACACTTCGACTGCGGCGGCGACGCCGAGAATCCCTACTCCGGCCCGGCCGCCCGTCAGGAGCTCGACGACTTCGCGCTTTCGTGCCTCCCCGTCACATGCCGCGAGTACTGCGAGTTCCTCAATGATCTCGCCCGGTCCGACCCGGGGGGAGCGGTGAAGCGAACCCCGCGCAACTCTGAGGAGGCGGGTTTCTACTGGCCGTCGGGGCCGTTCGAGGTGCCGACCGAGGAGTGGTTCGCCGCCGCGACTCCGGCGAAACGCGCCACGGCCCACCGGCTCACGAACGCGCCCGTGGACTGGGAGGAGGACTGGCCGGTCATGGGCGTCTCGTGGGAGGACGCGATCGCCTTCGCGGCCTGGAGATCGGCGCGCGAGGGCCGGCTCTACACTCTTCCCCACTCCCTCCAATGGGAGAAAGCCGCGCGCGGGCACGACCGGAGATTTCTTCCCTGGGGACGCCACATGATCGATCCCTGGGCAAACACGAACATGTCGCAGCCCCTCGGGATGAGGCCCGCGTCCGTGAGCGCGTTTCCTTCCGATGAATCCCCGTACGGAATCCGCGGACTGGCCGCGAACAGCTCCGACTACTGCCTCGACGATGCGGGTGAGATCTACCCGGGCTGGCGGAACTCGCGCGGCGGAAGCTGGGCCTTCAACATGATGCACGCCCGCTCCGCCTGCCGCAGTGCCTACAAGCCCCGGTTCATCGACAATTGGGTGGGTATCAGGCTCGCCCTCCTCCCGAGGCTCGCCGTCAGCTCGGCCGCTGCCCTGCCTGCGTCGCGCTAGTGAGGCCCCGAAGTGCGGCCTTGACCCGACCCCGTCCTGCCGCATAGGTTCGGAGGCAATGAGCGTCGACCTCGCAGCCCGGCACCAGGAAATGCTGCTCGGGGAATTCGCGGCGATCCGCGCGCAGGCCGCGGCCGCGGTGCGGCTGTTCGACGAGGGGGCGACGCTGCCCTTCGTCGCGCGGTACCGGAAGGAGGCGACGGGCGGGCTCACGGAGACGCAGCTCAAGGAGATCCAGGACCGGCGCGCGTTCCACGCGGCCCTCCTGGCGAGGAAGAAGACAGTGCTCGAGTCGATCCGGGAGCAGGGGGCGCTGACGCCGGAGCTGGAGGAGCGGATCGCGGGGTGCCGCGACCGGCAGCTGCTGGAGGACCTGTACCTGCCGTTCAAACCAAAGCGGCGGACGCGGGCGCAGGCCGCGCGCGAAAAGGGCTACGGGCCGCTCGCGGACCTGATCTGGGCGCACCGTCCGGCGTCGGGAGACGCGGAGGCGATTGCGGGCGCGTGCGACATCCTGGCCGAACGGATCGCGGAGCACGCCCCGACGCGCGAGTGGGTGCGGCGGGAGACGCTTAGCCGCGGGCGGCTGTGCTCGCGGAAGAAGCGCGGAGTGGAGGTCGAGCGGTCGAAGTTCGAGGGGTATTTCGACTTCGGCCAGAGCGTCTCGCGGGTCGCGTCGCACCAGGAGCTCGCGACCGCGCGCGGCGAAAAGGAAGGCGTGCTCTCCGTCTCCGTCGAAATCGATCCCGCGCCGATCCTCGCGCACCTCGACCGCACGTTCAACCGGCCGCAGTCTCCGCACCGCGAACTCTTCCGGAAAATCGAAGCCGACGCCTGGGAGCGCCTGCTCGCGCCGTCGATCGAGAACGAGGTGCGCGCGCTGGCGCACGAGCGGGCCGAGGAAGCGGCGATCGGGGTCTTCGCGGAGAACCTCCGGAATCTGCTCCTCGCACCGCCGGTGCGCGGGGAGGCGATCCTGGGGATCGACCCGGGGTTGCGCACGGGGTGCAAGGTCGCGGCGATCGACCGGACCGGAAAGTTCCTGGAGAACACGGTCATCTACCCCGAGCGCGCGGACGCCGCGCCCGCGCTCGCGCGGCTGATCCAGACCCACGGCGTCGGGCGGATCGCGTACGGCAACGGGACCGGTTCCCGCGAACTCGAGGAATTCCTGCGCAAATCCGCGCCGGGCGTCCCGTTCGTGGCGGTAAGCGAGGCCGGCGCGTCCGTGTACTCCGCTTCCGAAACGGCCGTGCGCGAGTTCGCCGACCTCGACGTGACGGTGCGCGGCGCCATTTCGATCGCGCGGCGCCTGCAGGACCCGCTGGCCGAGCTGGTGAAGATCGACCCGAAGGCGATCGGCGTCGGGCAGTACCAGCACGACGTCGACGAAGAGAAGTTGAAGCGCGAGCTCGACCACGTCGTGGAGTCGTGCGTCAACCAGGTAGGCGTAGACGTGAATACCGCTTCGGCCGAGCTGCTGTCGTACGTCGCGGGCCTCACGCGGCCGGTCGCGGAGAAGATCGTCGCCGGGCGTCCCTTCAAATCGCGCGAAGACCTGAAGCACGTTCCGCGCCTCGGGCCGAAGGCCTGGGAGCAGGCCGCTGGATTCCTGCGGATCCCCGGCGCGGCGAACCCGCTCGACGCTTCAGCCGTCCACCCCGAGAGCTACCACGTCGTGGAGAAGATCGCGCGGAAGCTGGGGAAGCCTGTGACGGAGCTTATCGCAAAGGAACTCGCCGTGCGTGCGGAGGACTTCGTGGACGAGCGCGCGGGCCTTCCGACGGTGCGGGACATTCTGGAGGAGTTGAAGAAACCCGGTCGCGACCCGCGGAAGGAGTTCGTGGCGGCGAAATTCGACCCGGCGGTGACGGCGCTCGAGCACGTGAAGCCGGGCATGATCCTCGAGGGCGTCGTCACGAACGTCGCCGGTTTCGGGGCATTCGTGGACATCGGCGTCCACCAGGACGGGCTCGTGCACGTTTCCGAGCTGGCCCCGGGGTACGTGAGCGATCCGAAGAAGGTCGTGCATGCGGGGCAGGTGGTCGTGGTGCGCGTGCTCTCCGTGGATCCGACGCTCCGCAGAATCGCGCTTTCGCTCAAGCGATGAGGGTTTCAGGACGCCTGCGAGTCCGCCCGGCGCCGCAACTCAGCCGACCTGCACGAACCTGCCCACAGGGACTTTCACGACGCGACCGCGACGCCGATGCAGCAGCGATTCAGCCTGCCAGAGGACAGAGGCGTGGTAGTACCTGGCACGGCAGCGGTTGCAGACGCCGATCGGGACCTGCTCGAGCGCCACAAAGCCGGTTTTGCCCACCCGAATCAACTCGCGCGGCATGACGACGCACTCCACCCGTCCGCCGGCACAGTACTCGCAGGGGTGGTCGTACACGCCGTCAGGCTTTCGCGACTTCATACACGGTGATGATAACACAGGTTGTTTTCCTTCGAATCCTGAGGACAACTCCCACACGCCGGCCGCGGGACTCTTCGCCGATGAGACGGCTTCGCAGGGGATGTGCTTCCCGCAAGAAGCCGAGCACCTCGCTGAGACCACCGCTGAAACCGCCACTTGAACTCCAATTCCTCAGCGTGCGAGGATCTGCTCGGACAGGTTCTTGTGAGGGACGATTTATGAGATTGAGCAGCTTGCTCGCGGTTCTCCTGTCTTCGATCGCTGCGGCCGAGGAGCCGAAGATCTTCGAATCGCTCGACTTCGAAGCGGCGTGCGCGAAGGCGAAAGTCGCGGACCGGATCGTGGTCGTGGATTTCTTCACGGAGTGGTGCGGACCGTGCAAGAAGCTCGATCGGACAACCTGGCTCGATGAGAAAGTCGTCGCGTGGTTCGGGGAAAAGGCGATCGCGCTCAAGATCGACGCGGAAAAAGAGACGGCGCTCGCGGAGAAGTACAGGATCGACGCGTACCCTACGATCCTGCTGCTCAAATCTGACGGCACGGAAATCGACCGGCTCGTCGGCTACCGGACCGCGGAGGACTTCCTGAAAGACGCCGGCGACGCGCTCGAGGGGCGCGATTCGGTGTCGCGGGCCAGGGCCAGGCTTGTCGGCGACGACGCCAACAATCCCATGCTCCGGGGCGACTACGGCGATGCGCTGGCCCGGAAAGGCCGGTACGAAGAAGCCCTCGAGGAATACCTCTGGTGCTACGACCACGGGATTGAATTCGACCGCGCGTACTACGGCGTGCGCGGCTCGTTCCTCCTCTCGGACATCGCCCAGCTGGGCAGCAAGTACCCCCCCGCACTCCAGGCGCTTCGAACCCGGCGCGACGCCATTGCAGAGTTACTCCTGGCCGGCAAGGGAAGCGCCCTCGATGCGGGCGACCTGGCGAGCCTGAACACGTGCCTGGGCGAAGCGAACGCGACGCTGGAGCTCTACGACAAGCTCGGCAAGGTGAAAGAAGCGCGCGCGGCTCGCGCCGCGCTAAGGGACGACGTTTTCGATGCCCTCCTCGACGCCCGGCGCTACGACGATCTTGCGGAGGGCGCGGCGGAATCCGTCGACGATCTCTTCCGCCATCGGAAAGACGCGCTCGCCATGGCGGAGGAGGAAAACTCCGAGGCCATGAAATCGTACGCGGATTATGTCCGGGCGGAACTGGTGGCTCATGGCGGCGGCTTCTACGAGGCGTACCTGGGACGCGGGCAGAAGGACGAAGCCGAGGCGCTGGCGCGTCGGATCCTGGAGGTCTCCACCGCCGGAAAGACCTGGGCGGCCCTGATCCGGCACGGGATCCGGGCCGGCGACAACGACGCCGCGCGGGCGCTGGCAGCACGCGGGCTGGAAGTGGCGCCGAAGAAGGCGCGTAAGGCGATCCGGGAAGCGGCCGCTGAGATTCCGGTAAAGTAGACGCCATGTGACCGTTTCTGTCGGGTTGAGGAGGAACCATGAGAGGACTTGCGATCGCGGCCGTTCTTTTCCTCTGCGGCGTCGCCGGCGCCCAGGACTCGCTGGAATCCCGGCGCGACGCCAAGCTCGCTTCCGAATTCCTCAGGAAGGCGCCGTGGATGACGGACTACGACAAGGCGCGCGAGGAGTCGAAGAAGTCCAACAAGCCGATTCTGGCGTATTTCTCGCGGTCCTACTCGCCCTGACCGCCTTGTCTCAAGCTGGAGGGCGGCGCCCTCCTCACCGAGCCGGTCGCGGACCTCGCGAAGAAGGCGGTACTGTTCTGCCACGTGACGACGCACATCGACGGCGCCCCGTACGACGAGTTGCTCAACGAGAAGGGGGGTCGGGGGTGGCCGTTCTTCGCGGTCCTCGACGCGGACGGGACGCTTCTCGCGAAGCACGGGTACGACCGGTCATTCGACGTCGCGGGATTCACGAAGACGATCGAGGAAGGGCTCGAGTTGCGGACCAAGCGGCGCAAGGCGGAGAACTACGACAAGGGAGCGGCGTACGACTGGCTGGTCGCGCAGCTCGGGTTCGGGCAACTGAAGCTCGATGAGGCGAAGAAGAAGGTGACGGCTCTCGGGAAGATGACGCCTGAGCGGCAGGCCGTCCTCGATCCGCTGATCGCGAACCTCGAGGTTGCGGAGATCGAGAAGGAGCAGGCGATGGCGCTCGGGAAGAAGTTTCTCGAGCTGAAGAAGGCCGGAAAGATCCCGGCGGAGGACCGCACGCGGATGAGGTTCTGGAACGGACTCCTGGAATACGCCGAGGAACAGAAGGACGCGGTCCTGTACGAAGAGGCGATGAACGGCGCTCTGGAGGCCCTGGTGAAGGCTGAGCCCACGATGGCGCAGTTTGTCGATCGGCTGCGCGAGGAGTACGAGCTGAAGCTCCGGAAGCTGAAGGCGGGCGGCAAATAGGTTGGCCTGACGCGCGAGCGTGTCCTGCGAACCATCGGGATGCGGCTATCGCCACCACGGGATCGAGTTCGATGACGCATCCCACGGTGTGCACGATCGAGACCTGGTAGTACCTGGCAAGGCCATGGTTAAACTGCTCTCGCACCGGCACAAGGAATGGGGGGGAAAGCTCGGCCGCCCTGCGCCTCCTCGGGACAGAACTGCCCGGCTCACGGGGTTTTTGACTTGCTCCCGGGGCTGAAATCGGGGCCTCTCGCTCCCCAGCGAGGCCTGCGGTTTGCACTGTGTTCGGAATCCCACTTGTCGGGAGAGATTTTGCTGAATGACTTCGCCTGCGCCATCCCGCTCTCCAGGCCCGGCCTGGCACACCCTCAAGCCCGAGGAAGTGCTCCGCACTCTGGGTACGGACGCGGCGGCCGGGCTACCGGCGGTCGAAGTCGAACGGCGGCGCGCGGAGTTCGGCCCGAACCGGCTGGCGGAGCCGGAGCATGTGCCGCCTTGGCGACTGCTGCTGGCGCAGTTCAGGAATGTCCTCGTGGTGATCCTGGTCGTCGCAGTCGTCCTGTCCGCATTCCTCGGCCACGCCCTCGAAGCCGCAGCCATCGCGGTCATCATCCTCTTCGCCGTCGCCCTCGGGTTCGTGCAGGAGTTTCGCGCGGAACGGGCGATCGAGGCGCTGCGGAAGATGGCGGCGCCGCGCGCGCGCGTCGTGCGCGGCGGGAAGGAAAACGACGTCCCGGCGGCAGAGCTGGTGCCGGGAGACGTCCTCCTCCTCGAAGCGGGCGACCGGCTTGCGGCGGATGCGCGGCTGCTGGAGGGCGCGGGGTTGCAGGCGGAGGAGGCGCCGCTCACCGGGGAATCGACGCCGGTCGAAAAGCGGCCTGACGCGATCCCGGGCGATGCGGTGCCTGCGGCGGACCGCCGGAACGTCGTCTTCGCGGGCACGGCGGTCACGCACGGCCGCGGGCGCGCGGTGGTCGTCGAGACGGGAATGCGCACGGAATTCGGGAAGATCGCCGGAATGCTCCAGACCGTGGAGTCCGGCGCGACGCCCCTTCAGAAAAACCTCGACCGCGTCGGCCGGTGGCTGGCGGCGGCGGCGCTTCTCCTCGTCCTCGGCGTCAGCGTGCTCGGCATTCTCCGCGGACAGCCGATGCTGGAGATGCTCGTGTTCGGGATCGCGCTCGCCGTCGCGGTCGTGCCCGAGGCCCTTCCCGCCGTCGTCACGATCTCGCTGGCGATGGGGGTGCGGCGGATGGTGAAGCGCAACGCGCTGGTGCGGCGCCTTCCGGCGGTGGAGACGCTGGGGTCGACGACGGTGATCTGCTCGGACAAGACGGGGACGCTGACGAAGGACGAGATGACGGTGCGGCGGGTGGTCGCGGGGGGCGATGCGCTGGACGTGACGGGCTCCGGGTATGCCGTACAGGGCGGGTTCGAGCGGGACGGCGCCAGGGTGGAGGCGAAGGAGGGGGTGAGGCGGCTGCTGTCCGCGGCGGCGCTGTGCACGGACGCGCGCGTGCTGCCGGAGGGCGTGAGGGGCGACCCGACGGAGGCAGCGCTGATCGTGGTGGCCCGGAAGGCAGGGCTGAAACTGGACGATCTGCAGCGCGAGCATCCGCGCGTCGACGAGATCCCGTTCTCGCCGGAGACGAAGCAGATGACGACGATCCACGGGGCGGGCGGCGGGACGTTCGCGGTGACGAAAGGTGCGCCGGAGGCGGTGCTCCCGGGGTGCACGATGACGGACGCGGAACGCGGGAAAGTGCTGGCGGAGGCGGCCGGGATGGCGGAGAAGGCGCTTCGCGTTTTGGCGATCGCTCGAAAGGAAAGCGCGGGGTGCGAGGACGCGCAGCGGGACATGGCTTTCCTCGGGCTGGTGGGAATGATCGACCCGCCGCGGCCGGAGGCGAAGGAGGCGGTGGCGCGGTGCCACGACGCGGGGATCCGGGTCGTGATGATCACGGGCGACCACCCGGCGACGGCGACGGCGATCGCGCGGGAGCTGGGGATCCTCGGAACGGGGCGGGTCGTGACGGGCGTGGAGCTGGACGCGACTTCCGAGGCCGCGTTCGCGGAGCAGGTGGAATCCATCGAGGTTTTCGCGCGCGTCTCGCCGGCACACAAGCTCCGCGTCGTCGGCGCCCTTCAGTCCCACGGACACGTCGTCGCGATGACCGGCGACGGTGTGAACGACGCGCCGGCGCTGAAGAAGGCCGACATCGGGATCGCGATGGGCACCACGGGCACCGAAGTCTCGCGCGAAGCCGCCGCGATGACGCTGACCGACGACAACTTCGCTTCGATCGTCGCCGCCGTCGAGGAAGGCCGCGGGATCTTCGGGAACATCCGCAAGTACCTGATGTACCTGCTCAGCTCGAACATCGGCGAGATCGCGCTCATGGCCGGCGCCTCCGCGGCCGGGGCGCCGCTTCCCCTCACCGCCGTGCAGATCCTCTACGTCAACCTGGCGACGGACGGCCTGCCGGCGCTGGCGCTGGCGTTCGACCCGCCGGCGCCCGACCTGATGAAGGCGCGGCCGCGCGACCCGCGAACGGGAGTATTCACGCGCCCGGTCGTCGCGCTGATGTTCGCGGGTGGTCTATGGTCGATGACGGTCAATCTGGGCCTCTTCTTCTGGGCGATGAACTCCGGCCGCGAACTCGCGCACGCCATGACGATGACGTTCGTGTCGCTCGTCCTGATCCAGTTCTTCAAAGCGTACAATTTCCGCTCCGAACACCTGTCCGTCTTCAGAAAGCCCTTCGCCAACCGCTGGCTGAACCTCGCCATCGGGTGGGAACTCGCGCTGCTCGCCCTCATCCTCTACGTTCCCTTCCTGCGAAAGCCCTTCGGCGCCGTGGCGCTCACACCCGCCGACTGGATTATTATCCTCGCGCTCTCGGCGACGGTCGTGCCCGTGCTGGAGATCGCGAAGTGGTTCGTGCGGCATCGCGCGCTGGAACGCTGAAGCGGGGCTACCTGTCGTGGCGCGCGCGCGTCTTCGCCGCCTTCCTGGCCGCCGCCTTCCGGACAGCCGGGCCCTTGGTCCGCACCGCCTTCATCGCCGCTTCGTGGCGTTTCCACGGGCCGCGTCTGACGGCCACACGGTGAGCCTGACGCGCGAGCGCGGCATGCGAGACGCTCGAGTGCTTCTCCCGCCGGAGCGCACGCTGGATCGCGCGCGAGCGCCGGGCCGATGGCCGGCGCCTCGACGGCCTCGCGCGGCCTTTCCCTCCGGGCGGCGGCGGGAGCTTTACGCCCGCGCGGCGCGCCTTGGAAAGTCCGATCGCGATCGCCTGCTTCGCCGACCTGGCCCCGTGCTTTCCTTCGCGCACGTGGCGGATTTCCTCGCGCACGAACTCCCCTGCCTGCGTGGATGGAGACTGCCCGCGGCGCGCGCGCCTCCTGGCTTTCTTGATCGTCCGTTTTTCAGGCATGGAACCCTCCCCGTCTCACGAACGTCCGGCCGTCGCCCTTGCGGGTGCCGCGGCCGGACGGTTCCGGTGTTTTCCGGAAACTGCGCTTCCTGTGATAGTCCTCAAGGCTCATAAACCCTTCCGTGGTCCGTCTAGATGGGCGGCGGATGGGAGCGCGGGCCGTTGAAGATGCCCCAGACGAGCGACGCCAGGAACGCGACGACGAAGAAGAAGAAGATGAGCTTCGCGATTCCGGCGGCACCGGCGGCGATGCCGCCGAATCCGAGGATGGCCGCGATGATGGCGATGATGAAGAAAGCCAGGGACCAGCCGAGCATGGGAGCCTCCTGGGCTTCGCAAGGGGTTGGGCGGAAGTCTGGGGTCAGCGTCTGCCCCAGAGGAAGCCGAGCAGCAGACCCGCGCCGGTCGCGGCGATCAGCGAGCGGAACGGATTGCGGGAAACGGTATTGCCCGTTTTCGCGCGCATCTCCGAGAGCTTGCGGCGCCCGGTTCGCGCGGCGCGGCTGGAGGCGGAGCGAAGCTGGGTGAACTTGCGTTCGACGGCCTGCTCGACGGTGTCCTTGATGGACTCGAGTCCGGCGCCCAGGGCCTGCGCCCTTGAGCGGAGATTCAGTCCGGAGCCGTTGGATTTGTGAGGCATGGTGTCCTCCTTTGGTTGGAATCGGGTCACACCCAGAGCAAAGTCGGTGCCCGAACCGGCAGAGGGGTGACGAGGGGCCATTCGGTGCGGGGCGGCTGTCCGCAGAAGAGTGACGGGGACGATTGCCCGGTAAAAATTCCAGAGGCAGGGCGTTTCGATCCTTCTCATTGTGCGCGAATTCCGGCGTGCGTCGGCGTCCGGACCTCGTTCGCTGCGCTCGCTCGCCCCGGCCGCGCGACGCACGCCTCCATTCGCGCACAATGAGGACGGCTCCACATTGCCGCAGGGAGACCAGGTGATCCCCTTGCCTCCTGGCGCCATCCCCCCGAGTGATCGAGATTCTCATTCTGCGCGAAAAGAGGGGCGGCGAGCGGCCGGGGCGAGCGAAGCGGCGCCGCGAAGCGAGGTCCGGACGCCGCCGATCCCACTTTTCGCGCAGAATGAGAT
>JACPRD010000028.1 GCA_016190145.1 Planctomycetota bacterium | reverse complement strand
GGGCGTGGGAGGGCGAGGTTCCAGAGGCGGTCGAGGGAGAGGAGGGTGGCGGCGGCGTCGGCGGATCCGCCGCCGAGGCCGGCGCCGAGGGGGACGCGCTTGTCGAGGACGATGCGGGCGCCCTGGGATGTTTTCATTTCGGCGGCGAGGAGGCGTGCCGCGCGGAGGACGAGGTTGTCGGGGCCGGCGGAGAGGGGGGAATTCCGGATTTCGAGGGAGAGATCGGAAGCGGGTTCGAGGGTGAGGGTGTCGCCGAGGTCGATCTCGTGCATGACGGTTTCGAGTTCGTGGAAGCCGTCGGGGCGTTTCGCGGTGATCTCGAGAAACAGGTTGAGCTTGGTGGTCGTGTGGACCGTGACGCCGTGGGTGTCGCCGAGGAGTTTCATGGTTGGTGGGGGAACTTTCTGCGCTGTTAACTCCTCTCCGCCTTATCGCCCTTGATCCTCTTTTATCGCTTTTCCCAGTCCTTTCCTATCGCCGTTCATCCCGAGTTCCTTCTTTTTCCCGTAATCGTCACTCTCCTGACCTCCACCCGCACCGGCCCGAAATTCACGACCAGTCCCGTCTCGTGGGGGCTGGACCTCAAGTACGCCTTCAACCGGAATTGGTGTCCCGGAAGGATCGATTCCGTGACCTTGGTTTCGACGACGACGAGGTCCTCGACGATCAGGTCGGCTTCGCAGATGCCGACGCGAGAGCCTTCGAAATGGATGTCGATCACGGACTCGACCTGAACGTGGAGGCCTTCGCCGCGCAGGACGAGGGCGAGCGCGTTCTGATAGACGTGTTCGAGGTGACCCGGGCCGAGGTCGTTGTGGACCCGGAAGGAGGCGGCGATGATGCGGGAGGTCAGGTCGAGATGGGGGTGCATGAGCGGAGCCTTTCATATGGGGATGACTGAAGTATACATTATAAAGTGGTGATGTCAAGAGATGCGGATGAATATTCGGTGAAAGGCGATGAACGGCGATAGGACTGGGAAGGGCGATAAAAGAGGATCAACGGCGATGGGGCGAGGATCTACTCGACGATCACGTTGTCGATCAGCCGCGTCTTGCCGAACCGCGCCGCGACCGCGATCACCGACTTCCCCGAAATGTCGTTCAGGTCCTCGAGCGTCTCGGGATGCACCACCGAGATGTAGTCCACCTTCGCACTCTTCGACTGCCCGATGATCTTCCTGATCTCCCCCGCCAGCTTTCGCGCGTTCCGCTCGCCCGCGGCCACCAGCTCGTTCGCGCGCGACAGCGCCTGGTGGAGGACCAGGGCTTCCTGGCGGTGCTTCGACCCGAGATAGACGTTCCGGCTCGACATCGCCAGGCCGTCGGGCTCGCGGATGATCGGCATGACGTGAAGCTTCACGTCGAGGTTGAGGTCGGTGGCCATGCGCTGAATGACGACGGCCTGCTGGTAGTCCTTCTGGCCGAAATACGCGTGCGCCGGGCGGACGACGTTGAACAGTTTGAGGACGACGGTGAGGACGCCGCGGAAATGGCCGGGGCGGTGGGCGCCGCAGAGCTTGTCGGTGAGCTTGTCCTGGTCGACGTAGGTGAGAAATCCGCGCGGGTACATTTCGGCGACGGAGGGCGCGAAGACGACGTCGGCGTGCGCGTCCCGGGCGACTTTCACGTCGCCGTTCAGATCGCGCGGGTACTCGTCGTAGTCCTCGCCCGAGCCGAACTGGAGGGGGTTGACGAACACGGAGGCGACGACGAGCGCGTTGCCGTCGGCCTTCGCCTGCTTCATGAGCGAGACGTGGCCGTCGTGGAGGGCGCCCATGGTGGGGACGAAACCGACGGGATCGCCCTTGCGCCACAGGGGAGAAAGGATCTTGTGCAGTTCCGCGATCGTGTGGACCACCCTGACCATGGGGAGATTTGTCCTCTCAGCGGCGCATTTTGGCAAGCAAATCCATGATGGTGAGGCCCGTGCCTGGGACGGGAAGGGCGGGTGCGATGGCGGCGAGGGGTTCGAGGACGAAGCTGCGGCGGGCGAGTTCCGGGTGAGGGAGTGTGAGCTCGGGGGTGTTCCGGACGGCGTCGCCGTGGAGGAGGAGGTCGAGGTCGAGCGTACGCGGGCCTTTGGGGACGTCGCGCACGCGCCCGCAGGCGGCCTCGATTCCGAGGAGGGCCCCGAGGAGTGCTTCGGGGGAAAGCGACGTT
Source organism: Planctomycetota bacterium (assembly GCA_016190145.1). Taxonomy (GTDB): domain Bacteria; phylum Planctomycetota; class MHYJ01; order WSZJ01; family WSZJ01; genus WSZJ01. The sequence continues at coordinate 2,801 of JACPRD010000028.1, read as the reverse complement.
TCGAGGATGGCGGCCGCGTTCATGAAATCCGGCTGCGGCGGGCCGACCGCCTTCGTTTCGAGGAACTCCGACCGCGCGACGACGCGCGTCCCGGGGAGCCGCGAAAGAGCGTCCAGCCCGCGGCCCAGGTTCGCGGCGCGGTCGCCGAGGTTGGAACCCAGCGCGACGGCGGCCAGCGTCAGGCTATGTCGTCCGGGTTGTCGGGCGCGGGCGGCGCCTCCGGAACGGCGGGCGCCGGTTTCCGGAAGAACCACAGGACGGGCCCCGAGACGGCGTACCCGCAGAACGCGATCGCCATCGCCACCTCCTTGTGGATCGCGATCATCACGGCGATGAGGATGACTTCGGCGAGGCGTGCGAAGCGGTGGTGGCCGCGGAGGAGGCGGTTGACGACGTGGACGTAGCGGGTGTTGGAGATCATCGCGATGCCGCTCGCGAGCACGGCGAACGGCAGGGCGAGCACGATGCCGTCGGCAAACCGCGTCTCGGCGAGGTCGCAGCGCAGGAGCACGAGCGAGACGACGACCCCCGCCGCGGCGGGCGAGGGGAGGCCGCGAAACGACATGTGCGCCTCTTCGTCCGTCGTGGTTTCCACGTTGAACCGGGCGAGCCGCAGCGCGGCGCAGGCGGCGAACAGGCCGCAGATCGCGATCGAGACCTTGCGGGGGATGATGCCGCCGCAGGCGTCGATGGTGACGAACGCGAGGAACGCCGGCGCGATGCCGAAGGAGACGACGTCGCAGAGCGAGTCCAGCTCGGCGCCGAACTTCGAGGCGGTGTGCGTCATCCGCGCGACGCGCCCGTCGAGCGCGTCGAACACCATCGCGAGGATCACCATCCAGGCCGCCAGCTCGAAATGCGAACTGGCGTCCATCGCGAACCCGCGCTTCCCCTCGGCCATGCTTCCCGCCGCGAAGACGATCGCCGCGAAGCCGCACAGGATGTTGCCGAGCGTGACGAGCGTCGGCAGCAGCGCGATGTGCTTGAGACGGCGCACCTTGATCTTGCGGGGCTTCCCGAACCTCACTTGAGCCTCCCCAGGACGGTCTTCGTGCCGCGCACCGCGTCCCCGACCTTCACGTCGACGGACCCCACGCGCGCCTTCGGGATGTACAGCTCGGTGCGCGACCCGAACTTGATCATCCCCACCCTCTGGCCCTTTGCCATCCGGTCGCCCGGCTTCACCGTGCAGATGATCCGGCGGGCGATCATCCCCGCAACCTGCCTCACGAGCATCCTAACATCCCGCGCCGGGTCGTGGAACCCGATCGCGTTCGACTCGTTCTTCGGGCCGGAGTCGGGATGGCGGGCGTCGAGAAACAGGCCGGGCGTGTGTTTCACGTACTCGACCGTCCCGCTCCAGGGAGCGCGGTTCACGTGGCAGTTGAACACGGAGAGAAAGATCCCGATCCGCACCGCCGGCCCCTTCACGTAGGTCCCTTCCTCCACGTCCGTGATCTCCGTCACCGTCCCGTCCGCCGGCGACACGATGACGTCTTCGCCCGGCGGCAGTTTCCGGTCGAAGTCCCGGAAGAAGGAGAGGACGAACAGGAAGAGAACGAACGGAGCCGGCGAGGCCGGGGGGTAGAGGAACCAGACGCCGGCCGCGAGGGCGGCGGACAGGAGGAAGGCCAGCGTCATCTCCCGGATCCCGTGACGGGCGAAAGGCAAGCTCGACTCCCGGCCGATAAGGAGGAAGGCGCGAAAGCGTAAGGGGAAAGGCCGCGCCCGACAACCTCTTCCCCCACACCCGAGGAAACTGCGAGAATGGCGACGATCCGTGCGGCGGACCCGCGGAGGCTGCTCGACCTGGGGTCGTGGGGTTTCTGGGCGCTGGTCGTGTTGGGGCTTTCGGTGTTTCTGGGGACGACGAGCGCGGCGGCCTGGCGGAAGAACACGAAGCTGCACGAGCGGCTGGCGGCGATGGACGGGGAGGTGGCTGCGGGCGAGGCGCTGAACCGGTCGATGGAGTCGGAGAAGCAGGCGCTGACGGACGACCCGTTCTACGTCGAGCGGGTGGTGCGGCGCGAGTTCCGGCGGCTGGGGCCGGAGGAGTACGTGATCGACATGAGGAAGGCGAAGGAGTGAGCGACCTGATCAACCCGCAGGAGATGGACGCGCTGCTCAAGGCGGTCGAAGGCGGGCCCGCGGCCGCCGAGGCGCCCGCGGTGCCGGTGCGTTTCTACGATTTCAAACGGCCCGAGCGCGTTTCGAAGGAACAGATCCGCGCGCTCGCGAACCTGCACGAAGTGTTCGCGCGGTCGTTCGGCGCTTCGCTCTCGGGGATGATGCGCACGGTCTGCGAGATGCGCCTCGGGACGCTCTCGCAGATGACCTACCAGGAGTACGTGTCGGCGCTTCCCAACCCGACCTGCTTCACGCTGTTCTCCTGCGAGCCGCTTTCCGGGAACATGATGATCGAGTTCAATCCCTCGGTCATGTTCCCGATCATCGACCGCCTCCTCGGGGGCGGGAAGGCGGGCCCCGCGGTCCCCAACCGCCCGCTCACGAACATCGAGTGGGCGCTCGCGGGCGCCATCGCCCGCCGCGCGCTCGAAGATCTCTCCGCCATGTGGTCCGCCGTCCGCAAGCTCGACCTGAAGGTGGTTTCCAGCGAGTCCAATCCCCTCCTCATTCAGGCCGTTCCGCCGAACGAACTCGTCGTCGTCGCCGCCTTCGACGTGAAAATCGGCGACAGCGACGGTCACATCAACCTCTGCATCCCCTACGTCACCATCGAGCCGCTCGTGGGCGACATCGAGTCCCACTCCTGGTACCCCACCTCCGCGCCCCCCTCCGCC
>JACPRD010000027.1 GCA_016190145.1 Planctomycetota bacterium | reverse complement strand
TCCCCCTCCGGTGCCCGCCCCCGCCGCCGCGCCGGCCGCCGAACGCAAGTCGGATCCCCCGGGCCTCCGCCCGGGATCGCAGTTCCGCACCGGCCGAAGCGACCGGCCGACTTCCTTCGATTTCCAGGCCGCCAACATCGAGACCGAAAAAGAGGAGACTCCCGCCCCCGAGGCTCCGGCGCGCGTCATTTCCCGCCCCGATCCGCCCCCCGCGGACCCCCTTCCACGCAAGATCGCACAGACCACCGCCACGTTCGATCCCGAAGTCCTCTTCCCCGGCGTCCCCATCGAAGCCCCCGGCCACGAACCCCAGCGCGTCGGCCGCCCGACCGCCACGTTCGAACACGAGAAGGTCATGGACACCGGAAGCCGCGCGACCGCCGCGGCCGTGACCGGACCCGTCGTCTACGAGGCCGGCGAGCGGTTCTCCTACCGCCAGCAGGTCGACGAGCTCCTGAAGAAGGGCGCGAAGCTGCAGGCCGTCAATCTCCTCCGCGAGAAGACCGGCGCTTCACTCGTCGAAGCCCTCCGCCAGATCGACCGCTGGACGTAAGCCCGAGAAATCGCTTCCCCTCCCCCGATTCCTGCGCAGAATACCGCGCTGAGAGCGTGAGTGAATTCGATCTTCGGTGCGGTCGGACCTCGCTCGCTCCGCTCGCTCGACCCGACCGCGCCTGCGATCGAATTCTCTCACGCTCTCAGGAAGTGCTTCGCCAGCCGGAGTTTGGAACAAAATCGGGCTGGCTCGCTCAGGTGTTTGATATGGGGGGCGGAGTCAGCCGGCTCGGCCGTTCCCTGGGCAGCGCGAGGCTACCCGCCGGCCGACGGAGCATCTCAGACCGATTCTTTCCCGAACGGCGAACATTTGAGAGGGGGGGGCGGCATGGCGAGGGCTGGGAAGCGGAGTCCGTACAAGAAGCGCAAGATCGACCCGCCGGGGATGGGGCCCGGGATTTCTGCGGCGGACCTGCTGGACGACTATTTCTGCGCGTACAACTCGGCGCGTCTCAAGGAAGCGGCGCACCTGCTGGTGAAGAAGGTGCTGGAGCCCGACGTGACGGTGGGGGTATCGGTCTCGGGGGCGATGACGCCGGCGGGGCTCGGGGCGGGGCTCCTGATCCCGCTCGTGAAGGCGGGGTTCATCGACTACATCGTGTCGACGGGCGCGAACCTCTACCACGACATCCATTTCGGGATCGGGTACGACCTGTTCGAGAGTTCGCCGTTCGTGGACGACGTGGATCTGCGGAAGAAGAAGCTGATCCGGATCTACGACATCGTGTTCGACCAGGACGTGCTGCTCGACAGCGACGCGTACGTGCGGGCGCTCTGCCGCGGGCCGGAGTTCCAGAAGGAGATGGGGACGACGGAGCTGCACTGGCTGCTGGGGAAGTACGTGGCGGCGACGGAAGAGAAGTTGAAGCTGAAGGAACGGTCGCTTCTCGCGGCGTGCTACCGCTACGACGTTCCGGTGTTTACTCCCGCGCCCGGCGACGGCACGATCGGCATGAACGTCGCCGCGGCGGCGCTCACGGGGTCGAAGCTGAAACTCGACATGAACCGCGACATCTTCGAGAGCGCGGCGTACGTGTACGACGCGAAGGCCTCGGGCGGCAAGTCCGCGGTGCTGATCCTCGGCGGCGGCACTCCGAAGAACTACATCCTCCAGACGGAGCCGTTCATCCAGGAAATCCTCTACGTCGACGAGCGCGGCCACGACTACTTCATCCAGCTCACCGACGCGCGTCCCGACACCGGCGGCCTCTCGGGCGCCACGCCCGCCGAAGCCGTGACCTGGGGCAAGGTCGATCCCGAGCAGCTTCCCGACGCGATCGTGAGCTACTGCGACTCGACGATCGCCTTCCCGCTCCTCACGGCGTACATGCTCTCGCGGCACAAGCCGCGTCCGGTGAAGCGGCTGTACCGGAAGCGCGACGAGGTGGTGTACAAGCTGATGCACGCGGGGTCGCTGCAGGCGAAGAGGATGATCGGGGTGGAGAAGAGGATGGAGGGGAAGAGGTAGGGCGGTTCGGGGATCGGGGTTCGGCGTTGACGAGGCCGCGAAGCGGCCCCCATTCCCCCGCCCGCGCCCGCGCCCGCGCCCGGCATTTCACCTCGAACATCGCACCAGTCTCGTCGCAGCGAACGACCGGGCGCGGGCGCGGGCGCGGGCGGGGGTAAGGGGCGCGGCTGCGCCGCGCATCTTTTGAGAAACACCCGGTGTTCCCATCTCTTCCGGACGGGGTTATATTCGGACCTCGCAAGTCCGATTCCTCTCCCCGAGGCACCCCATGGCCGAAATCCCGTACTCTCCGCTTCCCCCCGCTGGCGAACCCGTGGACCGGCGCACGTTCCTCTCTCGCGCCTCCGGGATCGCCATGGCCGCCGGTCTCGCGGCGGGGTACGGGACATTCGGCGCCATGGCCGGGCGGTTCCTGTACCCCGCGAAACCGGCGGCCACGGCCTGGCTGTTCGTCGCCGACGTCGCGGGATTCGCGCACGGTACCTCGCTGTCCTACACCGCGCCCGACGGCGCGACCGTTGCGATCGCGCGCCAGGGGACCTCGGGAGGCGTCGAGGACTTCGTCGCGCTCTCCAGCACCTGCCCGCACCTCGGATGCAAGGTGCACTGGGAGGGACAGAACAACCGCTTCTTCTGCCCGTGCCACAACGGAGTGTTCGACCCGAAGGGGCGCGCGGTGAGCGGGCCGCCGGCGGAGGCGGGGCAGTCGCTGGGGCGGTACCCGCTGAAGATCGAGAAGGGTCTGCTTTACATCGAAGTTCCGACCGAACGGCTCGCCTAGGAGGGCTCCGACGAAGGACGCGGCCCCGCTCTCCCCGCGACCGCGCCGTTGCTTCTGGCTTATGGCCTGTGGCTTATGGCGACCCCGACCCGTCATAGAGCTTCCAAAGGAGATCCCCCGTTGGGCCTGGCCGCCTGGCTGCAGGAACGGCTCCCCGTCACGGGCGACCAGCTCCGCGAGCTGACGAACGAGCCCGTGCCCAACCACCTCAAGCGCTGGTGGTTCGCGCTGGGTGGCACGCCCGCGTACCTGTTCGTCGTCCAGATCGTGACGGGCATCCTGCTCGCGTTCTACTACGAGCCCGCGCCGTCGACCGCGTACGACTCCGTGAAATACATCACCGACACCGCCGCCTACGGGTGGTTCTTCCGCTCCGTGCACAAGTGGGCGGCGACGCTCATGATCGCCGCGGTCATCCTCCACCAGATGCGCGTCTTTTTCACCGGCGCCTACCGGAAACCGCGCGAGATCAACTGGCTCGTCGGCATGTGCCTCCTCCTCTGCACGCTCGTCGCCGGCTTCACAGGCTACTCCCTCGTCTACGAGCAGCTCTCCTACTGGGGCACCACGGTCGGGGCCAACATCAGTTCGAACGTGCCCGTCGTCGGCAACTTCATGAAGCGCATGCTCCTCGGCGGCGACGTCTACAACGAGCGCACGCTCTCGCGCCTCTACATCATCCACGCCGCCATCATGCCCGCGCTCACCACCGCCCTCATCGCCGTCCACATCGCCATCATCCGCATGCAGGGCGTCACCGAGCTCAAGTTCGAGGACGAACCCGCGGACAAGCCCGCCCATTTCAGCTTCTTCCCCGACCACCTCTACACCGAGATCATCGCCGGCCTCGTCCTCATGATCCTCCTCTCCGCGCTCTCCACCGTCCTCCCGGCCACGCTCGGCCCGCGCGCCGACCCGCTCTCGACCCCCGAAGTCATCAAGCCCGAGTGGTTCTTCTACGTCACCTTCCGCTGGCTCAAGCTCTTCTCGGGGACGTTCGCCGTCCTCTCGATGGGCTTCATCGTCTTCACGATGTACGCCTGGCCCTTCGTCGACGCCCTCATCCGGAAGAAGACCCGCTTCCAGGAAGCCAGCGTCTGGATCGGCATCGTCGCCGTGCTTGCGATCATCGGACTGACCGTGTGGGAAGCGGTCGTCGCCCATTGAGGAACTTGCCATGAGCCTGACCATGAAGCAGCGGATCATCTTCGTGCTGGGTCTTCTGTTCCTGGCCTCGCTCATCCTGGTGCAGGGGATGGAGGTGGCGCGGAAGCGGCAGGAGGCGGGGCTGGCGGAGGCGCACATCGCGGTGCCGGAGACGTCGAAGGGTTGCGTGGAGTGTCACGAGGAGAGTTCGCCGGGGATCGTGGCGCACTGGCGGGGGAGCACGCACGCGCGCAAGGGGGTGGCGTGCCTGGAGTGTCACGTGGCGGCGAAGGAGGACGCGGACGCATTCAGCCACTACGGGCAGACGATCGCGACGATCGTGACGCCGCGGGACTGTGCGCGGTGCCACGTGGTGGAGTCGAAGGAGTTCGCGGCGAGCCACCACTCGAAGGCGGCGAACATCCTGGCTTCGCTGGACAACCTGCTGGCGGAGACGATCGAGGGGTCGCGGGAGCCGTTCAATCCGCACTCGAAGAACCCCGGGCGAGCGGATGCGGAGAAGGTGAACGGGATGGCGAGCGTGGAGTCGGGTTGCCGCCAGTGTCACGGGAGCAAGGTGGCGGTGATGCTCGTGGACGGGAAGACCGCGACGATGTCGGAGCTCAAGCCCGGGCCGGACGGGCGGCCGACGGCGGGGGAGGTGGTCGACCGGATCGCGCGGGATCCGAAGGGCAAGCCCGTGCTGACGCCGGGGTCGTGGCCGAACACCGGGATCGGACGCATCAACCTCGACGGCTCGCTCGGGTCCTGCTCGGCGTGCCACAGCCGGCACGATTTCTCCCCGCGGCGCGCGCGGCAGCCGGAGAACTGCGGCAAATGCCATCTCGGGCCGGACCATCCGCAGGAAGAGATCTACAACGAGTCGAAGCACGGCGTGGCGTTCCGCGACCTGCGCGAGAAGATGAACCTCGACTCGCCGGACTGGGTGCTGGGGAAGGACTACAGCGCGGCGCCGACGTGCGCGACGTGCCACATGTCGGGCCACACGCGGAACGGCGGCAAGGTGACGCACGACCCGGGCGAGCGGATCTCGTGGACGAACCGTCCGTCGGTGAGCCTGGTGATGGACACGGACGCGGACCACGGGGTGGTGAAGGAGACGGATCCGGAGAAACGGCGCGGGCTGGTCGCGGACACGTGGCAGCAGAAACGGCAGCGCATGACCGACGTCTGCACGCACTGCCACTCGATCGACTACGTGAACAGCTTTTACAGGCAGTACGACGACCTCGTCCGTCTCTACAACGAGAAGTTCGGGAAGCCCGGAGGCGCCATCATGTCCGCGCTCAAGAAGAACGGCCTCCTCTCGGAGAAGGACTTCGACGAGAACATCGAATGGGACTGGTACCTCATCTGGCACCACGAGGGCCGGCGCGCCCGCATGGGCGCTTCCATGATGGCCCCCGACTACACGCACTGGCACGGCATGTACGAGGTCGCGGAGCGGTGGTACACGAAGTTCATTCCGGAAGCGCGCGAGATCGTCGCCCGGGCGAAGAAGAAGGAGGCGACGAAGGAGAAGGCGGAGGCGGCGGAGAAGGTGCTGGAGGAGATCATGAGCCGGCCGGAGCATGCGTGGCCGGATCAGTTCAGAAAGCCGAAGTAAGACCCTTCAAGGGCTCGGAAAAGTGTGGTGTTTTCTAAAGTAACACTTTAATATTCACCACATGAGATTCATCCAGCGCCGGGTTGCGCCCGCCCTGCTCTCCGCCGCGCGGCATTTCCCGGCCGTCATCCTCACCGGACCGCGCCGCGCCGGGAAGACCACGCTGCTGCGCCGCCTTTTTCCTGCCGCCGAGAGCGTGCTGCTCGAAGACCCCGCGGTGGTCGCCCGGGTCCGCGCGGATCCGAACGGCTTTCTCGACGACCTGCGCCCTCCCGTCGTTCTCGACGAGATCCAGAACGCGCCCGAGCTGTTCAATCACGTCCGCGCGCGCATCGACGCCTTTCCGCGGCGGACGGGACAGTGGCTGTTCACGGGTTCGCAGGAGGCGCCCCTGATGAAAGGCGTGACCGAGTCGATGGCCGGGCGCGCGGCGGTCTTCCGCCTGCTGCCCCTGTCCCTGACGGAGTTTCCGAGGGTCACGCCGTTCCGGGGAGGCTTTCCCGAGGTGCTGGCGCGGCCGGCGGCGGCCGCCGTCTGGTTCAGCTCCTACGTGCAGACGTACCTCGAACGCGATGTCCGGGCGGTCAGTTCCATCCGCGACTTGTCAACCTTCCGCCGGTTCCTCGCGCTCGTCGCGAGCCGCTGCGGGAATCTGCTGAACAAGACGGATCTTGCCGCCCCCCTCGGAGTCTCCGTTCCGACGATCACGGAATGGCTTGGGATACTCGAGGTCACGGGCCAGATCCTCATCGTGCCGCCTTACTTCGAGAACTTCGGCAAGCGCCTCGTCAAGTCCCCGAAGCTCTACTTCGTGGATTCCGGCCTCGCCTGCCATCTTCTCGGAATCCCCTCCCCGGCGGCACTCCGGACATCGCCCTTTCTCGGGCCCGTCTTCGAGGGCTTCGTCGCCTCGGAAATCATCAAGACGCGCGTCAACCGGGGCCTCGCGCCGAACCTGTACTACTTCCGGGACGAGCGGGGACTCGAAGTCGACTTCGTGGTGGACCAGGGGGACCGCAGGCTGGTCCTGCTGGAGGCAAAGGCGACGCGGACGCCCCGGCCGGAGATGGCCCGCAGTCTCGCGGCGCTGCGCGCGAGCATTACGGGCCACGACGTCCGCGCCTGCGTTGTCCACGAAGTATCCGCCGCGTCCAGGCGTCTGGCGGCGCTCCGCCCCGGCATCCGCGCGGCCGGCGTGGGGGAACTCGCGGACTTCATCGAGGGGCGCGGGCGCGGATAAAGGTGGCTATCGCCCCGCCGGTCGAACCTGAGGCATGGAGAATTCGAGGCCCGGCGGGCCGATTCTCGTGAGCTCACCGCTCACAGGATCTACGACGGCCAGGTAGTCCTCTTCGATCATGGTCCTGCGGACCTTCTGGAACCAGACCAGTAGTCGCGAGGATCGCGGCAGCCAATCCATGAGGACGACGCAATCGTATCCGCCGGCGTTCCCGATGACCCGCGATTCGCCGCTCGCGACCTCGATTTCGCGGAAGATCGATCCGCGTTCCCCTTCGGTCCGATCGCAGGTCAGCATGGCTTTCCGTCCCGGGTCCGACCAGATCGGTCCCTCGGCAATCGGAAGATCCCGAGCGATTTCGCGCTCACGGCCCGTCACGGTGTCGATCGCGGACAGGTGCAGCCGGCGGCTCACGGAGCCCAGCACGACAAGAACCTCCGGCGAATCAGGCAGGGGTGCGATCTCCCAGGTCGTCAGGATCTGGTCCCCGAACCGTCCCGTCTCTCCTGACGCCGGCTCGACCCAGAACAGACCGTAGAGAGTCGTGAGGAAACAGCCGGCTTGCCACCGGTCCACGCCGTGGCGAAAGAGGACGCGATTGCCGGGCTCGGGCCACGTCAGCAGACTCGCGGATCCTGTGGCAAGGAAACCGATCTCGTCGGTCAGCAGGTCGAGTATGGCGACCCCATGGGTTCCAGGACCGGATGCGTAGGCCGGAAACGCGATGCGGGTTCCGTCAGGGCTCCAGGCGGGTGTTCCGTCCGCCCGCCATTCGTGCGGTCCGTCGGCGGCCTCCGGCACGCGCACTCGGCACGCGGTCGAGTCTTCGAGGTCCAGAATGCAGATCGCGTTCCTCTCGCCGAGGTCTCTCGTAAATGCCACTTTCCTGCCGTCCGGCGAGACCGCCGGGAGGTATCCGGCTCCCAGATCCCGCAGATCCTCACCAAGATCGTTCATCCGGAAAATGCGCGATTCGTAATTGCCCTTGTCCATCTCGCTCTTCCACCGCCCCTGAAACACGATCACGTCCCGGGGGCTCCCGTCCGGTCCGGACCTCGCTGCGTCAGGAGAGTCCGCCGAGGAAGGCAGGTCCGGCACAGTCGCCGCTCTGCAACCCGCAAGGGTGACGGCCACCCAACTTGCGACGGCGATGAGAGAGAAGCTCCCTCGTGGCCGTTCGGAACGCCCTGAGTGCAGAAGCATCCTCACCTCCTCCTCCACCCGTGCGGCTCAGGCACTCTCTCCTGCTAGAGCCACATCGGCGACCCTCCGGTGATTTCCCTTCGTGCGTTCCGAATCGCCCGACTAAGATCGCGTCTGCGCGCCTTCCCCGGCAACGCTTCGTCCGACAAGTTACCCTAAAGTCAGGCCCGGAGGTTTCCTTATGACCGCATTCCTCAGCGGCCCCCCCGTCGTCCGCATCGTCAACAGCTTCGACCGGCCGTTCGAGAACGCGGTGGCGACGGCGCGGACGTGCTATTCGTCGAAGGGGATCATCACGCCCGAGGAGGTCGGGGGCGACAAGGAGAAGAACGAGGCGAAACGCCGCGAAAAGGAGGAGCGGCGCGATGCCCTCGCGAAGTCTATCTACGAGGCGGGGCACCACACGACCCTGCAGCACGCGCATTTTCAGTTCGCGCTCGACCGCGTGTCGCGGCACTGCATCTGGGCGTTCCTCCACAGCCACCCCTTCTATAACTCGGAACAGGTCAGCCAGCGCTACGTCGAGGTGAAGGAGGGGACGTACGCGGTGCCGCCGATGACGGGGGAGGCGCTCAAGCTGTACACGGAGACGTGCGACGCGCAGGTGCGGACGTACCAGAAGCTGATCGAGGCGCTGACGCCGGTGACGGGGGAGGAGTACTACAAGCGGTTCGCGGGGCGGCGAACGAACCGCAAGTACGACAAGGAGGTCAAGAAGAAGGCGCAGGAGATCGCGCGGTACGTGCTGCCGGTGTCGATCTTCGCGTACATGTACCACACGGTGAGCGGGCTCACGCTCCTGCGCTACTGGCGGATGTGCGAGCAGCCCGACGCGCCGGCGGAGACGCGCGAGCTGGTGCGGCTGATGGTGGAGGAGCTGCTGCGCGTCGACCCGCTGTTCCGGGCGATCCTGGAAGAGCCGATCCCGGAGGCCGAGCTGCCCGAGACGGCGATCCAGCAGCGGTTCCGGCCGTCGCCGAGGGAGTTCTGCGCGGAGTTCGACGCGAAGCTGGGCGGGCGGACGAGCGTGCTGTCGGGATGGAAGGCGGACAACGAGAAGGGGCTGGCGGACGCGGTGCGAGAGGTGTTCGGGCTGCCGGAGGCGCGGCTCTCGGACGAGGACGCGATCCGGCTCGCGCTGGACCCGAAGTCCAACCGGTTCTTCGGCGAGTCGATGAACGTCACGACGCTGTCACACCTGTCGAGGACGCTTCACCATCCGTCGTACACGTTCAAGAAGAAGATCTCGCACACCGCCGACTCTCAGGACCAGCGGCACCGCATGACGCCCGCGTCGCGGCCCGTCCTGCTCGCGCACCTGCACGACGAGCCGGACTTCGTGACGCCGGAGCTGGTGAAGCTGTCGGACGTCGGCGGGCGGCTGTTCGGCGAGGCGATGGACCGCGCGTGGGCCGCGTTCACGAAGCTCAAGGCGCTGGGCGTCCCCGCGGAGTTCGCCTCCTACGTGCTCCCGAACGCCGTCGCCGTGCGGTTCAGCGAGTCGAGCGACCTCCTGAACCTTCACCACAAGCTCAAGGCGCGGCTCTGCTACAACGCGCAGGAGGAAATCTGGCGCGCGTCGAAGGACGAGGCCGAGCAGATCAAGGCCGTGAACCCGTCGATCGGGCGCTACCTGCTGCCGCCTTGCGGGTTGCGGTGGTTGGCCGGAATCAAGCCGAGCTGTCCGGAAGGCGACCGGTACTGCGGCATTCCGGTGTGGAAGGTCGAGCTCGAAAAGTACGTCCGGACGATTTGAGAGCGCACTCGGTCGGGCGGGTTCGGCGTTCGGAGTTCGGTGTTCGGCGTTTGATCCGCTGCCTACAGATCGCGATAAACGTCCTTGCGGTTGCGGATCCGGTAGATGCGCACGAGGCGATTTGGGTCGTCGATCGTGTAGAGAATCCGCCAGTCTCCGACCCTCACTCTGAAGCCGGCGATGCCTACCAGCCGCTTCGCACCGGGCGGCCTCGGATTTTTCTGCAGATCGTCGAGGACGGCCGCAACGCGACCTGCGACCGAAGACTCCAGGTCCAGGTACTCTCTCCGCGCGCGAGTCTCGAGTTCGACCCGCCAGGTCAGCGGCGCCGGCTTCGGCCCGCCGCCTTGACGCTTTCCCATTCGTGAAACCCGGTAGCGGTGCGAATCGCGTCCTCGAGCTCCCGGGCGTCGAGGAGATCCTCGAGCTTGTCGCGAAGCGCGGATTCGATGACGAAGTTTTTCCGCAATCCCAACGACTCGCAGGCGCGGTCCAGTTGCCGAGCCAGGGAAGCGGGGATTCGTGTCGCCAAGGGAGACGTCTTCATGGGCATATCTTGATGGATCCAGCTTCAGCAATCAAGAGCAAGATCGGGCACCGACATCCTGAGCGCGACCCGCTGCTGGCGCGGAGCAGTGGCGACGTGTAGAGTCCCGCCACTGATGATTCGGATCCTCATCGTCTCAAACGACGACGCCGAACGGGCGGTCCTGCGCTCGCTTGTCGAGAGCGCGGGCGCCCAGGCCCTGGAAGCTGCGACCTTCCCGGGCGCGGCGGAGGCGCTTGCGCGCGGGGGGGCGGACGCGGTCGTCGCCGACCATGCGCTCGACGCCGGAAAGACCGGGCTCGACCTCCTCGGGGAACGCCGCGCGGCGGGCGACGGCGTGCCGTTCGTCCTCGCCGTGGCGCTTCCCGACGTCGACGTCGGCCTCGAACGCGCGGGGGAACCCGGGCTCGGGATCCTGCTCAAGCCGGCGGACGGTGACCGGCTCGCCGCGGCGCTCCGGCGCGCGGGCGTCGCGTTCGGCGCGCCGGCGCGATCCATGCTCTGCTGCGCGTGCGGCGCCGTGTGGACTGTCGAACAGGTGAGGACGGCGAGCGGGCGCTGCGCGAAATGCGGCGACGCGCGCGGGGCGGTCCTGGTCGCCGTCGGCGCGGCGGGCGACCGGCCCGGCGACCCCCCCTCGTTTCCGGACGGCCGCTACGTCCTGACGCATCTGCTCGGCAGAACGCACTTCAGCGAAGTCTGGGCCGGCTGGCAGCCCACTCTCCGCCGCCGCGTCGTCCTGAAGTTCGCGAGGCCGGGGGAAGCGGACGACGTCGCGCGGTTCCGGCGCGAGGCGCGCCTGCACGCGACGCTGCGGCACGAGGGCATCCCCGCCGTGTATGAAGCCGTGCTCGACCCGCCCGACGGCGGGCGGATGTACCTCGCGATCGAGCACGTGGACGGCGTGCCCCTCGACGACGCGGTGCGCGCGCTTACGCCCGCGTCCGAGGCCGGCGCCATCCCGCCGAAGCCGCTTCGCGCCATCCTCGATCTCGTCCGCCAGGCCGCGCTCGCGCTGGATCACCTCCACTCGAAGAAGCTCGTCCACCGCGACGTGAAACCCGAAAACGTCCTCGCTTCCCCCGACGGCCGCGCGTGGCTCATCGACTACGGCCTCGCGCGCCCGCAGGACCCCTCGACCGCCGTGACCTCGAACATGCAGGTGCTCGGGACGCTTCCGTTCATGGCGCCCGAACTGGTGAAGCCCGGCAAGGACCCGCTCGACGGACGCGCGGACGTCTGGTCGCTGGGCGCGATGCTTTACTACCTCCTCACGTGGCGCTATCCGTTCCTCGGGTCCTCCATCAAGGAAGTCGCGACCGCCATCCTCAAGGCCGATCCGCCCCGCCCGCGCGACGCCGATCCGCGCATCCCCGCGGGCGTCGAAGCGATCGTCCTCAGGGCGCTCGCCAAGCGCCGCGAGGACCGCTGGCCGACGGCGGGCGCGATGGCGCGGGCGCTGGAAGAGGAGTGCCGGCTCCTGTAGGATCTCGCGGACACCTCACCCGGGAGTTTCCCATGCGCACCTTCGCCCTCCTCTTCATGCTCGCCTCCCTCGCCGCCGCCCAGGACCCAGCCAAGTCGGATCCCGAGGCCGAAGCCCTCCTGAAGAAAGTGGAGGCGAAACTCCAGAAGGCGAAAACCGTCACGATCCGCGCTTCCGCCGACCTCCAGATGGGCAAGAACTCCTTCAAGTTCGACATGGTGCTCGACTTCAAGGAAGGGAACCGCGCGCGGATGCTCCTGACCCGCACGACTCCCGAGGGGAAGAAGGAGACGGTCGGGTCCGCGTGCGACGGGAAAACACTCCGCGTGAGATTGACGGACGGCGTGAAGGAATTCGTGCCCAAGGCGGACCTCGCGGAGAAGCTGCGCGAGATGTCGCTGCGCGCGCCGATTCTCGATCTATCCACGGGATTCGAGCGCGGTTCCGCTCCGACGTCGCTCACGTATTCCGGATTCGCGTTCCTCCCCGACGAGAAGCTGGGCGACCGGACCGCGCGCGTCGTGTCGTTCGTCGCCATGCGCGGGACTGCCCGGATCGAGATGAAGGCCTGGATCGACGAAAAGGGGCTGGAGCTGCTGAAACGCGAAGCGGTGGAGAAGAAAGAAAACCGCGAGTCGCGCGAGACGGTCACGATTTCGAAGGTGGCGTGCGACGTCGAGATTCCGGACGAGGCGTTCGCGACGACGGAGTTGAACGAAGTGGGCAAGAAAGACTAGGCGAGCCGGGTCGCGGTGCCTAGGGCTTGTCGTGCACTTCAGGGAGTACCGATGCTCCCAAGTGGCGCAGAGCGCTCAGCGTCGAAAACGCCGAATCCAGCGAATCTTCGGGAATCAGTCGAAGACGTATGAACGGCGACAGCGCCGCGACATCAGGTCGCCCCAGGAACGTCTTGAGCGTTTCCTCGCTGCAGGGGCCGTCCGGCGGTCGGTCGCCCGACCACGCTTGCGGTTGCCGGAGTTCGGGCTCTTCGGAGACCAGGCGTGGTTCCCTGTCCGTCGTGACTGAGACCAGGCGCAGCGGATCCGGCCGCAGTTCAATCCAGAGGTGTGCCCGTGAGTCGTGGTGCTCGCGTGAACCGTCCCAGTACCAGAGGTCATGGCAAAAGTGCTCCATGATGACCGGAAAGGTCAGCGCTCGCGGTCCACGGTCCGTTGCGACAAGGAAAGACAGGTTGACGCTGTTGCCGGCAAGAAGGGATTCCAGGAGCGGGATCAAGTCGCGGATCTTCAGGCTGGCGTCCGCTTCGATCAGGATCGGGTGTTCGCGCCGCACTCCCGCCGGGCCCTTGACCCGCTCGGGGAGATCCGCGAAGGTCGCCGGCACGCCCTCCCGACGCAACTCACGGCTTGCGGTCAGCGTGATCCGCGTCGATCCCGGCTGGATGTCGCCGGCCTCGACGACCTTGACGAGGTTGACCGCAGGCACGAGCCCCGGCGTCGGTTTCTCACAGCCGGTGAGTGCCAGCGCCGCCATGACAAGGAGCGGTCTCATCTCAGGATTGTACCGGTCAAGCCGGAGGCTCGATCCGTGCATTCAGGAGGCACCCGCGACCTGATAGCATCGCCGCGATGAACGTCGATTTCTCACAGCGACGCAACGCGCTGCGGATCCGGCACCGGATCGGCGTGCTCCTCATTGTCGCCGGCCCGGCGGTCGCGCTGATCGGCGCGGTCTACGGAATCACGCGGGGCTCCGACAAGGTCTTAGCGATGAAGTCGCCCACGCCGAGAGACCTGCAGAAGGCCTTTGAATCCGCGATCCTCACCTATGGGGGCATCGGGCTGGCGATCTCGCTCATCGGGCTGGCTGTTCTCTTCACCGCCATCGTCGCGCGCAATCGATTGGACAGGCGGGAGTACGCCGCGCCGCAGCCGCCCGCAGACCCCCCCGGATCGCCGTAGCAAGGTCGCTTCGGGCCGATGGCCCATCGCACGGCGCGGACGCTGGTGCTACTTCAGCTGATCTTCGAAAAGCGCGATCCGCTTCCAGTTGTTGTTGACCCACGCGTCGAATCCCGGATCTCCCTCGCCGAGCGTCACGGTGACCTGCTCGCTGACGTCGCCCGAGTTGTTGCCCACCTTGGCCCAGGCCTTCTTCTTGAGCTCCAGGCCCTTGTGCATTCGCGCGCTCATTTTCAGGAAGAGGTCTTTCGGCATTCCGGCCTGCGCGCACGCGGCGTCCAAGGCTTTGGACGTGGCGGCGTCCTTCGCGAGGAACGCGCCGAAGTCGGGGACGGGGGGGAGCGCGCCGGAAGCGCGCTGGGTAGCGAGGGCGGCCATGACCTTTTCCCAGGCGTCGCAGCTATTTTCGGAAGGGCCGTAGCCTGAGGTCCCTGCGGATTTCGCCGGGTCGTCGCCCGACTTGCCGCAGGAGGCGCACAGGGAGGCGAGGAACAGGAGCACGCCGGCGATCCGCCGTTCGCGGGGCAGGGTCATGAGGGCGGATCGTAGTCCCGGGGGCGCGCTGGCATCAATCCCGGCGCGTCGCCGGCCCTGCGGGTCTCGTGATACAGTCGCGCGCCATGCCGAGGATCGTCGCGCTGCTTCGGGGGATCAACGTCGGCGGGCATCGCCGGGTGCCGATGGCGGACCTGCGCGCGCTCGCGGAGAAGGCCGGATTCAGGGACGTCGCGACGTACATCCAGAGCGGAAACGTCGTGTTCACGGCGGGGGGCGGCGCCGGGGCCGCCGGGTTGAAACTCGAAGCGGCGATCGAAATGAAATTCGGCTTTCCCGTCGACATCGTCGCGCGGACGGCGGCCGAGTGGGCGCGGTACGCGGCGGAGAATCCTCTCCTGACCGCGTCGAACAAGGAGCCGAATCGGGTCATGCTCGTCCTCTCGAAGGCGCCCCCCGCGGCCGGCGCCGTCGCGGCGCTCGCCGCGCGCGCCACGGCGGGCGAGAAGCTCAAGGCCGCGGGGGACGCAGTCTGGATCCACTATCCCTGCGGCGCAGGCACCTCGAAACTCGCCGGCGCGCTCGTCGACCGCCTCCTCGGATCCCCTTCCACCGCGCGCAACTGGACGACGGTGCTCGCGCTGCAAGCACTCCTCGCGGGCGACAGGCCTGCGTGACTGGACGGCTGCCGGAGTCTGAACTTGAACCGCGGACTTTTCCTCGGCTAGGATCCTGCGGAGACATGCTCTCGATTCAATCCTCTTCTGCTTCGCGACAGCCGAGGTTCTTGAATCCGGCTCCGCTCCGGTCGATCGCGGGTCCCGGTGTATTCCTGGTGCGCTGTGCTCTCCTCCTCGTCCCCGGTGAGAAAGTTCGGGCGGAGGACGAGCCGGCGACCGAGGTCCGGACCGCCGATGACGCCTTTCGGAGGCTGGACGATCCGGACCGCGACCGGCAAGACACCGCGGTCCGAGCTATTGAGGAGGGCAACCTTCCTGCAGAGGAGCTCGTCCGCCTGATCCGGCGGTTGCCGGAACTCACCGCCTCCAAGGATCCGTCGGATCGTCGGGCGGCTCGCGCGCTCAAGAAGATGCAGGGAGTGGCCGTACCCGACTTCCTGCCCGCCGTCGTAGAAATCTACGACCGCCTGGAAGGCCACGAGCACGCGCGGGAGGAGGCGTTGAGCGTCATTGCGAAGATTCCCGGCGAAGCGGCATCCGGGGAGTTCCTGAATCTGCTCGGGCGCGCCTCGAGCCGCAGTCTTGACCTGACCTGGGTCTCCTACCCGGATGACGACGGTTGGCTGCCCCGAAACCTCCCCAGGCTTCTCCGGATGGCCCCCTTGCTCGACGATAGGGTCCATCTCTTCTCGATCGCTGAATCCCACCTTGAGGCGGGGACGTTCAGCCTGGCCGAACACCCGGACGTCGAGTCGCTCCTGATTAAACGGATCGAAGTTCTGGTGAAGTTGCGCGGAGACGATCTCGCGGAGGCCTACGGCCGCCGCACACGGAGAATACCCGACGAGGAGGAACTGAAATCGATCCCGCAGCGTGCACAACGCGCCCACGAAGAGCTTGAGTACCTGCTCGACATTGCAGGATACCTGAAGGCCGACGGGGTCGACGCGGCACTCGTACGTGGGCTGCAATTGTCCGACAACACGCTCAGAATCTTCGCGATCCGGTCCATTCTTCGCCGTAAGGGACCGGTCCCCGCCGGCATCCTGGAAGATCTCGCCGCACTTCCCAGCGAGCGCGCTCTTCTATACCTGGTTCTGAAGAAGGCGGGCTCGCGCCGCCTGTTCCCGGGCAAGTACCTGAACCAGTCCGACATGGCGATCGCGGACATGGTTCAGTGGCTCGAATATCCTACGGAGCTGGGGTCAACGCCGGTCCGGATCGAGCCGCTGAAGATCGTGGAATTCGAGGACGAGGACTCGGGAGAAGCGAAGCGAGTCTACTTTTTCAAGTTCTCTGATTCGGTCGAGGGAAAATGGTACGTGGGTTGGTCCGCCGCCTACACCCTGGACGAAGCCAATGTTGAGGACGACGGGGGGACGTTCAGCAATTTCACCGAGCTGGCCGAGTCGGATCTCGAGAAGCACTTCCGGGAGTATTCCAATGACAAGATCCTCAGGGTGAAGTGACGGAGACGCGCGACCGGCGCCTCGTCCAAAGCGACCCGCGAGTGTTAGAATGCCCTCCGCACACGCGCCGCGCTCTTCCAGGGGGAATTTCGGAGGAGAACTCATGCGCACGTGCCTTCGTGCCGTCCTGGTCGCCGCCGCCGTCCTGTCCTCGATGGCGTTCCCCACTCCCGCGCTCGCGGGGATGATCCCGACTCCCGCGCCGCGCGAGGGCGCGGAGCGCGAGCTGGCGCTTCAGGCCCTGAAAGCCCGCGCCGCCGAGTGGGGCGTTCCGGCGGAGGTGGCGGGGAAGGGGCTCGAGCGGCTGGAGACGCGGGAGCTCGTGGCGCTGGCGGAGAGTTGCGAATCGATGCGGGCGGCGGGGTACCACGCGCAGCTGATCGTCGGGATCGTGCTGATTCTGGCGGGGTGCTGCTGCGGGGTGTGGCTCGTGGTGGACTCGCTGGAGGACCGGCATCACCACCACCATTGATTCTCCCCGGAATCCGGAAGCTCTCCGCCCCAGACGGCGTAAATAGAGTGTCGGGCCGGTTCAAAACGATCCCTGCCGCAACTTAGCCCACGGCGCCGGCCCGGCGTTCGACCCGGCGGCGGGATCCACGGATCGCGGGGGCGCCGCGGATACAACGCGCCGGCCCGCCCGGAGTGAAACGGATCCCTCCGGCCGTCGTCGGGGGATCGCACAAGAAGGACAACTCAAGGAGGAACCCATGTACGCGACGATCAGGAACTCCCTGCTTGCGTGCGCCGTGGTTTCGCTGCTGGCGTTCTCGACCCCGGCGATTGCCGGGATGTGCGACACGCCGGCGCCGCGTGCCGGTGTGGAGCGTGCCGAAGCGCTGGCGGCGCTGGAAGGCCGCCTGGCGGGCTCCGGCGCGCCGATGGAGCAGGTGCGCGAGGCGCTCGGGAAGATGGAGACCTCGGAGCTGCAGACGCTGGCGCAGTCGTCCCACGCGATGCAGTCGGCGGGGTACCACTGGTTCATCATCTCGGCGCTGTTCATCGGGCTGATCGCGGCGGTCTGCCTTGCCGTGTACTACGGGACGCACCGGCGTGTGGAGCACCACTGGCACGAGCCGCCGCCCCGTGAGAAGCCCGAGCCGCGTCCGGAGGGCAGCCCGTAGAATTCCGGCGTTTCGCGTCCCCGGCGGCGACCGGACTTCCGAGTCGTCGGGGGCGCGGAACGTCTGATGACGCTCTCAATCTCCGACGGAAAACCTGACTTCGTTCGAGTCCGCGCGGCCCTTCCAAACCCCTTCCTGCTCTCCTTTCAGGACGAGCGAGAGCCGGAGGTTGTGCTTCCCCGGCGCCAGGTCCACGGTGCTGCACTTGCTGTGAGCGGGTTGGGCGCACCAGGTTTCCGGATGGAAGGAGAACTCAACCCAGTCGCCTGCGGGAACGGTGAGGCGCTCGGGGAGATCGGGAAGCGGGAGGCGTGCGCGGTAGCACATGTGGAGTTCGTCGCCGTCGAGGCGGAGGAGGAGGTGGTGGTACTCGCCGGGTTCGGGGGTGTGGGCGCCGGCGAGGATCAGGTCGTGGTCGGTGGTGTTGTGGAGGCGGGCGCGCAACTCGACGGGTTCCTTCCCGTCGTAGGACGCCCGCGCGCGGATGCCGAGGCGGAGTCCGCCGCTGGCGGGGCCGGGATCCGGCCAGACGAGGTTTTCGAGAAGGGCTTTGGCGCGCTGGGCGACTTCGGGGTCTTCGGACCGTGAGGCGTTGAGGAGGGCGGCCTGGGCGGCCTGGCCCTGGCGGAGGAGGTCGTGTTCGGCGCGCTGCCGGACGGCGGGGTCTTCGGAGGCGAGTCGGGAAGCGAGGACTTCGGTGTCTTCGGGGTCGGCGGGGGAGAGCGAGGCGAGGCAGAGGAGCAGGGGGAGCAGGGTTCGGCGCATGGGGGGAAGTGTACAAGAATCCGAAAAAACGGTGCCTGTCCCTACATTTATACTTTATAATATGTAAAACATCAGCTCCCACGGAGCCCCGCATGACCCTGTCCTGGCTCGACTGGCTCATCATCGTCGCCTACTGCGGCGGCTTCGTCGCCCTCGGCGTCTATTTCAAAGCCCGCAGCGGCAAAAGCCTGAACGAGTTCTTCCTCTCCGGCCGCTCCCTCCCGTGGTGGCTCGCCGGCACCTCCATGGCCGCCGCCGCCTTCTCCGCCGATACCCCCCTCTACGTCACCGCCCTCACCCGCTCCGAAGGCATCGCCGGCAACTGGCAGTGGTGGTCTTTCGCCTTCTGCCACGCCCTCTCCGTCTTCCTTTACGCCCGCCTCTGGCGCCGCTCCGGCGTCATGACCGAAAACGAGTTCGCCGAAATCCGCTACTCCGGCAAACCCGCCGCCTTCCTCCGCGGCTTCAAGGCGTTCCTCTTCGCCGTCCCCATGAACTGCATCCTCATGGGCGGCCTCCCGACGCTCGGGCTCGCCAAGGTCCTCGAAGCCACGGTCGGCTGGGATCCGTGGACCTGCATCGCCTTCGCCTGCGGCGTCGCGTTCGTCTACACGCTCGTCTCCGGCTTCTGGGGCGTCGTCTACGGCGAACTCATCCAGTTCGGCCTCGCCATCGTCGGCTGCACGACTCTCGCCGTCCTCGCGGTCAACGCCGCCGGCGGCATGGTCGCCGTCAAGGCCGGCGCCGTCGCCGCCCGCGGCGACGCGGTCCTCAACTTCACCCCCGCCTTCTCCTGGTCCGGCTCCTTCCTCGACTCCGCCCTCGCCGTCTTCGTCATGTACCTCGCCGTCCAGTGGTGGTCGAACAAGAACGCCAACGCCGGCGGCGTCATCGTCCAGCGCATGGCCGCCTGCAAGGACGAGCGCCACGCCCTCCTCGCCACGCTCTGGTTCAACGTCGCCCACTACGCCGTCCGCGCGTGGCCCTGGATCGTCTGCGCCGTGGCGTCCCTCGCCCTCTACCCGGCCCTGAAAGACGGCCAGCTCGCCTACCCCATGATGATGCGCGACCTCCTCCCGACCGGCCTGCGCGGCCTCATGGTCGCCGCCTTCCTCGCCGCCTACATGGGCACGATCAATTCCCAGCTCAACTGGGGCGCCTCCTACCTCACCAGCGACCTCTATAAACGCTTCATGAAAAAAGGCGCCCCCGACACCCACTACCTCCGCGCTTCCAAGATCTTCATGGCCGTCCTCCTCGCCATCTCCGCCTGGATCGCCTACCTCATGTCCACCCAGCAGAACGGCCTCATCCGCACCTTCCAGCTCCTCATCGCCATGCAGGCCGGCACCGGCCTCGTCTACATGCTCCGCTGGTACTGGTGGCGCGTCTCGGCGTGGAGCGAGCTCGTCGCGGTCATGGGAAGCGTCGCCGTCGCGTCGAGCCTCGAGGTCATGAAGGCCTTCAACGTCCTCCAGCCGAACTTCGTGCACACGATGATGATCACCGTCAGCATCACCACCGCCCTCTGGCTCCTCGCCACCTACCTCCTGCCGCAGACCGACTCGAAACGCCTCGAAGAATTCTTCCTCAAAGTCCGCCCCTCCGGCCCCGGCTGGGCCGCCATCGCCCGCCGCTGCGGCGTCGCCCCCGAACCCGGCCTCTCCCGCGACCTCGCCGACTGGGCCTTCGGCCTCGCCTTCGTCTTCGGCCTCACCTTCGGCGTCGGCAAACTCTGCTTCCTCGAATGGGGAAGCGGCATTGCGCTTCTGTCCGGCGGCCTCGCGGGCGGCGCGGCGCTTCTCGCGCGGTCGCGCGGGGTCAAAGCGGGCCGGATGCTCGAGCTGCCGGAACTGGCGCGGAAGGCAGCGGCGCTCTAAGCCGCCTACTTCTTCTCGACCGGAACGATTTGCGTCGACTTCCAGGCCTCGCGCTCGACGATCCCCATCGTGGAGCCCGGCGAACCGAGCACGAGGAGCACGTCGGCGCCGCGGCGCGCGACGGCCTGGCGGCCGTCGGAGGCGTCCCGGACCGCGCGATCGGCGGTGTCCTCGCCCAGGTCGTCCCCGCGGAGGTTCCGGCGAGCGGCCGCAAAGAACTCGGCGGCGTCCTCGGGTGTGTCCCAAGTCGTGACCCAGATTCCGAGCCGGTCTTTCCGGCGTTCCGCGAGAATCGCCCGGTCTCCGCCCCAGCCGGCGGCCGCCTTGAAGCAGGCGGCGACGTCCAAGGGGCGCGGCGAGCGCTGCTCCAGCCAGATTTCGACGAGGAGCTCGCCCGCCGTCGAGGCGTACCGGATCGCCCACCCGTCCGCGATCAGCGCCGCTTCGAGTCCGGAAGTGTCCAGCCGGACCGGGTGCTCGCGTGCCAGGTACTTCTCCGGATGCAGCACCTGCTCGGTGGTCTCGGGCGGCGAACCCCACGCGCGGTTCACGGCTGCCCAGCCACCTTTCCGGTGAAGCTCGAACACGAACTCCTCCCCCCGCGTGTACCAGAATGTCTGGCTGCGCGAGAACACGGCGGGCACGGTCAGCACGTTCGCGCGGGCCGCCGCCTCTTCCACCTCCGTTTCCCAGCGCAGGAGCCGCGCGAGCGCATCTGCGTCCTTCAGGCTGTCGGGATCCACGAAACTCCGCTCGACCAGTTCCGCGTCCCCTTCCACCAGAGACTGAAATGCGATCATCGCATCGAGCCCGGACGCCTGTTCCGCCTGAGAATCCCAGGCGAAGTTCTGATCCTGGAGGGCGTGCGTCATCTCGTGGACGAGCTGGGCGTCGGACGCCTCCGCGTCGAACAACCGGATCGTGCCCTGGTCGTAGGAGGCCCCGACGGCCTGGATCGCGAACACCGTCAGGGCCGTCCGAAGCTTGAGCTTCCTGGGGATGAAACCGAACCGCGCCAGGAACGCCTCGACGTCGTCGAGATCTCCTCCGAAAGCGCGTTCGGTTTCCCTGACGAGCAGTTCCGCGTGACGGTCGCGCTCGAGGATCGCAACGTCGACCTTCCGCCGAAGGGGCAGTTCGCGGAAACCCGCCGCATGCTCGCCGGCCTTGGCGGCCCGGGCCTCCAGTTTCGTGATTTCGGGCATCTCCTGGGCGTCCAGGCGCGAGGAGGCGAAGAGGGCCAGGAGAACTAACGGAATGGCGAAGCGCATTTGGAGAGGAGTCTAGCATCCGGAGGGCGGGGCCATGTGTCCTGGTGTGGCGCGGATGCGCCGCCTCACCGACGCTCGGATCCGGTTTGACCAAATTAACGACTGACGTTAAAACGGCCAGAATCCGGACTTGGCCAAATTAACGTCAGTCGTTAAAATGGCCAGACATGAAAAGACGCTCCCTGGACCCGGTCATCGACTCCAGCGCCTTCGCAGACCACAAGATCGCGATGGTCTCGGGCCCGCGGCAGTGCGGAAAAACGACGCTCGCACGGATGATGCTGGCGGGCCGAAAGATCGGAGTGTATCGCAACTGGGACCAGCTGGCCTTCCGGCGCGAGTGGTCGCTGAACCCCTCTTCCGTCGTCCCCGCCGCCCGGGGAATTGAAACACCGCTCGTCGTCCTCGATGAGATCCACAAGGAGCGTCGCTGGAAGCGAAACCTGAAGGGGATCTACGACACCCTGGAGTCACCCTGCGACTTCCTCGTGACCGGCAGCGCGCGGCTGAACATCTATCGCAAGGGGAGCGACAGCCTCCTGGGACGGCACTATGCGTACCGGATGCACCCGTTCTCGATCCGCGAGCTCGACCGCCCCGACGTTCCGGCCCCCGACCGGCTGCTGGAGTCGCTGTTCGCCCGGGCGGAACCGGCGGGCGCGGCTTCCGAAGAGGCCCTGAAGTCCCTGATGACCTACGGCCCGTTCCCGGAGCCGCTCTTCTCCCAGAACGCCCGGCGGACGAACCTCTGGAGGCGCAACCGCGAACAACTCGTCATCCGCGAGGACCTTCGGGATCTGAGCCGCCTCCCCGAGCTGGACCGCGTCGAAATGCTGGCCGCCCTCCTGCCCGGGCGCGTCGGCTCGCTCTTCAGCTACGCTTCCCTCGGCCGCGACCTCGAAACAAGCGTTCCGACGGTCAAGCGGTGGATGGCGTGGCTGAGGGATCTTTACTACGCGTTCGAAATCAAGCCCTGGACCAGCCGGATCCACCGCTCGCTCCAGCGGGAGGGAAAGGTCTACCTCTGGGACTATGGCGCCGTCCCCGATCTCGCAGCGAAATTCGAGAATCTCGTCGCCCTCCACCTGCTGAAAGCCTGCCATTACTGGACCGACACGGGCGAAGGCAACTTCGACCTGTTCTTCCTTCGCGACAAGGAGAAACACGAAATCGACTTTCTGATCGTCCGCGACCGCGTTCCCTGGCTTCCCATCGAGGTCAAGATGTCCGACCTGGAACCATCCCCGAACTGGAAGCGATTCGCGCCGATGCTGCCGTGTCGCCGCAGCCTGCAACTCGTCATGCAGCCGGCCTGGAAGGTCCACGAGTTCGGCCCGGTCCGGCTGCTCGTCGCGGGTGCGGCGGAAGGGCTTGGGTACTTCGCATGATTCGGCGCCTCGTCTGCGCATCCGTGCGGCAGGCCCGCGCCTTAGAGTAGACTTCCGAAATGGTTTCGGCGGCGAAGATCGCGAAACGAACCTGGACGGCCCTGCCCTCGGCGTTGTGCGTCTTCGCCGCCGTCGCCGCGATCCTGCGCCTCACGGTGCGCGACCGCGTCGCGTTCGTCGCGCCGGTCGTCTACGCCACGCCGCCCTGCGTCCTTTCGGCGGCGCTGTTCGTGGCCGGGGTGCTCTGGTTTCTCCGGCGCGAAAACCGGCGGATGCTGGCGGCGCTGGCGTTTGCGATCGCGGCGCAGTGCTGGTGGGCCGCGGGGGCGTTCGTACTGAATCCGCCACCGGAGGGGAAGGCGCCGTCGGCGGCGGTGCGCGGCGTGTTCTGGAATCTCCGCCGCGGGGCCGGCGGCTGGGAAGAGATCGCCTCGCAGGTCCGCGACCTGGACCCCGACGTCGGGTGGTTCGTCGAGGCCGCGGAGCCCGGCGGCGCGACGCCGTGGCTCGACGAACTGCGCGGGTACGAATCGCGCGAGCTCGGCGGAGGGCTCGTCGTCATCGCGCGCGGCAAGATCCTCGAAACCCGCACGTTCGACCTCGACGGCCGCGGCCGCGCGGCGGAATTCCGGTTCTGGGTGAAGGAATCGCTCTTCCGCGCCGTCGTCGTGGACTTCCCCTCGTCCGCTTTCCGGTCCCGGCGCCCGCAGTTCGAGGCCCTCCTCCGCGAAGTCACCTCCATGCGCGACCTGCCGGAGATCGTCGCGGGCGATTTCAACACCCCGCGGGATTCGGTTTTCTTCGAACCCCTCCGCATGACGCACCTGCAGGCGTTCGAAACGGCGGGCCGCGGGTACGACGCGACCTGGCCGATTCCCTTCCCGATGCTCTCAATCGATCAGGTCTGGGTGCTGAAGGGATTCACCCTGCGTTCCTGCCATCACGCGTGGTCCTCGACGTCCGACCACCGGCCGGTCGTGGTGGAGGTCGTCCCTGCACGCTGATCGCCTGGCGGGCTGCCTGCTCGGAACGGCTCTCGGCGACGCGCTGGGGCTGGCCTGTGAAGGGATGTCCGCGCGGGCGATCGCGCGGAGATTCGGGCGGGTCGAGAGCTTCCATTTTTTCGGCCGGACCGGAGCCGTTTCGGACGACACCGAACAGTCCGCGTTGCTCGCGCAGTCGCTGGCGCGGCATCCGGGGGACCTCGAGGCGGCCGTCCGCGCCTTCCGGCGCTCGCTCTTCGGCTGGTTCCTGCGTCTCCCGTGGGGGATCGGGTTCGGGACGCTGCGGGCGTGTCTGAAGATCGGGCTCGGATGCCGGCGAAGCGGGGTCCGTTCGGCCGGGAACGGCGCCGCGATGCGCTCGGCGATCCTCGGCGTGGCGATCGCAGACCTCGGGCGTCGCCGCACCGCCGCCCAGGCCTTCGCCGAGGTGACGCACACGGACCGGCGCGCGGTGGAAGGGGCGGTGTTCGTGGCGGAGCTGGCCGCCGTGGGCGCCTGGGAGGCCGCCCTCGAGGTCGTTTCCGAGCCCACGTTGAAGGCGGCGCTGGCCCGCGCGGCGGCGCTGGCCGCGGGCGGCGCGGCGGCGGAGGCGGCGGCGCGCGAGCTCGGCACGTCCGGATTCGTGGTTCACACGGTTTCGTTCGCGCTGTTCTGTTTCCTGCGTTTCGGGGACCGTCCGCTCGCCGCGCTGACCGAGGCGATCTCGGCCGGGGGCGACACGGACACGATCGGGGCGATCGTGGGGGCCTGGTGCGGGGCCCGTCACGGCGAATCCGGGCTTCCCGCCGATCTGATCGCCGACCTGCAATCCGGTCCGTTCGGCCGGGATCATCTGCGTGAGCTGGCTCGATCCCTGGCTGAAGGGACTCCGCCGCCGTCGTTTTCCAGCGTCCGTGCTCTCGCGCGAAATCTGCTTCGGATCCCGGTTGTCATCGCTCACGCTTTCCGTCGACTGGTTCCATAAGTCATTTGTCCGTAATTACTTGTGTTCGCAATTCCTCACTCCTCACTTCTAACTACTAACCCCTGCCCTTTTTTCTTACCCTCTTCCCCCCAACGCCATGCGCCCCCTCCTCCTCGCATTCACCCTCCTCCTCGCCTCCTGCTCCGGCGACGAAAACGCCGGCCCCAAGGCCGAGTACGGCAAGGGGCCCTTCCGCCCCGTCCGCGTCACCTTCTGGCAGGACCCCGAAAACGCCGCTTCCGGCCACCTCACCGAACGCCGCCTTGCCGACGGCTCCGTCATCGCCCGCGAACACTGCGTCGGCCTCGACCCCCTCGCCACCCAGGACCCCGCCTTCTGGGCCGACCTCGCCGTCGAATCCGATTCCACCGGCAAGGTCGCCCGCGTCCTCGTCACCGCCGGCGTCGGCGAAGAAGCCGCTTCCAACCCCCTCCGCCTCGAACTCACGCGCGCCGCGGGCGGACGCTGGTCGCGCTCGCGCCCGGGCGGCGGCTGGGACGAACTCCCCGCCCTCGACGGCTGCGACGACGTCGAAATCCCCGCCGCCCACGCCACCGCGTCGCTTCCCGTCCGCCGCCTCGCCCTCAGGGCCGGCGAATCGAAAGACCTCGACCGCGTGCTCGTGCGCGTGCCGCAACTCGACGTCGAACGCGTCCGCCGCCGCCTGACACGGCTGGACGAAACGATGTACGCGTGGGAAGGCCTGGGCAAGGACGGAACGTCGGCGTGGCGCGTCGAACTGCGCGCCGACGGGACCGGCGCGGTCCTCGAGCAGTCCGCCGAGGGGCTCCACCGCCGGGTCGTGCGCGACACCACCATCGAGTAAAGATGCCGGACTTCAAGGAAACGACGCCCCGCGAGCAATGGGAGTCCGAGAAGCTCGCGGTGCTCTCGAAGAAGATCGACGAGCTCCAGCTCAAGATCGAGGGGACGCCGCTCGAATCGGCGCTCAAGAAGCTGTCCGAGGAGCTGGGGGAGAAGGGGCTTTCGTACCGGCCGAAGACGTACCTGTCGGACGAGTGGGGGTGTCCGGAGGGCGTGCCGGTGATCGGGATTCCGTTCTATCTCGCGGACGAGCGGCTCAAGCGGCTGGAGGAGGAGTTCAGCGAGGACCTCGAGGACGACCGCCTGACGATGCTCTACCTGCGTCACGAGGCGGGGCACGCGTTCAACTACGCGTACAAGCTGTACCAGACGGAGGAGTGGCACCAGGTATTCGGGCCGTACTCGCGGCCGTACCAGGAGGACTACGAGGCCAACCCGTTCTCGAAGAAGTTCGTGAAGCACATCCCGGGGTGGTACGCGCAGAAGCATCCCGACGAGGACTTCGCCGAGACGTTCGCGGTGTGGCTGACTCCGGGAAGCGACTGGCGCGAGAAGTACAAGGGTCACGGGGCGCTTCCGAAGCTGGAGTACGTCGAGCGGACGATGGCGGCGATCGGCAAGAACCCGCCGCTGATCGACGTGGACTCGCTGCCGGCGGAGGAGCTCGGGTACACGATCAAGGAGCACTACGAGCGGCGGGACGAGGGAGCGGTGATCGCGGCGCAGATCGCGGGGTATGCGGACGGCGACCTGCGCGACATTTTCGGGCCGCCTGGGGAAGAGGCGAAGGCGGCGGCATGGGCGGACGAGAAGCACAAGCAGATCGTGAAGCAGGTGAGCTACTGGACGGGGGCGCGGCAGCCGGTAGTACTCGCGGCGGTGAAGCACCTGATTTCGCGGCTCCGGGAGATGAAGCTGGGGACGCTCGAGGGGCGCGAGGAGGAGATGGTGGTGCGGCTCACGGCGTTCGTGACGACGCTGGCGTCGAACTGGGTGCGGTCGGGCAAATTCATCGAGTTGTAAGATCGGCAGCGGGGCCGTGGTTGGACCGGTTGCGGTCGCGCGATCGGGTTCGGCGTTCGGAGTTCGGGGTTCGGCGTTGAACGCATCGAGTTGCGGACGAAACGCCGAACTCCGAACACCGAACCCGGCCGCGAATCCGGCGGGCGGTGAAAGTCAACGTGCTTACATAACTCTGGAAGGCCGGCGGGCGGGCGAGTAGTTTGAATCCTCCAAAGGAGGGAGGGCGCATGGATCTGACCGCCCTGGATGTCGGCGCGCCGGAGGCCTTCGTCGAGGGGCTGGCGCCGGGTTTCAAAACCGCGGGCTCGGTGCAGGCCGCCTGCGACGGGCTCGCGTCCGGACTGTACAGGGCGTGCGTCTCGGGCCCTTCGCAGGAGCGCTCGCTCGTCCTCTCGCGCGTGTACCTCTCGCTGCCGTTCGCGTCGCTCGACAGCGGGGGACAGGAATTCGCGCGCGGGAAATTCGGGCTCTCGCCCGCTCCGGGCGACCGCTTTCTCGCGCTCATGGGGACGCAAGGCGACGACGCCGCGTGGAACGACCGCGCGACCTCGTCCGGACACCGCGCGATCCCGCTCAACCGCCAGACCGTGACGACCGTGCCGATGCTCGCGCGCTGCTTCCAGCAGATCGGGTTCGACCTCGACATCGTGATCGGCACCGGCGGCGGCATCCACCTGGAAGGCGTATCGCGTGCGTTCGGTTTGTTTCACGTCGAGAACGCCCCGGGCAGCCCGTTCATCCCGGCCCAGGACGACTTCGTGCGGCCCCGCGGCGTGCGGTCGGTCGTCGGCTGCGGCACCATGCTCCCGGACGGAGCCGTCTCCGTCTGGATCGGCTTCTCCCGCCACCCGATCCGCCAGCAGGCCGCACTTCCCCTCATCCCCATGATGCCCGGCTTCTGGCACGCCGTGCAGCCGCTCTACCGGCGGAGAGCGATCTTTGCCGGATGACCCGGACGTCCTGAGGGCCCTGCTCGAGGACGGCAAGATCGCCTTCGCCGTCCGCGGCACGGACGGCCGCCTGCGGCTCGCTTCGCGCGCGTTCCGGGAAGCGACCGGGGCGGAAGCGGGGGCGGCGGCGCCGGCGGGGCTCGAGGAGGGCGCGGTCCTCCGGTTCGGCGAGCGGCAGTTCGAAGTCTGGACGAGTCCGCTCGCCGCGGGAGTGCTCGTCGGCCTCCGGGACCGCACGGAGCTGGTCGCGCTGGAGGACCAGATCTGGGACCAGCAGGCGCGCCTCTCCAAGGCCTACGCCGAGCTCTCGGTGCGCAACGAGAAGCTGCGCGAGCACGAGGCGCAGCTCCACGAGGCCAACCGGGGGCTCGAAGCCAAGGTCCAGGAACAGCTCGGCCTCCTGGACCGCAGCAACCGCCTCATGCGCTACCTGTCGCCCGAGATCGCCAATTCCATCCTGCGCGGCGAAGCGCCGGACCTGGCGCCGAAGAAGCGCCTCATCACCGTCCTTTACGCCGACCTCGCGCGGTTCGACGAGCTGGTGGCGGAACTGGAATCGGAAGAGGTGATCGAGCTGCTCAACGACTACCGCCGCGAGACCACGGCGATCATTTTCGCGAACGGCGGCACGCTGGACAAATTCATCACGGCGAGGATTCTCGCGTTTTTCGGCGATCCCGTGCCTCAGGAGGACCACGCGGCGCGCGCGGTGCGGACGGCCCTTCAGCTCCGCGACAAGGTCCGGCAGTCGCGCCGCCGCTGGTTCCCGGCCGCGACGCACGTGGACGTCCAGATCGGCGTCCATACCGGCTACGCGACCGTCGGCAACGTGGGCTCCGAGCACCGCGTGGACTACACCGTCATCGGCAAGAACGTAGCCCTCGCGGACGCACTTCAGAGAGAAGCCGCCCCCGGCCATGTCCTGGCCAGCGTCCGGACCTGGGAGATCGTGAAGGAGCAGTTCGAAGGCACCGAGGTGCAGGTCGCGCTCAAGGGCTCGAGCAGGCCGGTGCCCGCCTATCAGCTCCAGGGGGTGCGGGGGTTGCCGTCGGTTTCGGGGGACCAGGAGACGCTCGTGGCCGGCTCCCCGACCGCCGCGCCCGCGGCCGGACGGCGCCTGGGCCCGTACGTCGTGCAGGAGAAGGTCGGCCAGGGCGGCATGGGGACCGTCTACAAGGCCCTGGACGAAAGGCTCCAGCGCGCGGTTGCGGTCAAGGTCCTGAGCCCCGAGCTCTCCGCCGACGCGAAGTTCGTCAGCCGCTTCAAGCGCGAGGCCCAGGCGCTCGCGGCCCTGAACTCGCCTCACATCGCGCAGATCTACTTCATCAGCGACAAGGAGACTCCGCCGTTCTTCGCGATGGAGTTCGTCGAGGGCGGAACGCTGCGAAAGCTCCTCGCCGACCAGGGCCGCCTTCCGCTCGGGCGCGCGCTCGCCCTCGGCGGCCAGATCGCCCGCGGCCTCCAGACGGCTGCCGAGAAAGGGATCGTGCACCGCGACGTCAAACCGGAAAACGTCATGCTGACGCCGAAGGGGCAGGTGAAGATCACGGACTTCGGGCTCTTCAAGGGGCAGGACCCGGGGCTCACGTCGCAGGGGATCGTGATGGGGACGCCGCTCTACATGTCTCCGGAGCAGGCGCGCGGGGAGGAAGTGGACTTCCGCTCGGACATCTACTCGCTGGGCGCGACGCTTTTTCACATGCTGGTCGGACATCCGCCGTTCCGCGGGGAGAGCGCGCTCGCGGTGATGCGGAAGCACGAGGAAGAGGATCTGCCGGTGGTGAGTTCGCTGGGGCCGAATCTGTCGCCCGCGGTGTACGGGGTTCTGCAGAAGATGATGGCGAAGGACAAGGAGGGGCGGTTCGCAAGCTACGAGATGCTGCTCGAGGCGCTGGAGGGGTGTTGACCCCTGAGAGCGTGAGAAGAATTCGATCTGAAGACGGGACGGTTGGACCGCCTGCGGTCGCGCGATCGGGTTCGGAGTTCGGGGTTCGGCGTTGAACGCAACGAGTTGTGGACGAAACGCCGAACGCCGTACTCCGAACGCCGAACCTGACCGCGGATCCGGCTTGCGTTCAATCGAGCGCTCGCGACGGCGAGCGACGCTTGCGCTTTCACAACGGCGATCGGATGTTACTATCCGCGCCGAATGAAACGAGTGCTCGTCCTCTACTCACCGTATACGCCCGGCGGACGCAAGCCCGATGTCGTCGTCCTCCAGGTCTCGCGCGCGCTCGTCCGGCTCGGGCACCTGCCCGTGCCGCTTCCCGTCCCCCTCGAAATCGACGCGCTCGTGGACGGCATCCGCAAGTCGGCGCCGGACGTGGTGTTCAACCTGTGCGAGGAATTCCGGGGGGACGGCAAGCAGGAGGCGCGGGTCGCGGCGGTGCTGGAGCTGGTCGGGATTCCGTTCACGGGGAACCCGTCGATCGGGCTCGCGCTCGCGCTCGACAAGGCGCTTTCCAAAAAGCTGTACGAGTACCACAACATCGCGTACCCGGAGTTCGCGGTGTTCACGCGGGAGAAGCCCGACCTCGTGGGCGGGCACCTGAACTTTCCGCTGTTCGTGAAGCCGATGCGCTCCGACGCTTCGCTCTCGATCGGCGACGTGTCGTTCGTGAAGAAGTCGGAGGATCTGCGCACGCGGGTGCGCGAGCTCCTGAGGAGCACGAAGGACGCGGTGCTGGCCGAGGAGTACATCCCCGGGCGCGAGATCTATGCCGGCGTGCTGTTCGACCGCGTGCTCCCGCTTCTCGAAGTCGACTTCACCGGCCTCCCCGCCCGCAAGCTCCACATCATGGGCCGCGCGGCCAAGTTCTACCGCAATTCCGCCGCGTACAAGGGCACGCAGGTGAAGCCCGCGCGCAATATCTCCGCCGGCCTCCGCCGCAAGATCGAACACACGGCCCGCGAGGCCTGCCGCGCCTGCCAGGTGCGCAGCTACGCCCGGGTGGACGTGCGCGTGAACGAATTCGACGAGCCGTTCGTGATCGAGGTCAACCCGAACCCCTACCTCGAGATCCGAAGCGAATTCGCGCACGCCGCGCGGCTGGCGGGGCTGAAGTACGTGCCTCTCATCGGGAAGCTGCTGGACGAGGCGCTGAAGACCGGGCAGACCGTCCGGGTCTTCTGAATCTGCGGACGTCGGCGGCGGGTCGCGGAAATGCGTTCCTGGTTCCTCGTTACTCGTTTCTCGTTCCGCAACACGGGAGCTCGGGGCGACACCGTGGCCAGCCGCCCCACGGAACCAGAAACGAGTAACGAGTAACGAGGAACGAACCCGCGGCCCGCAAGATCGCCACCCGGCAATCCCGATGCTATTTCAGGTTGTCGACGATCGCTTTCCGCGTTCCATAGAGATCGCAGTGCGCCGCGAACTCCGCGCGGTTCATCAGCTTCGAAACGTACGCCTCGACCGTGACCGGGTAGATCAGGCTGTAGCGCACCTTCTCAAACTCGATGACCGGGGCGACCGCGCCGGGCATGCGGAGGCCTGCGGGCGTGACCGTGACTTTGGGCGGCACCTTGAACGACACGTCGACAGGACGGCTGGACCAGCCGAGGAAGGCCCAGACTTTTGTCAGGCCGCGTTCGACGTCGCGGAAGACAGGGACCATCATGCGGGAGTCGCGAAAGAGGTCGGGATCCTCCGTCTGGTCGGCCGCCCAGCCCGCGAAACGCGAGGCGTCGGCGTCGGCGCCGCCCGTTCGGCCCGCGGCGAGCTTCGGGTCGGGCTCGAGGCCCAGTTCGCGCATCGTCGTGACGTAGGCGCCGTTGAAGAGCGCTTCCATGAGGGTGAGCTCGCGCGCGAGCGGGATCTTCCCGGGACCGTCGGGCGTCATGCGGCGCATCTCCGCGAGCGCGACCTCGCCGAACGTGCTTTCCAGGAGATCGCGGACGAGGCGGTAGCCGATGGCGCGGCGGAGGTAGTGGGAGGGAAGTGGCTCGGCGGAGAGTTCGGGGGAGATCGTGATCCTGCGTTCCGGGGGGCCGCAGCCGGCCTGAGGCGACTCGACCTGCTTGACGTGGGTTTCGCGGGCAAGGGCGAGGATGCCCTTGAAGAGGTCGACGAGCTGGGCCTTGTAGCGTTCGCCGAGGTCGAGTCTGGCACCCTCCGGCATGCGGAAGGGCACCACGAGGGGCTCGAGCGACCAGACGACGTGGTCGTACCAGCCGGAGTCGGCCTTCGGGGTGAGCCAGAGGTCGCCGGAGACGATGCGCTTGACGAGCTCGTCGGCGAGGTTGAAGCCGGGGGGGATCGGGGAGTTGCCGAAAAGCCGTTTCACGAGCGCGCCTTCGGGGGATTCCGACGGCGGGAGGAACGAGACTTTTCCGGCGGCTTTCGGTTCTTCGCCGCCGTCGAGGGCTTTGAGCAGCGGGCGGAGATCCTGCCAGACGAACGGATTCGTCAGGCGTTCGGCGAGGCCCAGGGACTGCTCGTAAAGCGTCCGGACCTCGGGGGTGCCGTGGATCGCCCGCGCGAGAATCTCGACGCCGACGGGGTCCTTGAGCTCCGTCTGAAGCATGCGGTCCTGCCGGAAGATCGCCTCCAGCCCCGGCGACCAGGTGTAGAAGCCGAGAGGTTTCGAGCGCATCTCATCGGCGAGGAATTCGGTCAGCGACTGGCGGACGGCGCCGGCGATCCCGGCCGACTGCGCGACGCGCAGCCCGCCCAGCTCGCACGCCGCGAGCAGGACCGCAGCGGCCTCGCCCACGCGCGCGCCCTCCATGCCCGAAAGCCGAAGCGCGACCTTTTCCAGCAGCCGCGCCTTGCCCGCGCACTTGCCCTGCCCCCCCTGCGCGGCCAGCTCGACGGCGGCGAACAGGCCGTCGTCGAACAGCTTCGCCTTCTGCGCCAGCACCGACGCCGACACGAACCGCCCGGAGCGGAGCGGCCCGATCGTTTTCGAAAGCGGCGGCTCAGCCTGCGCCGGGTCCCACGTCACGTCCTCCGGACACTCGACCCTCAGGACCTGCGGCCCGAGGTCGATCCGGACGCGATGCTCGCGGACGACAAGGTCCTTCATCCCAGCACTCCGTCCCAGGGCTGCCACGTCGAAGCGAGCTCGGCGTTCGGGTGGAAGATGAGTTCGTGGATCAGGTCCGGGTCCGCCCGTTTCGCCGCTTCCAGCGCCGCGAGGTCGGCTTCCTCGAACACCACGTCGATCCCGCGGCAGCGCCAGACTTCGACGTAGTAGTAGTAGCCTACGATCTGGCGGACAAAACTGAAACGCGGATCCGCGCTGACGGAGTCGAGGAGGGATTCGAGGGGGACGCGGCGGGCGTCGCTGAAGCGGGTGACCGGGCCGGGGAGGGTGGTGGCGGGATCGGCGAGCATGAGCTGGCGGAAGACGACGTTGTCGACGCCGACGGACTCGGCGAAGGCGAGGTACGAGAGGATTCCGTCGAGCGAGTCGATCGCCCCGCGAAGCAGGACACACGAGAGCCGTGCGCGCGCGCCACCGGCGCGCGCGAGTTGGGCAACCCGGGAAAGCTGGGCGACGGTCAACCCCTCCCTCAATCTCATCAGCGAAGCGTTCGTCTCCTGGTCCGGGTGCGCGCGACTGATGTTCAGGTGGCGCAACCCGGCCGCCACGACCCATTCGACCAGCGGGCGCCCCTCGCGTACGTCCAGCAGCCCCGAGCCATTCGTCGTCATCGTGCGCTTGCGCGCCCCGCGCGCCGCGAGCGTGCGCAGGAGGCGCGGCAGCCTCGGGTCCTTGCTCGGCTCGCCCCCCGTTACCGACACGCTCGGGTCGAGCGGCCGAAGCGCCTCCAGCGCGCGCTCGAGCTTCCCGAAGTACCGCTCGTCGTCCGCCTCCACCCGCTTCTGCGCGACCAGTTCCGTCCCGCGCGACGCGGGCCTCAGCTCCTCCACGCAGAACGGGCATTTCGCGTTGCACGCCTGCGCGCTGTAGACGGAAAGGTTCGCGTTCGAGTACGCGCGCACCCGCCGCCCCCACAGCTCGAACTCGACCGTGCGCCGCGCCGTCGAGTTCCCTTTCAGGTCGAACGCCGCGCTCTTCCGCCGGCGCCACTCCTCCACGAACTTCGGCGCCGCGGTGGCCTGCAGGGAAGGAAGCATGGCCCCACCTTACCACCGCTTCGAAAAGACGTCCCCTGACTATAATGACCCCATGACGCTCGCGCCGCTGCTCGCGCTGGCCATCCTGCTGGACCCGCGGTCCGTGACGGACCAGTTCGTGCGGAGGGCGCGGGAAGCGGAGGACCTGATCGAGGCGGGGAAACTGGCCGAGGCGTGCGCGATCGCGGACGAGCTCCTGGCGGACGACGGCGCGACGCAGCCGATGAACTGGCGGTTCCTGCTGCAGTCGGGCGGAGCCGACGCGGTGCCGCTGCTGGCCGGCAAGCTCTTCAAGGCAGGGGAAACCGTGCGGGCGCGCGCACTCCTCGTCGCCGCCGCCCCGCTCTGCATCGCGGCGACCCCGGTGGGCCTCGCGGAGATGAAGACGGTTCTGGCCGGCGACGCCCTGGCCGCGTGGGAGACGGTCCGCAAGTGTACGGGAAGAAGCGTGACCCTCGAAGCGCTCGGCCTCGATCCGCCGTCCTTCATCCCGATCCTCGAAAAACGCCTGGCCGACGGCGTGGCGACCGAAGAAGAAGTTGTTTTCATGCGCGACCAGCTCGTCCTCCAGCGGAGCCTCCGGGGCACCCTGCCCGTCATGCGCGCGGCCGCCCGGCGGTTCCCTTCCGCCGGCGCGGTGCTCGAGGGCTACGGCGACGCCGCGGCGCTGGAAGGGGAGTCGCGGGAAGCGCTCGCCGCGTTCGACGCGGCCGCGGGAGTGACGTCGATTCCGCCGACGGCCTACGAGAATTCGGCAGCCGCGCGCATCTGGACGTCCTTCTATCCCTCGATGCGCCGGCCGCAATCGGGCCTGCCGCCGCTGGTGAAGCTCGCCGCGACCGCGGCGGCCGCCGGGCTCCGCGAAGAAGCGGAGCGCCGGATCGACGCGCACGCCGGGCGGCACTCCGGCCTCCAGGTGGCCGACGCCTGGTTCGAACTGGGAGCCTTCGGCAAGGCCGCCCCGCTCTTCCGCGCCTGGCTCCGGAAGTCTTCGCCGCGACGCCGGGACGGCATGGCCGCCATGCTCGTGGCCGAGACTGTCCGGCGTCTCATCGTCTGCCACGTCGAACTCGAGGAGCCCTTCCAGGCGCTCCTTGCCCGGCGCGCGTTTCTCCCCGAGGCGCAGACCGGCGGGGCGTATTTCGACGAGGTTCTCGGCATCCTGGCCCGGAACTGCGAGGAGGCCCTCGATCCCGTGCGGGCCCAGGCCGTGCCGGGGGAGTCGCTCATGGAGGAGTTCCTGGAAGCGCAGACCTGCACCCCCGACCTCCGGCGCCGCGCCCGGATACAGGCGGCCCTTCTCCGCTCGGAGGATCCCGCCGTGCGCCAGGCCGCCAGCGTCGAGCTCGTCCGCCTCGGCCCCGCCTCGGCCCAGGCTCTTATCGACTCCGTCCGCGGCGAGGACCCCGAGGCCGACGGCCGGCTCCTTCAGATCGTCCACGAATGGGCGACGGAGTTCGCGGAATCGGGTTACCGGGAGTAGCGGGGCGAGGCGGCGGTTCGAAACCTGGAAGTTCGCTCTCGTCGCCGTATCCGTGTTCATCCCTGGTGATCCGCGACCCCGCCGTTCTCATCCGTCTTTCATCCTGTTTTCCACCTCATCCCGTACTTCTCCCCATGCCCGTCTCGACCACTCGCCTTATCTCCATGCGGACCGGACCGAAATCCGGGAGGAGCCTGATTTCGTGGCCGCCGCTGCTAAGGATGAAGAGGGATAAGAACGGCGGGGTCGCGGATGAAAACGGGTGAAAGAGGATACTGCCCCCCGGCGCAAACCTCCGCTGGCCTTCGTTGGAGATCTGACGGAACTCTCCCGACTTTCCTGCTATGGCTCGAAAAAGACCCTATGTGCTTTTGTGCATTTTCGTGGTCAATCCCGGTCTACTTCAGCCGGGCGGCGAGCTCCACCACCGCCGGAGCGTCAGTATTCTAGCGGCCCCTAATCCTCCAGCAGCAGCTCGCTCCGGTACGGCTCGACCTTTCCGCCTTCCGCGCGGCTGCCGAGCTTCGCGTCGAACTTCACGGCAACCGCGGCCCGGGGGCCCAGGAGCGCGCGGAGCGCCGCCCGGACCTCGGCCGGCATCGGCCGCGGCACCCCCGGGATCGGGCGCGCCGTGAGCTCGCACGACAGGTCCCTCCGCTGCACGAACTCGTGCTGCACGAACGGGAATTCCCTCAGGACGCGCGAGAGATCCACGGGATTGACGGCGCTTCCGCCGGTCGCCCGGAACACGACGGGCGCGCGGCCTTCGAGGTCGAGGAGGCGCGGCATCGGGTCGCCGCACGGGCAGCGGCCGAAGTCGAGGCGGCCCCAGTCGCCGGTGCGATAGCGGAGGAGGGGCAGGAACGGATTGCGCCCGCCGGTCACGGCGATCTCGCCGCGCGCGCCCGGAGCGACCGGGCGGCCCGCCGCATCCAGCGCTTCCAGGTGCACGTCGTGCGGCAGCACGTGGTACCCGCGTCCGCGCGGGCACGCGTAGCCGAGCGGGCCGGTTTCCGTGAGGGAGTACCAGTCGATCACGGGGCAGCGGCAGGATTTTGCGAGGCGTTTTTTGAGGGAAGCGCTCATTGCGACGGCGGTGGTGACGAGGGCGGCGGGGGAGTGGCGGATGCCGGTGCGGAGCATCTCGGCGAACGACACGGGGTCGCCTGTGAGGAACCAGGGGGCGAGGTCGGCGAAGTAGCGGTCCGGGGAGCCGGCGGCCTTCCAGTCGGCCGCCGTGAGGTTGAGCTTGGCGAAGCCCGCGCCGTTCCAAGCGGAGAGGACGGTGGGGTAGGTCACGGTCCTCGCCTGCGCCCCGACCAGGAAACACGCGACCATTCTGTCCGTAAAGCGAGGCCGGAGCCCGTGCCGCCGGAGCGCGAACTCCAGCATCGGCGAGTAGCACGCGGCCGCGCGCGGGTCGTGGGGGACGAGGAGGGCGTGTCCCGTGGTGCCGGCGGTGCGGTAGACGATCATGCGGGAGAGGTCGGCGTCGTCGGGCACGAGGCGGCCCGCGCGCGTCGCGACGTCTTCGCGCGACATCGTGGGGATGGCGTCCCAGCCGGCCTCGAGGTCGAACCCGGCCGGGATCCGGTCGCGGAAGGTCGGGACCCGCGGGGCGAGCGAGGCCGTCCAGCGGAGGATGGCGGGCGCGGGCGCGGGCCCGCGCGGTCCGCGGCGCGCCTCGAGGTCGTCCGCGAACTTCCGCACGGCGTCGAGGTCCGCGCGCTGGAGCCGGTCGCCCGCCGCGTGGTTCCAGCGGGGGGCGTGGGGGTGCTCGCACAGCGCGTGCAGGGTCCGCGCGCCCGCGGCGGTGATGAGCGGGCTCCGCGCGCGCAGCGCGGCGTCCACCCGGACCGCTCTTCCCGATGTTTTCTTTTTCATTCGCGCGACGACTTCGCCGCCGCTTCCTCCTCGGCCTTCCGCCGGATCTCCTCCTGCACCTCCCGCGCCCGCCGCTCCCGCTCCGCCGCCTCGAGTTCGATCCGCCGCCGCTCCACGGAGTTCACCTGCGCCAGCCGGTCCTCCGCTTCACGAGCCGTCTCCTCCCCCAGCCGCAGGCCCAGTGCGGCCAGCACCCGGCGCACCAGCTCCTCCCGCCGCTCCTCGGAGTCGACGATCCGCTCCGAAGGCACGACCGCCGCCAGCTCCGCCAGCCCCTGGTTCAGGAGCTTCTGCACGCCGGCCTTGGGAAGAGGCATCGCGCGGAAGGACGGATGCCAGAGCACGTGGCACGCGGCCAGGACCCAGCGAAGGCGGTTCAGCTCGACGCGTCCGTCGCCTCCCCGGCCGCCGATGGCCAACTCCGTCGGATCCGACCGGTCGAACGCCTCGAGGTAATTCTTCGGCGGCGCCGCCCCGAAATGGGTCTCAAACAGGTCCGCGACGACCGCGCGGACCTGCGTCCGGCCGCCCGGAAAGCCGGCCGGCGCGCCGCGAAACGGCGCCGGGATCTCGCGCAGCCACCGCAGAAACTCGGAGAGCGGGGGCAGCGTCACGCGCGCCGTTCCTCGTTACCCGTTCCTCGTTTCTCGTTCCGGACTTCCGTCCCCATCTCCCCCCCCTGAAGTTGAAATTCTCTCTTTGAAGTTACTTGCTCTTTGAAGTTGTCCTCTTGAAGTTGTCCTTACTCATCCCGATAAGTCTCGCGCACGAATTGCCGCGCAAACTCCACCAGCTCCTCCCAGTCCTGCACCGCGTGAATCCGGAACCCGATCTCCTCGAGCCGCGCCAGCCGCCCCTTCCAGTTCGCCGCGATGTTCAGCACCAGCGTCCCGCCGCCGCGCGCCTTCTCGAGCGCGGTCCGGCAGGTCTTCTCGCCGGTGATCGCCTTCTCGTCGGACTGGAGCATCGTGTCCACGCCGTCGTCGGAGATCACCACGATGTGCACCGGCGGCTCGTCCACCTTCCGCTCGGCGTACGTATCACGCAGCACGTTGAGCGGGAACGCCGTGCCGTCGCCGAGGTAGCCGGTCATCACGCCAAGGATCGCATTCTCGTCGCGCACGAACCCCTCCGTCTTCGTGAACTGCCCCGCGCCGCTCCAGAGCGTCGCCTGCACCTTCGCGCCCATCCGCAGCGCAGAGAGCGCGAGGATCGCCCCCGCCAGCGCGAGGTAGCTCACGTCCTGCGACGGATTCGGCATGCTCCCCGAACTGTCCACGTAAATGTCCAGGTCCATCGGCCGCTTCGCAGGGTCCGCCCCCGGCGACTCCCCGTACGTCCGCTGCACCGTCGTCACCCCCGGAATCACCCGCGGCGACCGCACGATCGACCCGAACAGGTCCATCGACTCCATCGGATCCGTCGTCTCCCAGGCTTCGTAGCCCTCGGGAAGCGGTTCGGTGGATCGCGGGGCCTTCCGGGCGGGGAAGGGAATGAGGTAGGGCAGGGCGCGCTCGCGGTAGTAGCGCGTCGTGACCTCGTGGTCCTTCAGGTTCAGTCCGAGCGCGCGCAGCAGTTCGCCGTACTCGAACGGCTGCCGGTACTGCGCGCCCGGCCGCCCCTTGCCTTCCTTCGCCGGCGCCGTGTTCTCCGCCTCGCGCGCCGACCCCCGCTTCCGCCCGCTTCCCTCCACCCCGCCCAGAGGGTCGTCGAGCTCCGCGTCGAATTCCGGATCGTCCTCGTACTCCGACGGGTCCATCTCCGTCAGCCCGTCCGGGATCGGCTGCCGGTCCCCCGACGCCGCACCCGCCTGCTTCGTGTCGCTCAGCCCGCGCAGCACGAACGTCTGCGCCGCCCCCTCCTTCTCGTCCTCCGCCAGCCATGGATACAGGATCGCCGCGAACCGCCGCACCCCCAGCAGCCAGTCGCCCCCGTAGTGCCGGATGATCTTCGCGATCAGCACCGCGTCGGAGTTCATCTCGGCGGTCACGTCCTTCGGCGAAATCGTCTGAAGCGGCAGCCGCCAGAGATGCTCGTACGCCCGCGTGTACACTTTCCAGACCGCGGTTGCCGGCCCCCTCTGGTGCGCCTTGAGCTGCCAGTACACCGCGTCGATCGCCACGTCCCGCCGGTACAGCCGGTCGTTGATGTGAAGGTCCCCGTACAGATTCGCCACCAGCCCCGACACGTCCTTCTTCAGCCCCACCGTCGCCCGCCGGATCGCCGCGATCATCCGCGCGTTGTCCGTCAGATTCCCCGGAACGAACACGTGGTGCCCGATCTCGTGCGCCAGCACGGGAAGCGCCAGCTCGTCCAGCCGCTGGCCCTGGACCTCCTCCAGGTTCACCATCACCATCTGGTCCACGAGCCGGATCGCCGCAATCTCGTTCGCCATGCCGTAGTTCGCCGCGTCTCTGTGCGAGTCGAAAAACACGGGATCGCGCAGCTGCACGAACGCGGACCAGGCGGCGAGCGCGTCGGGCCACGTCGCGCGCCATTGGTCCGCCAGGGTTGCGGGTAACGCGGGGACCGGCGATCCAGGCTTGTTCGCTTCGGCCCGTTCGGAGTTCGGCGTTCGGTGTTCGGCGTTCCGCGTCACAGGGCCTCGGATTTCGGGGCGAGGATGCGGATGCGGTGGCTGTCGGGAAGGGTGTACGCGAGGACGTCGGCGGAGGAGACGAAACTCGTGGCGCCGGCGGCCGCCGGGAACTTCGCGCTTTCGCCGCCGAACGTCACCGTGCCGTCGGGGGCGAGCGCGGGGCTGCCGTCGTCGCCGCGGAACAGCAGCGAGGCGATCCTTCCGCGCGCCTTCGCCTCGCGGACCGAATAGTTCGCGGCCGCGTTGTCGGCCCGGCAGGCCCAGCCATAGAGGTCGGCGTCGATACGCCAGGCGGCGTCGCCGGCCATGGCGAAGAAACGGTGGCGGTTGCCCTCCGCGCCGGCGTTGAGCAGCAGGGGAGGCTCGTCGAACGGGCCGCCGAATCCCGAGAACTCGCCCGCCCTGCCGGCCGGCCCCCACGCCCCGAGCGGCGCCCGCGGCGCCGCGCTCACGGCACGCCGGATCCTCTCGATCTCCCCCCGCGGCGCGCCCGCAAGCCGCTTCACCGCATCCTCCTCCAGCGCCGCCTCCGGCGCGCGCCACGCGTCCGCCGCGAGCGCGGCGACCACGACCGCGGCGGATTCTTCCGGCCACGTCCCGAGCCGGAGCGCGCGCAGGACCGGATTCGCGGGAAGCTCCTCCGCGGCGCGAAGGGCCTCGGTGCGCAGGCGGGCTTCTCCGAGCCGCCAGGCGACGACGGCGCCGAGTCGCTCGAGGTCCTCGCCGTGCGTGAGACCGTCCGCCGCTTCTCCCAGAATCCGCGCGAATTCCACGCCGCGTTCGCCCATGTTCTCGACCGCGTTCGAGAGCGCGCCCGGCAGCCGGCGCGGGCGCTGCAGAAGGAGCGGGCGGACGCGGGGGAAGACGTCGCGGAAGAGCGCCGCGACGCCGGGGCGCGAGCCGCCGCCGCCCGGCGCGAGCGTGCCGCGGCCGCAGTGGAGCAGAATCAGGTCGTAACCGCTCGAGAGCAGGTCGGCCGCGCCCTCCCCGCCTTCGCCCGCGAGCGCCGGGAGCAGCTCCGCCGACAGCCCGAGCACCGCCGCCCCGTCGAGGGAGGGAAACCGGCGCTGCGCGACCTTGAACCGGCCGTTGAGCTCGTCCCGCCTCGAGGCGAGCCAGTCCTTCGCAAAACCGGAGAGGGGAGGCATCGAACGACCGTTCCTCGTTTCTCGTTACTCGTTTCTCGTTTCGTGATTCGCGAGGGTCCTTCTCGCCCTTCCGCCCGGCCGCCCTCCCGCCCTGCCTTCCGCCCTCCCGCCCTCACC
>JACPRD010000209.1 GCA_016190145.1 Planctomycetota bacterium | reverse complement strand
GTGCGTGAGAGCATGAGAAAAATTCGATCTACGGCGTGGGCGGACCTCGCTCGCGTCGCGAGGTCGCCCCGACCGCGCCTGCGATCGAATTTTTTCATTCTCTCAGGAAGTGCTTTGCCCACCAGAGTTTGAGAGAAAATCGGGCTGGGGGGCGGAGTCGGCCGGCTCGTCCGGTTATCGACCATCGGGAGCCCTCTCGCCGGCCGACGGAGCATCCCACATCAAACGCCTTAGAGGTCCAGACCGATT
The DNA here is from genome assembly GCA_016190145.1 of Planctomycetota bacterium. Taxonomy (GTDB): domain Bacteria; phylum Planctomycetota; class MHYJ01; order WSZJ01; family WSZJ01; genus WSZJ01. Next base: position 18,645 of record JACPRD010000209.1, on the reverse strand, counting down.
TTTTCTCAAACTCTGAGAATTCCTCAACAGGAACCGGGGCGGACAGTCTATGAAACCCTGAGGAGAGCCACTCCCGACCTGTCCAGGCGTCCAAACCTCGAGACCCGGGGAAACCCCATGAAGCGCATTCCTCCCGCACTCGCCCTTCTCGCCTTCTCGGCCTGTTTCGCGAGCGCGGACAGGGTTCTTCTCAGGAATAAGAACGTCGTAGAGGGACGATTCGTCAGGAAAACCGCCGACTCGGTCACCCTCGAGAGTTTCGACGGCAGCTTCACCGTGAACTATGCGGACATCCAGAGGTGGACGAAGGAGAAAAGTACGTACGAGATCTACGGGGAGAGGCTGTCCAGGCTGAAGGAGGGGGACACGGACGCGGTGTACGCGCTCGCGAAATGGTGCCGCGACCGCAGACTCTGGGCACAGGCCAAGCCGCTGCTCGAGAGTGCGCTGAAGGCGAAGCCGGGGCACAAGGAAGCGACGAGGGACCTGGGGCTCGCGAACGAGGCGCTGGAAGAGGCCTGGAAGGCGTCGCTCGTCCCGCTGACCGTGCTCATCGGCATCAAGCAGGACCTGACGAAGGAAGAAATCGCGAAGCTCGCGGGGGAGGTGAAGGCGGCGGGCGCGAAGTGTGCTTCCGCGACTCACGGCGCGCTCTATTTCGCGGAAATCGTCCTGACCGATCAGAATGCCGAGGGTCACCTGGTCTACGATTCCGGCTTCACCGGGACGCCGAACGGCTCATGGTGCATCCCCATGGGCACGGGAAACTGGCGCGCGCGCGTGATCTTCCACGAACTCGGTCACGCCCTTCTCGACCTCGACGATGAGTACAAGGGCGCCGGGTTCGGCGCCAACACCGGCGAGACTTGACCCGAGTGCATCATGGCCCTCCGGGACAAGGGCTTCTGCCACGCGAAGAACCACAATGGCAACGGAAACGGGGCCGGGTGCCGGGAGCGGCTGATCTGGAAATGGCCGCAGTTGAAGAAGGCCTTCGCGGCGCTGGACGCGGGAATGCCGGTGGAGCGGGAGCCGCCCGAGACGAAAGTGACCATTCACAACACCGGCCGGTGATGAGGCCGGGAAGAAGAGGAATCACATCCGCATGAAGCGATTCGCGTTCGGCCCCTTCGCAGTCCTGGCGCTGGCGGGCACGCTTCGCGCCGGCGACGCGCCCCGGGAGGTCTCCCCGCTGCTCGCGGGCGAACCGGTCGCGGGTTTCACGCTGGACGACGCGCCGGGTTCGATCGAGGCCATGAAGGGCCTTCGCGTGGAAGTCGGCGGCAGGCCGCCGGGCGAGACGTCGGGGCCGCTGACGGGCTGGAAGAAGTGCGAGTGGACACTGCCGACTCCACGCGCAGGGGAGTACATCGTGAGCCTACATCTGATCTGCGGTGATGCCAGGCGCGGGAAATTCGGATACGAGGCAAAGGGCCGCGACCGGGAGACGGGAGAATTCCGGGAGACCGGCGCGTGGACGGCATCGATGAGGGCCTTCCGCGTCGAGGTGCCGGCGGGCCAGAGGGCGACGCGGATGTGGGTGGCGGGAGACGGGCTGTACCTGTCCCGGGTGGACGTGGCGTTCGGTGTCAGCGCGGCCGTGGGCGCGGACGGAACGCTGACCGCGGTCGCCGACTCGTCGTACCGGACCGTGCTGAAGATGCGGGGGGAAAGGAGCGCCTCGTGCGTCGTGCTGGTCCCGGAATGTGAGCCGGAACGGAGAATTGCGACCGCGCTCGCGTCGCAGCTGGGGCTCGAGACGCGCCCGGAGCCGGAGTTCACGGCCCCGTTTCCGGCAGGACCGTCCGCCGAGCGGACGACTCCCGATACGAACCTCATCGTCGTCACGTCCGCCCGGGGCGGGCCGCTGGCACAGGCGCTGCGCCGCGCAGGGTGGATCGTCGAGAATCATGCCATCCCGGGACCTGGCGGTTTCGCGATCCGGACGCTCGCCCGGCCGTTCCGCGGCCGGGCCAACGTCATCGTCTTCGCCGCCTCGGACGAGTCCGGCCTCTCCCGGGCCCTCGGGCAGTTCCGGCCGAGGACGGCGGACGGCGGCCTCGTCTGGGACAGATTCCTGGTCGAGCGGCCCGGCAGTCGATGGGAGAAGCTCAGGCCCGACATCCATGGCGATGAGGATCCGTTCTGGCCGGAGCAGATCGCCCTGCTCGGTCGGCCCGCCGCCGGGCTTTCCGGCCGGACTTTCGCAGAGCAGATCGCCTCGTGGGGAGACGCCTACTGGCGCACCGGCAACGACCGCTTCGCCGACCTCTTCCGCCGCGGGATCCTGAAGATGTTCGCGGAAGACCTGTACCTCGCCGGAGCGGACACCCACATGGCGCTGGCGGGGCTGATCCGGGGATGGGATCAGGTGGAGGAGTCGCCCTCCATCTCCGGCGAAGACCGGTTGAAGATCGCGAACGGCCTGCTCACGAAATGCGTCGAAACGGCACAAGGTTACGGAAGGGCCTTCCCCGGGTTTCCGTATCGGGGTGCGATGGGGATGCGACACAACCATCAGACGGCGCTCGGAACCGGCCTGGTGCAGGCGTGGCTCTACTACTCACGGATGTATGGCCTCGGCCGGGCCACGGCCTGGAAGGCGTACGTGGACGACATCGCGGAGTTCGCGGCCCGGAACGGACACGCACCTGAAGACTCGGCCAACTACGAGATCCGGACCTTTCTCCAGGCGGCCGAGACCATCCGCTCGCAGGGGATTTCCCTCAAGTCGTGGCCGGGGGCCGCGGCGTGGACCCAGGCCGCGGTCCGATTCGCCGCCTCGCGCGACCCCTTCATGCTCCCCGCCGCGTACGGCGACTGCTGGCATTCCGCGGAGTGGACCGCCGTCGATTTCTGGGAATGGATGCGGGAGGACGCAGGATGGGAGCCGGCGACCTTCCTGACGGACCGCCTGATCGAGGGATACCGCGTCTCGTACCCAGCGTCCCAACCGGCAGGCGAGCGTTTCGCCTACCTGCACGGATCGGTTGCGACCGGCGGACTGATCCCCGCGCCTGGCGCCGGACAGGCGCCGGACGCCCTTCAGCCCCTTCTCGGCCTTGCCATCATCCCGATGACGCGGGGCTACTACGACTATCTTTCGGGACAACGGGGCAACCCGGAGTTCTGGGCGACGCATGCGGGTCCGCCGGCGCCGCCGTACGAACGAAGCGCCGACAAGATTCAGTACCGCTCCGGCTGGGGAACCGGAAGCGAGTACCTGCTCGTGGACGGAATCGGATGGGCGTCGCACGGGCACGAGGACCTGGGCGCGATCGAGTCCTACGCCGCGGGCGGGCGTCTCTGGATCGTCGACGCCGGGTACACCAACACGGGCGTCGCGCATCACAGCACGCTGGAAGTGAAGCGTGACGGCGAGCCTGCCTGGAAGCGGCTGGAAGGCGCTTCCGGAGATTTCGGGTCCGGGCCGAACATGATGGAGGTCGCGCGGGCTGAACCGAAAATGCCCGGCAATGCGGGCAGATTCTCGGTGACGCTGGGCGCGCGAGACTACGGCGGCGCGACCTGGACCCGGACGCTGACCGGCGGCGGCGGGCGGCCGATGGTCGTCGAAGACACGCTCGTGGCCGAACAGGCCGGCGTCTTCGAAACCACGTTCCGGCTGCGGCTCCTGGGGACGGTCGAAGGAAAGGACGGCTCGTGGCGCGTGGAACAGAAGGACGCGCTCCTCCCGATCGCACTGGCCCTCATGTCCGGCGACCGTGCCGCCGCAGTGTCCGCCGCCCCCGATGGCCACGCCGGGGACGGCGGCGCCTACTCCTGGTATCCGTTCGCGCCCGAAGGCGGCAAACCCGTCCTGCTCGAGTGGACGCGCAAGGTCGCGCTCAAGCCCGGCGAGAAGTCCGTGTTCAGGGCGACCCTCGGGCCCCCGCGGAAACGGTAGTCCAGCTGCAGCCATCCGGAGGGCTAAGCGGGTCCGGCAGCGCTGGCCGTGCCCGATCGGGTCGGCCTACGCTCGCTTCAGCACGTAAATGACCCATGGCGCGACGCGCGTCTCGCTGACCCACGCGATGCCCTCGTCCGGGCGGCCCAGCGGGCGATGCTCGGCGACCACGGCGAGGCCGGCGCGGCGGTAGACGTCGAGGTAATCCTGGTGCGGCCACAGAACGTCCTCGACCGGACGCCGGTCCGCGACGTCGGTCATCACGGTGAATACCGGATCGCCGCATTTCGCGGTGAAGTTCCCCGCGAACTGGCGGGTCGTGAACGACGCCCACTCGTTGACGTAGATGTCCGGCGAACTCACGAGGCTCAAAAGTTCCCCGTCTTCGGCGAGGAGAGATCCGAGCCCCGCGAAGAGCTCGACCTTGCGCTCGCGGCCCGGGACGTTGTCGAACGTGAACACCGACTGCACGAGATCGAACCCCCGCGGCGCCAGGGCGCGGAAATCGCCGTCCGCGATGACCCGGTAGTCGCCCTGAGGATCGCGTTCCTGTGCCAGCCGGATCATGTCCGCACTGATGTCGAGGCCGATCGCCTCGAACCCATGCGCCTTCAGGAACCGCGTCGAGCGCCCCGCGCCGCAGCCGAAGTCCAGCGCGCGCTTCCCGCGCGCATGCTCCCGGTAAAGCGCCGGCAGGTCGCGGTAGGCGAGGTGGTAGGTGCCGGGGAATTCGAGCGAAGCGTACGCCGCGGCGCGTTGCGGATCCTCGTAGACGTTTTCGAAGGCCATGCAGGTCCTTTCGCATGAGGACAGGAGAGGGCAGCGCCACCGCCGCCGCCGGCCCCTCTCGGGGGCAATGGGGATCGGAACCCGTTGAGCTTCAACGGTCCCAGACGACCCTCAGATCCACATCCAGCGGCCGCTCCGGCGGCCGGTAGAGAAGATCCGCGACGCCGGGCAAGCCAACGATGAAGCCGTGCGAATCGCTCCTCCACCCCCGGGGTTCGAACGGATCTTCCGCAGTAGAGGAGTGAGAAACCGGGGTCATCGGGAACTTCCCATCCAGCTTGAGTAGCGGTGCCGGAACAGGGGACTCCGGGAGCTTCAGTGTGGGACGGGTGGGAGGAGACCCGGCTGACGCAGGGGGACTCGGGACAGTCCCTGGAACCGTGACCAGGCGCGCGGCCGCCAGAAGCGCCGCGAGCATCAGACATGCCGCCACGATGGAACGGGTCTTCACGTTCGAATCCTACCACCTCGCTACCCCGGAAACAGTTCCTTCATCTCCGCCGCCAGCGCCTCTTCGTCCGCGACGCTCTCCGCGACGATTTCGCGGACGATTTCGAACAACCGCTTGCGGGCGTGGGCGAGGCGGTTGTCGACGTCGGTCTCCTTGAGATGCAGCGCCGCCGCGACGTCGCGGTAGCGGGGGCGCTCGCCGTCGGGGGATTCGAGATCCAGGCGGCAGAATACTTCGAAATACTCGGCCCTCCCCTCCCGCTCGTAGGCCGCGCGGAGCCGGTTCACCGCTTCCGCGAGGAGAATCCGCCTCCACTCGCGATCCATCGCCTCGCCCGGGACGGACGGCGGCGCCGGCACCTCGAACGGCTCTTCGCCGGACATGTCGATCGAAAGCGGCGCGGCGCCGCCGCCGCGTTTCAGGCGGCGGGCGTCGCGGCGGTGCTGGCGGAGGAAGTTCTCGAGGCTGGCTTTGACGAAGGCGCGGAAGCGGCCGCGGGCGGGCGAGACCTGGTCGAGGAAGGAGCCTTCGAGGATGTGGATGAAGAACTGCTGGGTGAGGTCCTTGGCTTCCTCGTTGCCGAGGTTCCAGGAGAGGCGGATGTGGCGGTAGATGGGTTTCCAGTAGAGGTTGGCGAGGGCTTCGAGGCGGGCGCGGCCTTCGGGGCTGCCGCGGTCGACGGCGCCGGCGACGACGGACCAGTGCGTCGCGGGGAAACCCTGCGAGGCGCCGCCGAGAACCGTGTCGTCGCCGGGAGTCATGGCGCGCGGTAGCCCCTTCCACGCAGGAACACGTACGTGCGGATCTCGACGCCGCGGCGTTTCACGGTGAGGCGTTCGAGTTCTTCGACGGAATTGAAGCGGCTGGCGAGCGTGCCGGCTTCCTGGTCCCATTTCAGTTTCACCGGGTCATCATAGACGAGGAGGGCGTCGCGGCCCGCGAGTTCGCGCGGGTCGGACCAGTCGTCCCAGGCGAGGGCGTCGCGGCCGAGGATGTTGTCGGCGCGGACGTCCCGTTCGCGGCCGGTGTAGAAGGCGAGCTCGCTGGCGATGCGGTACTTGCGGCCGATGCCGGCGATGAACTCCCCGGGGCGGGCGAGGCGGGCGGCGTGTTCGGCGCCCTCCTGCCAGCCGGCGAGCGTCGTCTGGGGTTTCCAGGCCGGCACGAGGGCGGCGTGGAGGGCGACGCCGAGGGAAGCGGCGGCGGCGAGGGCGCAGGCGGCGGGGGCGATCCAGCGGCGGGCGCGGACCCAGGCGGGGAGGGGAACGGCGGCGAGGAGGAGAGCGGCGCCGAGGTAGGAGGCGCCGGGCCAGTGGCGTTTCACGGAGGTCGTGAGGGAGATGGCGAGGAAGCCGAGCCAGACGGGGGCGAAGAGGCAGGCGGGGAGCCAGGCGCGGGGTTCGCGGGGGCGGGAGCGGGAGAGGGCCCAGAGGAAGGCGAGGAGGAAAGGAGGGGTGACGACGAGGGACTGTTCTTTCAGGTAGTCCCACGATTCGCCGGGGCGGAGCTGGAGGGATTTTTCGGCGCGGCGGGCGAACTGGAAGGAGAACGAGGCCCAGTCGTGGGTGGCGTTCCACCAGATCACCGGTGTGAACGCGAGGAGCGCGAGGGCGGCGGCGATCCACGGGCCGGGGCGGCGGAGGTGGCGGCGGCCATCGGCGGTGGTGACGAGGAAGAGGAAGATGCCGGCGACGAGGCCCGCCGCGGTGTATTTCGAGAGGAGCGCGCCGCCTGCCGCGAGCCCCGCGACGGCCCACATCGCCGGCCTGTCGGCGAACACGGCTTCAACGACGGCCCACGCTGTCATGGCCCAGCAGAAGGCGAGCGGTATGTCGGGTCCGGCAGATGCGGAGAGAAGGGCGAAGAGCGGGAGGCAGTTCAGGGCGGCTGCGACGGCGAGCGCGGGGCGCGGCCCGGCGATACGGCGGGCGGCGAGGAAGAGGAAGAGGGTGACGCCGAGGCCTGCGACGGCGCCGCCGAAGCGGACGCCGAATTCGTTGCGGCCGAAGACGGCGGTGCCGGCGGCGATCCAGAGGGCGGACATGGGCGGGTGGTCGTAGAAAGACCAGTCGAGGTGGCGGGAGTACTGCCAGTAGTAAGCCTCGTGGGGAGTGAGTTCGGTGAGGGGGAGGTAGACGAGGTGAAGGACGAAGCAGACGGCGGCGAGGGCGAGGCACAGGCGGAGCGCGCGGTCACCCGACATTTCGGGATCCGCGACATCGCTCGATCTGGATGCGGTGAAGTTCGAGCACTTCCTCGAGGGTCAGGAAGACGGGCGATTTCATTCCGCGAGTCGCTTGAAGGCCTTGCCGTATCTGCGGGCGACTTTCTCGGCGGCGGCGCGGAACGCAGAGCCCCTCTTGTCGTCGCGCACGGGGGTGATGAGAAGGCAGTGGCCATCGGTGCTCACCGAAAGCGGCGTATCGGGCTCGATCTTGAGCAGGTCAAGAACTCCCCGGTCGATGACCAGGGCATAGCTGTTGCCGTGCCGGGACAGGTGTTTGATCATCGTTCGGCTCCCAGGTCTTACGTTGTTTCAACATTGTAGGAACCGGCGCAGGTGCACGCAACCACCTGAATCGGGCTGACCTGCTTCTCCCCGAACGGATCCGGGTCCGGCGGCAGGATGAGCGGGGAGCCGATGTCCCGGGTCGAGGCCCGGTCGGCCGCGAGGCGCCCGGCGCGCGCCGCGCGGAACGAGAAACGAGGAACGAGAAACAAGGAACGAACGCCGCAGTAGAATCCCCGACATGACCGATCTCCACCTTCCCCCCGACGCTCTGGACCGGCTCGCGCGCCAGGTCGGCGAAGAGCAGTCGAAGGCCGGCGCAGCGGGCGGCGCGACGACGTTCGGTTGGCCGCCGCCCGGCGCGGCCGACGCGCCGACGCAGGTCGGGCGGTTCCGGATCACCGGGTACCTCGGGCGCGGCGGCATGGGCGTGGTCTGGCGCGGCGAGGATCCCGAAAAGAAAATACCGGTTGCGGTCAAAGTGCTCGCGGTGACGGGACCCGGAGAATCGGAGATGCGGAAGCGTTTCGCCCGGGAGGGCGAGGTCGCCCGGAAACTCGACCACCCCGGCATCGTCCGCGTCCTCGAAACCGGCGAGGACGCCGGAAAGCCCTTCATCGTCATGGAACTCGTCGAGGGGCACGCTCTCGACGACGCTTCCGCCGGATGGGACCTCCGCAAGCGCGTGGAAGCTCTGGAGAAGGTCTCGCGCGCCGTGGCCCACGCGCACGCGCTCGGCGTCGCGCACCGCGACCTCAAGCCCGCCAACGTCCGACTCGGCGCGGACGGCTCGCCGCGCGTCATGGACTTCGGCCTCGCGGCGCTCGAGGGGGACGCGACGCGCCTCACGCACACCGGCAGCGTCATGGGGACCCCCGCGTGGATGGCCCCCGAACAGGTCCGCGGCGAGCCGTCGGGCGCGCCCGCGGACGTCTACGCGCTCGGCGTCATGCTGTACCAGGCGCTCGCGGGCGGGCTGCCGTTCGAGGGGGGCAACGCGCCCCAGGTCTACCAGCGGATCCTCGGCGAAGACCCGCTCTGGCCCAGGAAACGCGCGCCCGGCGTGCCCGCGGCGCTCGAGGCCGTGTGCCTGCGCGCGATGGAGAAGGAGCCGGGGAAGCGCTACGCGACGGCGGCGGAGGTCGCCGACGAACTCGCCGCGTGGCTCGCCGGCCGGCCGGTGCGCGTGCGCCTCCCCGGGCCCGCCGCGCGCCTCGCCCGCCGCGCGCGCCGCAACCCCCTCGCCGCCCTCGGCCTCGCCGCGGCCGCCGCCTCCCTGCTCGTCGCCGGCGCCGTCGTCACGCTCCAGTCACTTCAGCATGCCCGCGAGCGCAGGGCCCGCGACATCTACCGCGACGCCCAGCCGCTCGCGTCGCAGGCCCTCATGGCACTCCTCGCCGGCGACCAGCCCGCCGGCGAACGCCTCTTCTCACAGTTCCTGCTGCGCGTCGGCGAGGCGAGGCGGACCGATCCCGGTTTTCGCGGCGGGTGGTTCGAGGCGGCGGAATTCAACCGCGTGCTGGGCGACGAAGGCGCGGCGTGGGCGGCCCTCGCCGAAGGCCTCCGGCACGACCCCGACGGCGCCGCGGGACGCATCGAACGCGGCATCCTCACCGCCGCGCGCTACCGCCGCGGCTTCCGGACCGCCTCCTCCGCGCTCGAACGCGCGGAACAGGAAGCCGCCCAGCGCGAGGGCCGGGGGCCGAAGCGCCTCACGGCCGAGGAGGTCGAGGCCGCCGACCCCGAGCTCGCCACTCTCCGCGCCCGGGCCCAGGCCGACTTGAACGCGGGCGTCGAGCGGATCGGCGGCGGCGATCCGCCCTCCGTCAAGCTCGCGCGCGCGGAACTCGCCGCGGCGCGCCGCGACTTTGCCGAGGCCGAGACCATCCTCGGCGGGCTCGAGTGGGCGGAGGTCAAGGTGCTGCGCGGGGCGATCGCGGAGGCGCGGGACTATCTCGAGGAAGCGGAGGCCTGGTACGGGAAGGCGATCGCGACGCGCGAGGGGGCGTGGGAGGCGTGGGAAGCACGCGCCTCGGTGCGGCAGCGGATGGCCGAGCGCGAGTGGGACCCCGGCACGGAGAAGGGCGAGGCGAAGATGGAGGAGGCCGTCGCCGACTGGACGCGGCTCGCCGACGCCGGCCGCCGCGGCGCGCTGGCGGGCCGGGCTTCCGCGCGCTGCGCGCTCGGGCGGATGCGCCTCTACCGCGGCGCGGATCCGCGCGAAGCTCTCGAAGGCGCGGCGGCGGATGCGGAAACCGCGGGAGACGACGCCTCCCGCGAATGGCTCGGCCGCGCGCTCAAGTGGCTGGGCGACTGGCTGGGGGCGCACGAGGGCGAGCCCGACCCGGTGTACGCGCGCGCGGTAGCGGCGCTCGAGGCGGCGATCCGTCTCCGGCCTCGAGATCCGGGGTTGCGCCTCGAGCTCGGCTCGACGCTGCGCATGCGGGCGTTCAATCTCGCCATTCGGCGGGGCGATGCCGCGGCACACTACGAGGCGGCCCTGCGCGCCTACGACGCGGCCCTCGCGCTCTCCCCTTCCCTCTGGCACGCCCACGCGAACAGGGGGCACATTCACGGAGAGATGGGGCTGTGGAAGGAGGCGGTGGCGGATTTCGAGGCGGCGGAGCGGGTGCTGGGAAAGGAGTATGAGCCGCTGCGGCGGGATCTCGAGAGGGCGAGGGAGAAGGCGAAGTAGGACCAGTTACCAGTTACCAGTTGCCAGTGGCCAGTGGCCAGTGACCAGTTGCCAGTGGCCAAGGAGAAGCGGCCACCCATCATTGGCCACTGGCCACTGGCAACTGGCAACTGGCCACTGGCAACTGGCAACTGGCCACTGGCAACTGGCAACTGGCCACTGTCCCGGTCCGCGCGATCGCCCGCGCGATATCATGCCCCCGTGGATGCCGCTTCCGAACGCCGCACGGTCACCGTGATCTTCGCGGACCTCCCGCGCTGGGCCGAGAGCACGGCTTCGCTTGGTCCCGACGAAGCGCGCGCCCTCCTCGGCCGCGCGTTCCAGCGTTTCCGCGCCTGCGTCGAATCCGCCGGGGGGTTCGTGGACAAGTTCGTGGGCGAGGGGGTCATGGCCGTGTTCGGCGCTCCGGTCGCGCGCGGCGCGGACGCCGTCCGGGCGGTACGCGCGGCGCTCGCCCTTCGGGATGCGGCGGCGGAGATGGGGCTGGAGGCGAGGGCGGGGGTGAACACGGGGGAGGTGCTCTGGGGAACGGTGGGGGGCGCGACGCCGACGGCGATGGGCGACGCGGTGAACGTGGCGCAGCGCCTGATGGCGGCGGCGCCGCCGGGCTCGGTGCTGGTCGGCGGCGCGACGGAACGGGAGGTCGGTGCCGCGGTCCGGTTCTCCGGCCACGAACCGCTCCACGTCCGCGGGCGCCGGGAGCCCGTCCTGGCGTTCGAGGCGGTCGAGGCGACGGGCGGCGCGGCCGAGGCCCTGGAGGCCGCGCCCGGGCCGTTCGTGGGGCGCGAAACGGAGCTCGCGGGACTCGTGGCGCTGGTCGAGGCGGGCGCGGGCGGTTTCGTCTGGATCGAGGGGGAGGCGGGATCCGGAAAGTCGCGCCTGCTCGCCGAGGCGCGGCGGGAAGCCCGATCGCGCGGGGGCGCCTGGGTGGCGGCGGGCCGCGCGCTCGAGGGGGCGCGCCTTCCGCTCGGGCCGTTCGGCGATCTCGTCCGGGACGCCGCGGGCGCAGCCGGCCTGGGCGAAGGCGACGCGGACCGCGTCGCCGAAGCGCTCCGGCGCGACCTGCTCGCCGGCATCCCCGACCCGATCGCGCGCGAGAACACCGCGCACCTCATCGCGCTCTCCCTGGGCTACGCGATCGCGGAAGCGCGCGTCCTCCTCATCGAACCCGCCCGGCTCGCCGCCGAAACCCACGCCGCCTGGGCGCGCTGGCTCGCCGCGCGCGCCCCCGCGTTCCTCTGCCTCGAGGACCTCCACGCCGCCGACGCCGCCTCCCTCGATCTCCTGGCCGCCCTCGCCAAAAGCCTCGCCGGGTCCGCGGTCGTGCTCGCCGCCACCGCGCGCCCCGGACCGGCGCGACCGGAAGGCTGGACCCCCGTCGTCCTGGCCGAACTCCCGGAGCCCGCCGCGCTCCGGCTCGCCGAATCGGCGCTCGCCGCGCGCCCGGACGCCGCCCTCGCACGCTTCCTCCTCGAAAAATCCGGCGGCAACCCCTACTACCTCGAGGAACTCGCGCGCTACCTCCGCAAGGAAGGCTTCGTCGAGGGCGATCCTGCCCGGCTGCGCGTGCCCACCGAGCGCGTCCCCGCGGGCCTTCACGGCCTCCTCGTCGCGCGACTGGATGCCCTTCCCCCCGAAACGCGCGAGGCGCTCAAGACGGCGAGCGTTTCGGGCCGGACCTTCTGGAAGGGACTGCTCGCGCACGTGGGGGGGACGGACGCGGCGGGCGCGCTGGAGGAAGCGCGGCGGCGCGACATGGTCGTGACGGAGGGCGCCTCCCTGTTTCCCGGGGATTCGCAGCTCGCGTTCCGCCACGCGCTCCTGCGCGACGCCGCCTATTCGCTCCTGACGAAGAAGGACCGCGCGCGCCTCCACGCGCTCGCGGCGGCCTACCTCGAGGAGCGCGCCGCCTCGGCAGGCCGGCGAGCCAGGGCGATGGCGGCGGCGCACCGGCACGCGGCCGGCCAGGATGACGCCGCGGCGCGACTCTGGCTTCAGGCGTCGGAAGAGGCGTTCCAGATATCCCCGCGCGAAGCGCAGGAGTGGGCGGCGCTGGCGAGGGCGTGCCGGCCCGACGCGGAGGGCGCCGTCGCGGAGGCGCACGCGCAGCTCGTGCTGGGGCGCTACGACGAGGCGCTGGGAGCCGCGGCCGAGGCGGCGGCGGAATCGCCGCGGGGCTCCCAGACCCGCATCGGGGCGCTGCTGATCCTGTCGAAGGTCCATTTCCGACGCGGGAAATTCGACGAGGCCCTTCGTGAAACTGATTCCGCCATCGAGGAAGCGGCGTCCGGGCCGGCGCGGGTCGAGTTGCGCGTTCACCGCTCCAACGTCCTGCTCGCCGCGGGGCGGCTGCAGGAAGCATGCGACGTCGCCGCGGACGCGCTGCGGGAGGCGCCGGCGGAGGGATCCCTGCCCGCCGGACAGCGCACTTCACTTCTGGCCGCCGCGTTCCAGGCCTGCGGAGACGCGCTGGCCCGGCGATCGGCCTACGGCGAGGCGCGGAAGGCGTTGGAGGAGGCTCTGGCGCAGGTGCGCGCCGGGGGACATCGCCGCGGAGTGGGCACGACCCTGAACTCTCTCGGGTCGCTCAACTTCGACATGGGGCGGTTCGACGAAGCCCTGCGGCTCTACCAGGAGGCCGAGGAAATCTGGCGAGAGAGCGGCGACCGGCGCGAGCGGGCCATCCTCCTCCACAACATCGCCAACGTCCGCCGCCGCCTGGGCCAGCATGAGCAGGCGCTCGAGACGCTCGGCGAGGTTCTGGGAGTCTTCCGCGAACTCGGAGAGCCCGCGAGCGAGGCCGTCGTCCTGTCGACGATCGGCGCGATCCACAACAGCCGCGCGGATTATCCGGCAGCCCTCGCGTCCTTCCGCGCGTCGCTGGAAATCCGGCGGCGCACCGGCGAGCGCGCCGGGATCGCGGGCTCGCTCAACAACCTGGGCATGGTCCTCGATTCGATTGCCGACTACCCGGGCGCCGCGCTGGTCTACGGCGAAGCTCTCGAAATCCGCCGCGAAATCGGCGACCGCGCCGGCGAGGCGAAAACTCTCAACAACCTCGGACTCATCGACCTCGCCACCGGCAACGCGCAGGAGGCCTTGCGACGCTTCAGGTCAGCCCTCGACATCGCCCGCGACATCGGCAACGCGGACTCCGAAGACTCGACCATGCTCAATCTCGGGAAGGCCAGGTTCGCCCTCGGCGAGACGGCCGAAGCCCTGAAAATCTTCGAGTCGACGCAACGTCGATACGCGGAAACCGGCGACCGCGAAGGCGTCGCCGAGGCCCTTCTCGATTCGTCCCGGGCGCGCGGCACTCTGGGAGATCTCACCCGGGCCCTTGCGGACGCCGAGGCCGCATTGAAAGCGGCCCGAGAAATCGACGACCGGTTCCTGGCGGTCCGCGCGCTCGCCATGATCGGAGCGTGCCAGAGGATCTCCGGCCGCCGGGAGGAGTCGCTCGCGCGGCACGAGGAGGCCCTGGCCCTCGCCCGGGCCCTCGGGGATCGACAGGGGGAAGCGGAGACACTGAACCGCCTCGCATCCCTGATGAACGAGAACGGGGATCCGGTCGGCGCCCTCGCGCTCCATCGCGAGGCCCTCGCACGGTTCGAAGCGCTGGGCCACAGGGCCGGGATCGCGGCGAGCCGGTACTTCGTCGCGCTGCACCTGTTCGAATTCGGACACCGGCAGGAAGGCCTCGCGATGGCGGCGGAATCGATGGAGCTCCGCAGGACAATCGGCGATCGCATAGGCCAGGCGATGAGCCTCCACCTCATCGCGGAACTGCACCGGCTTGACGGCCGGCATGCGGAGGCAGGGGCGGCCGCGCGACAGTCGGTGGCGCTGGCCGCGGGGTGCGGGGACGCGCGGGGGGAGGCGAGGGCGCGCCTCGCCCTGGCCGAGAACCTGCGGGAGACGCACCGCTACGCGGACGCGCTTCGAGAAATCGACCTCGCCCGCGCCGCCTTCGAAAGGCTCGGTGACCCGTCCTCGCGGGTGGGATGCCTCAGGGCCAGGGCCGCTGTTCTGACGGAAACCGGCCGATGGGCGGATGCGGAGAAGACATTCCTCGAAGCGCTGCGGGAGCTGGAAGGCCTGGGCGACCGAAGCAGCATCGCGAACGCGCGCATCAATTTCGCGAGCCTCCTCGCGATGCGCGGGAAATATGGCGAGGGGGCGGTCCTGGCGGAAGCCGCCCTCGCGACCTGCCAGGAGATCGGACACACCCAGTCCGTGGCGCAGGCCCGGCGGGTCCTCGGCCGCATCCGCTCCGCGCTGGGAGAGTGGACGGCAGCGGCCGCGGCGCTCGAAGGCGCGGCGCAGGATTTCGAGAAAATGGAGGTTCCCGTCGACCGCGCGATCTGCCTCACCCTGCTCGCCGACCTCGCGGTCCTGCAGGGTCGGCAGCCGGAAGCTGCCGGGTTCGCCAGGGAGGCCCTGGCGGCAGGGCGCGACGAGCCCGGAGTACGCGCGGGAGCGCTGCTCACGCTCGCCGGAGCCCGGGGCCCTGCGCAGCGGGCGACGGCGCTTCAGGAGGCCCGGGAGGCCGAGCTGCTGGCGGCGGAGGCGGATGAGCCGGCAATCCTCGCGGAAGCCTGGGCCGGCCGGGCCGCCCTCGGCGATCCCGGCTTGGCCGCGCTGCTCGAGCGCGCAACGGAGGCGCTTGCGACTCAACCGATCCCGTTCACCAATGCGACGCAGATCGGCCTGCGCCTGGCCGCCGCGAGGCTGCGCGGGGGGGACAGGGCGGGGGCCGAGACCACGGCGAAAGAAATCCTCGCGCGGGCATCCGCCGCCGGCGCCGAAGGCCTCGCCGCGCCCTTACGCCGCTTCCTCTCCTCCCTTCCCCCCGTCTGATGCCCCTGTCCGCGTCGCAGGTCGTCACGGCGTACCGCGTCGGGGTGTTCCCGATGGCGGAGTCGCGTGAAGGACGGCTGTTCTGGCTCTCGCCGGATCCGCGCGCGATTCTGCCGATCGAGGAGTTTCACGTTCCGCGGCGGCTGGCGCAGACGGTGAAGGCCGGGAAGTTCCGGGTCACGACGGACGAGGCGTTCGAGCGGGTCATCGACGGCTGCGCCCGGCCGGACACCTGGATCTCGCCGGAGGTGCGCGCCGCGTACGTCGAGCTGCACCGCCGCGGGATCGCGCACTCGGTCGAGGCATGGAAGGGCGACCAGCTCGCGGGCGGACTCTACGGCGTGCATCTCGGCGGTGCGTTCATGGCGGAATCCAAGTTTCACGCGGCGCGCGACGCCTCCAAGGTCGGGCTCGTCGCCCTGGTCGCCCACCTCCGGCGGATCGGCGCGGTCCTGTGCGACGTCCAGTTCGTGACGCCGCATCTGGCGAGGTTCGGCGTCCGCGAAATCAGCCGCGACGAGTACCTGCGCCGCCTGTCCGCCGCGCTCGATCTCGCGTGCCGCTGGGGCCCGCCGGGACCGCTTCCCCCGTAATTCCATTCACAACAGCGCCTGCTTCTCCGAGAATTGCCGGCAACCATGCGCGAAAACTTCCGCTTCTCCACCGACATCCGCGTCCGGCTGCCCGAGACGGACGCGATGGGCATCGTTTTCCACGGAGCCTTCTTTACGTACCTCGAGGTCGGGCGCATGGACTACGTGCGCAATCTCGGGCTGGCGGGGTCGCACGCGCAGCCGATCCGGGATTTCGCGAACGTCGTGGCGCGCGCCTGCTGCGACTTCCGGTCCTCGGCGCATTTCGACGATCCGCTCGTGGTGCACGTGCGGATCGCGGAGATCCGGAAGACGTCGTTCCGGTTCGAGTTCCTGATCGTGCACAAGTCGGAGGCGCGCGTGGTCGCGGAGGGGCACACGGTGCACGTCGCGATCGACGCGGCGACGGGAAAACCCGTCCCGGTGCCCGATTCGTTCCGCGAGAAGATCCGTCGCTTCGAGGGCCAGGCCCTCTCGGAGCCCGCGTGATGGCCGACGTCTCCCTCAAGGAAATCGTCGTCCCGTTCGACGGCTCCGAGCTCTCGGAGATGGCGGTGCCGTACGGCGAAGAGATCGCCCGGCGGCTCGGCGGCCGGGTGACGCTCGTGCGGGCCATGCCGGAGCCGGCGATGGTGACGGACATTCCGAAACGCGTGGTGGATGGCGTGAAGGCCGCGGCGCACGCGGAGCTCGAGGCGGCCGTGAAACGCTGCGCGCCGGCGATCCCGGTGGACACGGTGCTCAAGGTGGGCTTCCCCGTCGAGGTCGTGCTCGCCGCGGCCGCGGGGCGCGACCTCATCGTCATGACCACGAACGGCCGCGGCGGGCTCTCCCGGTTCCTGATGGGAAGCGTCACCGAGAAGATCATCCGGCTGTCGCCGATTCCCGTGCTGGTGATCCGCCCCCTCCGGTCCGCGTCGCGGCCGGCGGCGGTGACCGGGGCAAAACGCCTGCTCCGGGACGTCGCGGTGCCGCTCGACAGGTCGGAGCTGGCGCTCGACGCGGTGCGCCCGCTCGCGGCGGCGGCGGGCAGCGACACGCGGATTCACGTGCTCACGGTGATACCGCGCGAGGCGGACGAGCGGACGGCGAACGCGGCGGCGGACTATCTGGCGGCGCGCGTAACGGCGCTCGAGGCGCGCGGCCTGCCGGTCGTGACGCGCCTCCTCCACCACGACTCCCCCGCCGAGGCGATCGGCGCCTACGCCGAGGCGCAGGACTGCGGGCTCATCGTGATGTCGAGCCACGGCGCCGGCGGATTCCGCGAATGGATGCTGGGAAGCGTCACGGATCAGACGATCCGGCGCGGGCCGGTTCCGGTTCTCGTCGTGCCGTCCGCCGGTCGAGCCGCGAACCCCCGCGTGAAATAGCCGCGGATTTCGCGCGATCGGGTTCGGCGTCCGGCGTTCGGAGTTCGGCGTTTCGATTCGCGCCGCCCGCGGCTGCTGCCAAGGCCCGGAGATTCTCAGGAGGATCGGGCAGCTGCCCGACCGGGGCCAACGCCGAACTCCGAACGCCGAACTCCGAACCCCGCGAGGGCCTACTTGTCGCCGCCGACCTCCTGTATCTCGTGCTCAACCTCCAGATCTTCATCGACCTTCCATGCCCCGTCCTCTTCGACAAGGTAAAGCACCCACTCGAATTTCCCGTCCGAATTCACCGCCGACACGCGGAGCCGTTTTCCGTCCTGGTGAACGCGCGGAGACTTGAGGTCGCGGTAGAGCTTCATCTTCTCCGCGTCCTTCAGCCGCGCCTTCATGACCACCGTCGAGAACGACTCGGGCGTCGAGGCGCGGATCGCCTCGGACGTCGTCCCGAGCTGCTCCGCCAGTTCCTTGACCTGCCCCTCGGGCGCCGCCTTGATCGACTCGAACGCCTTCCTGGATTCGCCCTGCTGACGTTTCGAGAGCATCCCCCACATCGCCTTCCCGTCCGCCGCGTCGTAGACCGCGAGCATCCGCTTGAACACCGCCTCCGGGGGCTCCGGCGCCGCCGGTTTCGGCGGCTCCGCCGACTTTCCGCACCCCGCCAGCAGCACCAGCAGTGCGACCGCCCCGCGCGCGCCCCTCATCGCTTCCTCCGAACACAAAAAAAGCCGGAGCGTGTGCCGCCCCGGCTTCCGATGACTCTCGTCTTTATGTCGTGGCCACAGTTTCCTTCGGCTTCGCCTGCGTCGCCTCGAAGAAAAGGTGCCCGTCCTTCACCGAGACCTTCACGTGCGACCCCTCCGGAATCTCGCCCCGCAGGATCTGCTCGGAGAGCTGGTCCTCCACGAGGTGCTCGATCGCGCGCCTGAGAGGCCTCGCTCCGAAGTCCGGGTTGAACCCCTGGTCGATCAGGAACTCGTTCGCCTCCGTCAGCACCTCGAGCGTGATGTTCCGGTCCGCCAGGCGCTTGCGCACCCCCGACATCTCGTACTCCACCACCGTCTTGAGATCCTCCCGGGTCAGCGGGCGGAAGACGATGATCTCGTCGAGTCGGTTCAGGAACTCGGGGCGGAAATGCTTCTCGATTTCCGCGTTGAGCATCTTCTTCATCCCGTCGTAGCTCGCGTCGGCCGAGGCCTTGCGGAACCCGAGCGTCGCCTGGTTCTTGAGCAGGTCGGCGCCGATGTTCGAGGTCATGATCAGGATCACGTTCTTGAAGTCGATGTTGCGCCCGAACGAGTCCGTCAGCCGCCCCTCTTCCATGATCTGGAGCAGCATGTTGTAGACGTCCCCGTGCGCCTTCTCGATCTCGTCCAGCAGCACGACCGCGTACGGACGCCTCCGGATCTTCTCCGTCAGCTGACCGCCCTCCTCGAAGCCCACGTACCCGGGAGGCGCGCCCACGAGCCGCGAC
>JACPRD010000208.1 GCA_016190145.1 Planctomycetota bacterium | reverse complement strand
CTCCCGCCCTGATCTGCAAATCCACATAACAATCCACAACCGCCGCCGTTATAATGACTTGCGTTGATCCAAATAATGCAGGGTTCACCCCTTCCCGATACGTCTCATCTAACGGGACCGACGATTTACCGAGCTGCGACATGGACCTGAAACAGGAACCGGACGACGCGCTCCTCGTCAGCCGATCCCGACAGGGGGATCGAAAGGCGTTCGAGCAACTGGTCCACCGCCACTCGGCCCTCGTCGGAGGAATCGCCTACCAGGTCCTCGGGGACTCCGAGGGCGCCCGGGACGTGGCTCAGGAAACGTTCCTGAAGGTCCACCGGCGCCTCGAAACTCTCGAAGACCCGGCACGATTCCGCGCCTGGATCTGCGGCATCGCGCGTACGACGTCCATCGACTGGATGCGCCGGAACGCGAAGCTCAGGTCGCTTGAGACGCTGGAAGCCTCGGGGAGGGAGCCAGCGGCGCCGGCGCCGAAAGAAGGATCGCTCGAGCAGGAGGAGTTGTACGCGAAGGTCCTGCGCGTCGTGAACGGACTTCCGAAGGTGTACCGCGAAGTGATGGTGATGAAGCACCTGGAACACAAGTCGTACGCCCAGATCGCCAGAGGGCTCGGGATCAGCGAAGCGACGGTGGAGTCGCGGCTGTACCGGGCCAAGCTGCTGTTGAAGGAAACCCTCGGGGAGTTCTACGCGTGAGCTGCGAACCGTTCGGGCTGCTGATTTCGAAGTGGGTGGACGGCGAGGCGGAGCCGGAAGAAGTCCGGCGCGTCGAGGCGCACATCGCTTCGTGCCCGTCCTGCCGCCGCCTCGCGGAGGAATTCCGCCGAAACGAGGGGCTGGTGGAGTCGGCCTTCGGCCCGGAGCCGTTCGGGCAGCAGGTGGCCGGCGGGGTGCTCGGTTCGATCGCGAGGCGCGAGACGATGCTCCGGTGGGGAGCTCGCCTGGCGGTCGCGGCCGGGCTCCTCGCCGCCTTCCTGGTGTTCCGCGCGGACCGGGAGCGCGAGCGCCGCGAGTTCGTGCAGCGAGTGGACGCGGCGCTCCGGGTGGTGGAGGGGATGAATCGCGCGGCTCCACCGCGGGACGGCGAGCCCCGGCTCGTCGAGCGGGAAATCGTGCGCGAGTTCTATCCCGTGGCGGTTCGCGAGAGCAAACGCACCGACGCTGTCGCGTACCGCCCGATCGGTCCGCCGCCGGATCACGGGACGGCGGAGGCACCGAAGGGTCCCGAGCCGCGCCCCGGCACGATCGCCATGGACCGCGTCGACGCTCTCCCCGACCACGAAACGGGATCGATCGCCCTGAACTGGCGCATGGACCGCACGCCCGGCGCCGTCTATTTCGTCTACCGCCGCGAAGTCGGCGAGACCGCCTTCGGCGCTCCGCTCAACCCTGCCGCGCTTCCGCAGCCCCGTTTCGAAGACAGCACCGTTCTCGCGCTCACGACCTACGAATACCAGATCATCGCGATGGCCGAAGGAACGCCGGTCCCTGCGAACGTCCTCGCGCGCGTCACGACGCCGCCGGATCTTCAGATCCGGTTTCTCGGCCTCGGGGCGCTCGACAAGAAATCGGCCGCCCTGCTCGCCGTCCACGTCCGTCGGAACGGCGCGTGGCGCGAACAGACATTCGCCGTCGAACCCGGCGGGTTCATCGGGGAGCCGATCAAGGACGTCGACTTCTCCACCGGATTCCGGCTCGAGCGAATGGAGAAGGTCCTGCAGCCGTACAAGCTGACGGGGTCCGACCAGTGGCTGGAGTGGTCGGTGCCGCGCGCGGCACTCTCGACCCCTCAGGGGACCATCCAGCTCTGGAGCGGGGAATCGGCGCTGGGCTCCCGCGAGCGCGTCGACCTCGTCGAGCTTCCCGCGACCCGGTAATCCGCCGCCCCTTCCCAAACATCCCGGGCCCGACCGCAGTATCACTTCAGTTCCCAACCACCCCCCCTTCGAGGTCCCCGCATGCGCCTGTCCGCCACCCTTGTCGCCGGTCTCGCCGCCCTCGCCTTCGCTCTTCCCGCCCGCGCCGAAGAAACCGACCCCGCCACCCAGGGCCACATCCGCACGGCCGAGGAACTGCGGGGCCTGAAGTTCAAGAAGGACCCAACCGTCAAGTACTGGAAGGTCGAGCAGCTGAAGAAAATGATGAAAGAGGAGTTCGACGAGGAGCTGCCGGAGAAGAAGGCGAAGGAGATCGAGCTGGTCCTGCAGAAGTTCCGCCTCCTCCCGAAGGACTACGACCTCCGCAAGGAGTACCTCGAGCTGATGCTGGAGCAGATCGCGGGGTTCTACCACCCGAAGAAGAAGATCCTCTGCCTGATCGAGGGCAAGAACGGCGGAGGGATCGAGGAAGAGGTCGTCACGATCCACGAGCTGGACCACGCGATGCAGGACCAGCATTTCGACCTCACGCGCCTCCAGGACCTGGTCGCGAAGAACGACGACATGACGCAGGCGCTGAAGAGCCTGGTCGAGGGCGAGGCGACGTACATCATGATGGACCACATGTTCAAGAACCAGTCCGGCGGGGCGATGGGGATTCTCGACGTGCCCGGCATCGAGGCGATGATCGACGGGCAGATGCGGACGGGCGACCCGCGCGCGAAGAAGCTGAACGAGTCGCCGCTGTATATCCGCGAGACGCTGATCCGCCCGTACATCGACGGGTTCAAGTTCTGCATGGCGCTGATGCGGCAGCAGAAGGGCTGGGATTCCATGAACGCCGTTTACGCGGACCTGCCCGCGTCGACGGAGCAGGTGCTCCATCCGGAACGGTACATCACGCGCGACATGCCGCAGAAGGCGACGCTTCCGAAGGAGATCGACGGTCTGAACGGCTGGACGAAGGTCGAGGAGAACACGCTGGGCGAGCTTGGGACGATGCTCATGTTCCACACGGTGAAGCCGAAGTCGCCGAAGTCCGGCAAGGCCGCCGCGGAGGGCTGGGACGGCGACACGTATCGCGTGCTCCGGAACGGCGAGTCCACGATCCTGATGTGGGCGACCGTCTGGGACACGGAAATCGACGCGCGCGAGTTCGCGGTCGCGTACTCGAAGCTGCTGAAGGTGAAGTACGAGCATCTTTCCGACCTTTCGACCAAGGGCGAGACGTTCTCGCACGAATCGGAGGACGGGCAGATCATGCTGTCCCGCGAGGGCCGGAACGTGTTCATCGTCGAGGGCGGGTCCGAGGAGGAAGCCGCCGCGGTGATGACGGCGATCGTGGACGGGACGGAGTTCAAGGAGATCAAGAAGGGGCTTGGCAAGAAGTAGGCGGAACGGACAATCCGGACGGGGGTCGCGCTGTCGCGGCCCCCGTCTTTTTTTGTCCGGAGGCGCGCATGAGAGCCGTGGTGCAGCGGGTGTCGCGGGCGTCGGTGGCCGTCGCCGGCGAACCCGTGTCCGAAATCGGGCCCGGGATGCTCGTCCTGCTCGCGATCCTCAAGGGCGACGGCGACGCGACCGCCGCGCGCATGGCCGATAAACTCGCCGCCCTCCGCATCTTCGAAGACGCCGCCGGAAAAATGAACCTCTCCCTCGACCAGGCCGGCGGTGAGGCCCTCGTCGTCTCCCAGTTCACCCTCGCCGCCGACCTCCGCCGCGGCAACCGCCCCGGCTTCGACGCGGCCGCGCCGCCGGAGGAGGGGAAGCGGCTGTGCGATCTGACGGTGGCGGAGCTGGGGAATCGGTTGGCGAAGCCCGTCCGGACGGGCAGGTTCGGGGCGATGATGGACGTGGCGCTGGTGAACGCGGGGCCGGCGACGTTCGTCCTGGACGTTAAAGCGGACTGATCGTTCGGAGTTCGGAGTTCGGCGTTCGGCGTTGAGGCGCGACGGGTGTCTGATAACATTCCGGAATGCTCATCGCGGCGCTGCTCCTGTCTGTTCTTCCGGACCTGATTCATTTGAAGGACGGAAGGGTCTGGCAGGGGGACGTGATCGAGGAGGAAGAAAAGCGCGTCAAGATCCGGCTGCCGAAGGGCGCGATCTGGGT
>JACPRD010000217.1 GCA_016190145.1 Planctomycetota bacterium | reverse complement strand
CCGTTCTGCGGGCTCTCAATTCAAAATTCAACATTCAAAATTCATAACTGTCCTTGTTCCTTCCCTCGCGGGCCCCGGGATCCTCCGAACCTGCCGCGCTACTTCGACTCCTCCTTCTCCTCCATCTCGAACGTCACCTTCACCTTCTTCCGCTTCCCGTCCCGGATCACCTCGATCTCCACCGTCGATCCGGGCTTCGCGCGCTGGATTCTCGACCTGAAATCGAAGAGCGCGCCGTCGCGCGGAAGCGTCTTTCCTTCCCACTTGACCACTACGTCTCCCGGCCGGAGACCTGCTTTCTTCGCGGGCAGCCCTTCCATCACGTCGTTGAGGAGCACGCCGCCTTCCTTCGGGCCGAGGCCCAGCTCGTCGGCCTGATCGGCGTCGAGGCCCGCGGGGGTGACGCCGAGTTTCGGCTTGCCGCCGCCCATCATGCCGGCGAGTCCCTTGATCTCCTGGAAGCTCGGCTTCTCTTTCGCGCCGGCAA
This sequence comes from Planctomycetota bacterium, assembly GCA_016190145.1. GTDB lineage: Bacteria > Planctomycetota > MHYJ01 > WSZJ01 > WSZJ01 > WSZJ01. The sequence goes on along the minus strand of JACPRD010000217.1, from coordinate 8,545 downwards.
CGTCGAGCGCGATGAGCGAGACCAGCTCGGCGATCGCCTCGACCTTGCCGAAGTTGATCAGGTCCGCGTGGTCCAGTTCGGTGTGGTACTCGGGGTGGCCGCCGGTCGTGAAGAACAGGACCGGCACCTTCTTCTGGTAGAAGACCCACTGGTCGCTCGCGGCGAAGATCCCGGTCGTCTTGACGGCGAGCTTGAGACCGGCCTGGGCGTTCGCGCGGTCGAGCGCGTCCTTGAGTTCGGGACTGCAGTCCGCGCCCAGAACCATGCACTCGCCGTCCTTGTTGCGGCCGACCATGTCCAGGTTGAACATCGCCGCCGTCTTCTCGAGCGGGAAGATCGGGTTCTTGACGTAGTGCGCCGCGCCGAGAAGCCCCTTCTCCTCGCCCGAGAACAGGATGAACAGGATCCCGCGGCGCGGTTTCGTCCCGAGCGCGGCGAGGGCGCGCGCCATTTCGACGACGGCGGTCGAGCCGCTCGCGTTGTCGTCGGCGCCGTTGAAGATCTGGTCGTCGCCCGCCTTCCTGTTGTGCATGCGCCCGCTGAACGGATTCGGTGCGCCCATGCCGACGTGGTCGAGGTGCGCGCCCACGACCACGACCTCATCCGTCTTCCCGGGAAGGAAGCCCACGACGTTCATCGTGCCGCGCTTCCCCCATTTCCAGTTCTGGAAGTACGTCTGGTCGTCGCCGACGGGTTCGAGGCTTGACTTTTCGAACTGTTCCGCGACCCATTTCGCCGCGGCGGCGTGGCCCTTGCTGCCGGTGTCGCGGCCCTGGAGCTCGTCGGAAGCGAGGTAGCGGAGGCCTTCTTCGCAGTCGGCGAGGCGGATAGTGCGGCGGATGACGGCGAAGGGCGTGTTGCCGCCGAGGCATTCCTCGATGGCTTCGCGGGCGGGGGCGGGAAGGGCGGCCAGGGCGGCGACGAGGGCGGCCAGGGCGGTCAGGCGCATTCGAATCTCCTGTCAATCGGGCCGGGGCACGGCATATTAGTGGAAAACCTACGTTCACGGAGGCGGGCCGTTTGGATACCTCATCGAAATACGTGTTCCGGAACATCGGTCCTTACACGGTGTCGACGGGTTGGCGGGCGGAGGGGGCGGAGGCGCTCGTGGAGGTCACGATCCGTCGCGACAAGCTGGGGACGGGGGATCACGCGGAGGACATCCAGTTGACGCTCGCGGGGCTGCTCGTGGAGGCGCTGGAGAAGCGCTACAATCCGCCGAAGAGGTAGAGGGGACGGTCGGGGGGAATTCGGAGATTGAGGGTGCGAATCCTGGTCGCGATTCTCCTCTGTGCCGGGGCCGCTTTCGCGGAATCGGCCGACCGCGCGGAGTATGCGAAGCGGTGGAAGTCCGTCTCGTGGGACATGGCGCGGGAGCACCGGCTGGCGGCGCGGTTCTGCGAGGAGCGGAAGCTCTGGGCCGCGGCGCGGAGCGAGTGGCTCGCGGCGGCGGCGTACGCGCCGGAGAACGAGGACGTTCAGAAGGCCCTGGGAAAGGTGAAGAAGGACGGCGCCTGGGTGGAGGACCCCGGGGCGAAGGTGAAGACGCGCAACGAAGGGACGCCGAAGCAGCGGGACGAGGCGCTGGAGATCTACCGGAAAAAGAGGGCGAACCTCGTGGCGCTGGCCCAGCGGATCCTGGCGCCGCTGGCGGAGTGGGCGGATGACCGGGGGCTCGAGGAATCGGAGGGGCTCTGGTTGCTGTTCCATGGCTACGACCCCGCGGACGCGGGCGGGTGCCGGGCGGCGGGCTGGGAAAAGCTCGACGGCGACTGGATGCCGAAGACGGAGGCCGCCGGGCGGAAGCACGCACAGGAGGTGCTCAGGACGGCGGACGGCGGGGAAGAACAGGAAGGCGCGACCGAGGCGACGAAGGCCGCCGGCTGGAAGCTCGCGCGGCGCGGGACCGGGAATTTCACTTTCGAGGGGCGCTACCCGCAGGGCGACCTCGAGGGGTTCCTCCAGGTCGCCGAAGCCGCACGGGCCCTCTTCATTGAAATCGCTTCCCTCGAACCCCAGCAGCACCCCGCGCCGATGACGGGGGTTTTCCTGACGGGCAAGGCGGACCACGCGAGGTTCATCGAGAAGTGCACGCCGCTGGAGGAGGACGAGCGCGAGACGTACAAGTTGCTGGGCGGCTGGACGCGTTTCAATCCGACGGTCTTCGAGCTCTGGACGAACGGCGCGCTGTCCAGCTATGGCCGCGAGGCGTCGGCGCACGTCACGGCGCACCTGATGTTCCAGTCGTGGACGGGGATTGCGGAGCCGCCGGCGTGGCTGCAGGAGGGGCTGGCGTTCTGGTTTTCGGACCGGCTGACGGAGAGCGCGCTCGTGCGGTGCACGGATCTCAAGTCCAACATTTACGGGGACGACCGGTCGCTCTCGACGCGCGGGTGGCGGCGCCGGATCCTGGACGCCCTGCGCGAGGGGACCGACCCGGACATCCGGCAGGTGGTGCACGCGAAGTACGACGAGCTCGACATGGAGAAGATGATCAAGGCATGGAGCCTGATAGACTTCATGCTCGAGCGGCACCGCGAGGGATTCGTGAAGTTCGTGCGGGCGCTCGGCGCGGGCGAGCCGGTGGACACGGCGCTGTTCGACGCGCTCGGGATCGAGGGATGGGCGGGTTTGCAGGGGAAGTGGGAGGCGTGGGTGCGCGAGTCGTACTAGGGATCGGGGGCGCAGGGGGCGTGAATCGGAGGCGGATCGTGATCAAGCGAGTCGGGATCGGGGCGGCGGTCTTCGGGTTCCTGGCGATGGGCGTATTCGCGCAGACTCCGCCCGATCCGAAAGTGGAGTGGCCGAAGAAGTGGGACGCGCTGTCGAAGAAGGTCGCGCGGGAGCACATCACGCTCGCGAAGTTCGGGCTCTCGAAGAAGCTGTTCGAGGTGGCGTTCAAGGAATACACGCGCGCCGCGGCGCTGGACGGCGAGAACGCGGAGGCGCAGAAGGGGCTGGGGCGGAAGCTGGAGAACGGGGTGTGGGTGGACGATCCGGCGGCGAAGGTGAAGAAGCTGAACGAGGGGCCGGTGGCGGACCAGCAGGTGCCGCTGGCGGAGTACGAGTCGAAGAAGAAGGCGGCGACGGACAAGGCGATGAAGGAATTCGAGGGGCTGGCGGACTGGTGCGAGAAGAACGGGCTGAAGGACGAGGCGAAGCAGGTCTGGAAGACGGTGCTGGACGGGTACAACGCCGACCACGAGAGGGCGCGGCTCGCGCACGGATGGATCCGCGACAACGGGCGCTGGGTGTCGCCGGAGGACGTGGCGAAGCGCGAGGCGGGGGCGAAAAAGGTGGCGGGCGCGTCCGAGGGCGAGCCGGTCACGGCCCAGAGCGACGTCGAGCAGCGGACGGGGTGGAAGCTGGTCAAGCGGAAGTCGGACCATTTCTATCTCGAGGGCAACTACTCAGACGCCGAGATGATCGAGCTGGTGAAGGCCTGCGAGGCGGCGCGCTCGGCGTTCCTCGAGACGTTTGAGCTCGACGTGAACGCGTTCCCCTCGCCGATCCACGGGATCTTTCTGCACACGCAGCAGGAGTACGAGCTGTACGTGGACAAGGACCCGGCGATCCCCGAGCGCGACAAGAAGTCGTACAAGGCGTTCGCGGGCTACCCGACGTACCGGCCGATGAGCTTCGTGGGGTGGCAGGGCGGCCGCGAATTCGCCTACATGAAGGACTACGGGACGCACGAAACGATCCACCTGATGTTCTGGCAGTGGGCCGGGCTCAAGGAAATCCCCGCGTGGATCTTCGAGGGCCTCGCCTACTGGTTCACCGACCGGCTGCTCAAGACGGCGCTCGCCTTCTGCATCGCGATGGAGACGAGCGCGGGCGGGGGAAGGGCGTTCGAGAACGTCCTGGACTGGAAGAACATGGTCAAGGTGTCGATCAAGGACGGCAGCGACCCCGACATCCGCGAGACGATGGAGGGACGCCTGAACACGCTGTCGATCAAGAAGGCGATCAAGGCCTGGAGCCTCGTGGACTTCATGCTCACGAAGAACAAGGCGAAGTTCTTCAGCTTCATCGCGGACCTGCGCAGCGGAAAGACCCAGGAGGAGGCGCTGAAGAACGCATTGGGGATCAAGGGCTATGGGGAACTCGACGCGATCTGGGAGAAGTACGTGGTGGACAATTATTAGGCCGGCCGTCTTCCTGGCGCTTGCGTCCCTCGCCTGCGCCGAGGACGCCGACCCCTCCGCGGAATACGCGAAGAGGTGGCAGGCGCTCGCGCAGAAGACGGCGAAGGAGCACGTCGCGCTCGCGAAGTACTGCTGGAGCCGCAAGCTCCACGAGATCGCGTTCGCGGAGAACACGCGCGCCGCCGCGCTCGATCCTTCCAACGCCGACGCCCAGAAGGGGATCGGGAAGAAGCTCGACAACGGCGCCTGGGTGGACGATCCGAAGACGCCGCTCAAGAAGAAGAACGAAGGCTCCGACGCCGACGTCGACCGCTCGAAGGCCGAGTACGACAAAAAGCGGAAGGCCGCTTCCGGAAAAATCGTGAAGGACTTCGAAGTTCTGGCGGACTGGGCGGCGAAAGCAAAGCTCGACGCGGAGGCGAAGGAGACGTGGCGGCGGCTGCTCGACTACGACGAGGACCACGCGAAGGCGCGCGCGGCGCTCGGCTACGAGAAGCAGGACGGGCGCTGGGTGCCGCCGGAAGACGTCGCCAAGCGGAACGAGGGAAAGAAGAAGGTGGCCGGGGCGGACGAGGGCGAGGAGGTGAAGGAGGAGTCGGAGATCGAGAAGGACCTCGGCCTAAAGCTCCAGAAACGCCGCTCGAAGCACTACTTTTTCCAGGGCGTGTTCACGGACGCGGAGATGAAGGAACTGATCCGGACGGCGGAGGGGACGCGCGCGGCGTTCCTCGAGACGTTCGAGCTGGACGACGACGCGTGCAGCGAGCCGCTGGACGGTCTTTACCTCAAGACGAAGGAGGAGCACGTCCGGTTCATCGACTCGGCGCCGGGCATGGACGAGGCCAAGCGGAAGACCTACCGCGACACGGGCGGCTACATGACTTACTCGCCGCGATTCACGGAGGCATTCCAGGGCGGCGGTGACTTCCACTATATGAAGGACGTCTGTTGTCACGACGTGGTGCACCAGTGCTTCTCGATGTGGGCGGGGGTGGACGCGAACGCCTGGCTCGACGAGGGGCTCTGCTACTGGTTCACGGACCGGCTGCTCAAGAGCGCGGAGACGCACTGCATCGAATTCAGCCTGACGGGGGGCGGGGCGGGGAAGAGCTGGGACAACGTGCTGGACTGGAAGGGGCTGATCAAGGAGATGCTGGCGGAGAAGGCGAATCCCGACATCCGGGAGGTGATGGAGGGGCACCTGAACTCGCTGAACGCGAAGAAAGGGTGCAAGGCATGGAGTCTGATGGACTACATGCTGACGAAGCGGAAGAAGGAATTTTTCGAATTCATCCGGCTGCTGCAGCGCGACGTGAAGCAGGAGGAGGCGGTGAGCCGGGCGTTTGGCGTGAAGGGGTATGGGGAGCTGGATGCGAAGTGGATCGAGTTTGTGGAAGAGAGTTATTAGGCTTGGAATCGGACCCCGCTGATCTAGAATGATCGGGTCCCGGGGGGGATTCGCGCTGGAGCGTCTTCGATGCGCCCCCTCCTGATCCTCGCGATCGCCGCTTCCGCCGCCGCCGCAGACCCGCCCCGCTGGGAGCAGGACTTCGCCGAGAGGCGCGCGGCGCTGGGGAAGGAACTGGCGCCGCGGCACGTGGAGCTCGGGAAGAAATGCGACCTGCGGCGGCTGCACGCGGTGGCGCGCACGGAGTACTTCCGGGCGCTCGAACTGGATCCGGAGAACGCGGGGGCGCACCTGGCGCTGGGCCACCTGAAGGTGGATGGCGCGTGGTACGACAATCCAGAGGCGGGGGCGCGGGGGAACGACCTGTCGGACCGCGGGCTCGCGGAGGCGCTGGGACGACATCGCGCGGCGCGGCGCGTGCTCGCGATGGAGGCGGTCCCGAGGCTGCAGGCGCTGGCGGAGTGGGCCGACGCGCACCTGCTCGAGGCCCGGGCGCTGGCGACCTGGCGGGAGGTCCTCCAGTACGACGACATGAACCCCGCCGCCCGGTCCGCGACGGGCTGGGTGGAGCGCGATGGGACGTGGATTTCGGCGGAAGCGGCGGCGGTGCGGGCGGCGGCGCGGGCGCGCATCGAGGCGGCGAAGGCCGGATGGAAGGTGGGGGACACGACGCCGCTCGAGGAGCAGGCGGGGTGGGTCCTCACGAAGTACAGGACCGACGCCTTCGACTTCCAGGGATTCCTGCCTGAAAGCGAAATGCGCGAGGTCGTGAAGTCCGCCGAGGCCGCGCGCGCCCTCTTCCTCGAAAGATTCGAAGTCCCCGGCAGCCGGCGCCCGTCGCTGATTCGCGGGGTGTTCGTGCGGAACCAGAAGGAACATGCGAAATTCCTGGAGCTGCAGAAGGGCCTCACGAGCCTCGAGCGCGACATGTACCGGCTGGCACCGTCGTGGGCCGACCCTGCGGAGACGATCTTCGAGGTCTGCGTGAACCCCTGGCCGCTCGACTACCCGAAGGAGCGGGCCGTGCACCAGACGGTCCATTTCTGTCTCCAGTCGTTCGCCGGGGTCGAGGAGCTTCCTGCGTGGCTGCACGAGGGCATGGCGCTCTGGTACTCCGACGTCCTCACCGACCGCGCCTACGTGCTCTGCTGCGGAGGCAAGGACAGGGACGAATTCCTCCAGGAGACCCCGCGCTGGCGCCGCCGCATCTTCAGCCAGGTCCGCGACGGCCTCGCCCCCAGCCTGCGCGACGTGCTCAAGGCGGACCTCGACGCGATGACGCCGCGGGAAGCGCTGGTCGCGTGGAGTTTCACGGACTGGATGCTGGACGGGCGGAGGCAGGAGCTGTTCGCGTTCCTGGCGGCGATGCAGGGGGGAGCGAGCCAGGGGAAGGCGCTGAGGGAGGCGTTCGGGGTGAAGGGGTATGACGAGCTGGAGGGGGTGTGGAGGAGGTGGGTGATGGAGAGGTATTAGGGGGGGAAGAAGGGCAATGGGGATTTTGAATTTTGAATTGTGAGTTTTGAATTGTGAATGTGACGGGCGGTGGGGAGGCTCGCGGAGGGCGACACCTGCCTTCATCCGCCTTTATCCTCTTCCCGGGCCTTGACTATCGCAGTTCATCAAGAAGTTCATCCACGTGTGCCGAGACTGTAACCGCGAAATCGGGATCTTCTCTCGTTCCGGCTGGGCATCCTCAAGCAACCGCTGTCCGGCGTGATCCTCCGCTGAGCTTCGCTGTAGACTTGCCGGGATTCTCCGGAATTTTCTGCTATAGACACCAATTGCCTCTTGTTTGACGGGCAAAGAAGGAAGGCCTGGAAATGGGATAAAAGCGGAATAAGGCGGATTGAGGGCCCGGTCCGAGGGCCATCTACCTGCCGATCGACTCCAGCGCCCGGACCGCCACCTCCCGCACCGACGGCGACTCGTCCTTCCTCAGCAGTTCGAGCTTCGGCACCGCCTCCTTCAGCATGAGCGCCGCGGCGGCTTCGGCTCCCGCCGCCCGCACGCGCCAGCTCGGATGCGCCAGCGCGTTCAGCACGTCTTCCGCACGCCCGGCGAGCTGCAGCGTGCCCAGCGCGCGCACCGCGGAGGCGCGCGCCTCGGCGTCCAGATCGTGCCGGGCCGCCGCCGCGAGAATCCCTTCCAGTTCGACCTTCCCCCGCGAAGCGAACCAGGAATACGCCCCCGCCCGGCCCGGGCCGGAGAGGCGGGGCGCGACGCGCACGAAGCTGGCGTAGAGCGAGGCATCGGCGGCGAACCAACCCTCGAGCATCGTGTCCGCGGCGGTTCGCGCCTCCGGGCTCCGGTCGCCCAGCGCTTCCGCAATCAGCCGGACCGAGCCGGGCGATGCGCGCTCGCCGAGGAATCGCGCGGCGTAGCGGCGCACTTCGTCGTCAGGATCGCGGAGCGCCAGGATGAGGCCGTTCGAGGCTTCGGTGATGGGGATCGCCCCGAGCCGTTCGGTAGCGGCGCGGCGCACGAGCGCGTCGTCGCGTTTGGACAGGTCGCGCAGGGCGCGGTCGACGTCGATCTGCCAATGGATCCGCTTTTCCCCGTGGGTTACGGCTTCCCGGATCCGGGCGCGCAGGGCGGCGTCCTCCTCGACCGAAGCGCGCCAGCGGGCGTAGACGAGGTCGCGCGAGGCGAGGAGGGAGCGGAGTTCGAGGAGGGAGGTGCCGTCGGCGCGGAGGGCGGCTTCGAAGTGGTCGCGGATTTCGGAGTGGGGTGCGGCGGGGGGGATCCAGGCGAGGACGAGGCGTTTTCCGAGGATGGGGCGGACGATGAGGGTTCCGTCGGACCGGAGGGCCTGCTGGATTTCGGCCCATTCGACGAAGAGGTTGCCGGTCTCGCGCGCGACTGTCACGCCCTGGGGTGTGACGGTCCGGATATCGCCGGTGAGTGAGTTTCCGGTGGCGAGGACGACGAGGTCTGGGGCGAGGGAGAGAAGGGAGGCGAGGAGGAGGGGGCCCATGGGAGATCTCCGGTT
>JACPRD010000211.1 GCA_016190145.1 Planctomycetota bacterium | reverse complement strand
TAAGAGACATCCACCTTCCCTCCCAACAGGTTCTCGTACAAGTCGCTGTAGGACACCGACACCTCGCCCGGCGCGCGGACCAGCACCCCCGCCCCGCCGTTCTTCAGTATCAGCGCGTCCACCACCCGGCCCGATGCCGCCGTCTCGATCCCGTCCCGCTGACAGTTCGCGATCGTCACCCGCGCCACTTCCAGTACCCCACCATCCGTCCTCACCCCCGGCCCGTTCACGCGCGCGATCACCACGTTCTCCAGCTTCACGTTCGCAACCCCGCCCCAGACCCCCGCGGCCCCGCCCCGGATCGACAGCCCGGAAATCGTCGAGCGGAATTCAGGGGAAGCGTCGCTCGCCTCGAGCGTCACGCCCGCCGGAAACCCGGAGGCGTCGAGAACGGTCATCCCCGGACCCGACCCGTGAAGCGAAACCCCGGGCTTCAGGTCGACCCCTTCATAGAAGACCGCGACTCCCAGCTCGATCGTGTCCCCCGGCTGCGCGGTGTCCACGGCGGCCTGGATCGTGGGATAGGACTGCCCGCGAAGCGTGACCAGCGTGCCGGGCTTCACGCTCGCGACAACGCCGACGCTCTCGTTTCCCGCGGCGTCCACGGCCGTCAGCATGAAGTCGTACGAGAGGCCATTCGCGAGCGCCTCGACGCGAGCCGCCGTCACGAGTCCGAGCGGGCGCGGGTTCGCGTAGGTGCCGCCCTCGGAGCGGACGTAGAGCCGGTACCCGACCGCTTCCGGCGACGGGCTGGGCGACCACGACAGGTCCGCGCCGCCGTTCCGGGCCGTCGCCACGAAGTCCCCCACGGGCTCGGGCGGCACGATGTCGCGCCCGACCCAGAAATCGGCCGTCGCGCTCCACGGCCCCGCCTGACCCTGTGCGCCGACCGCCCGGACGCGCCAGAAGACGTGGGAGTTTTCAGGAAGGGCTTCCGCCGGCACGAACCACGGCTGTCCGGCGGGGACGTCGGAAGTCAGACCGGCCGCGGCCTCATCCCCGAGCCCGAACCAGACGGCGTAGGACGCGTCGAGGGAGACGGGGTTCCACGACAGGGTCGGCCTCGGATCGCGCACGTCCTCCCCGCCGGCGGGCGACAGCCCCGCGGGTGCGGGCGGCGGATCGGCCGACACCGCGCGCGCATAGAGCGCGACGAGGGCGACGAGCACCGTCCCGGCGGCGACTTTTCTCACGAGGCCCCTCTGGAAGGACCGACAGTCTATCCGGCGAACCGGCACAGTACAAAGTGGTAAGTCGCCGCTGGATCAGTAGATAAACGAGAGGAAAAACGGAATGTTTGGGGGGCGGGCAGGATCGAAGGACAACTTCAAAGAGAAAAGAGCAATTTCAAACGACGAGCATGAGTGACTCTCAGAATCTCCGCCGCGGCTCCTCGACGTGACTCCGCTCGAGCACCAGCTTCGCACCCTCCTCCGTCGCCACCTGGGGCGGCGCGTTCTCGTGCACGATCGAGTCCACCAGCCGCCCCGCGCTCCCACGCCGGATCGCCAGCCCGCTCCCCGCGCATTTCCGGATCTCGCACGCCTCGAGCGTCGTCGCCCCGTGGTGGTCCAGTTCGATCCCGGCGCCGGCCAGCGTGTCGTGAATCCTGCACCCGCGAAGCCGGACGTGCTTCGAGCCCACCATGATTCCCGTCGAGCCCGTCCGGTACACTTCGCAACCCTCCATCGTGCCGCCACCCTGCGCACCGAAATAGACGCCGAACAGCTTCGTCGTGTGGATCCTGCACTTCCAGAGCACGGGCTTTCCCCCCCCCTCCAGCACCAGGACTCCCACCCCCTGCTGCGCGGCGATGTCGCAGCGCTCGAGGCGGCACGCGCCGCCGCGAAGAGCCACCGCGCCGCACTGCGTCGTCTCCTTCCCGGCGAGGTTCCGGATCGCCAGCCCGCGCAGCGTCGCCCCGCCCTCGAGCGACACGCAGACCGGCCCCGCGCTCTGCACCAGCACGGTTCCCGCCGGACCGTCCGCCTCCACCACGACCGGCCGCGTCACCACCAGCGTCTCTTCGTAAGTGCCGGGCCCGACCAGCACCGTCCCGCCGTCCGCGGCCGCCGCCACCCCCTCACCGATCGTGCGGAACGCTCCCGGCAAGTCCGGCGACACCCGGATCGCATCGCGCGGCTTCGCGTCCGACTTCCGGACCGGCGTCCCGCGGGCCGGGGTCGCCCGCACGGTCGCGACGGCAGCGCTTCCCCGGAGCGACTCCAGCGCCTTCAGGAATGCCCCCGCCGAGGCGTAGCGGTCTTCGGGTTCGTGCCGGAGCGCGGTCAGGATCACCGCGTCCAGGGCTTCCGCCACTCCCGCCCGCCGGAGCGGCGTCTGGAAATCCACGTTCGGGATCTGCCCGGTCAGCATCTCGTAGAGCACGACGCCCGTCGAGTACAGGTCCGACCGGGCATCCACGTGCTTCGCGTCGCGCTGCTGCTCCGGCGACCAGTAGTTCGGCGTCCCCATCGGCCCGCGGCTCCCCGTGAGCGTCGCATCGAGCGCGACCCGCTCCGTCAGCTTCGCCAGCCCGAAGTCCGCGATCCGCACCGACCCGTCGGGCGCCATGATGAGGTTCGAGGGCTTGATGTCGCGGTGCACCACACCCTTTCCGTGGGCGTGCGCGAGCCCCGCCAGCACCTGCCGCGCGATCTCCAGCGCCTCGGGCGCCGGAAGCCGCTTCTCCTCCCGCACCCGCAGCAGGTCCTTGAGCGTCCGATCCCCCGCGTACTCCATTTCCATCACGAGGAAGTCCCGCGCCTTGTCCTGCGCCAGGTAGTTCACGCGCACGATCGCGTCGTGCTTCAGCAGCCGCGCCGCCTCCGCCTCGCGCCGGAACCGCTGCACGTACGCCTCCTCCCCCAGCCAGCGGGGATGGATCAGCTTGAGCACGACCGGCGCGCCCAGCGTCGAGGCCGTGTCCCCGGCAAGATAGACCTCCCCCATCGCCCCCCGCCCGAGCAGCCTCACGATCCGGTAGCGCCCCTCGCACAGTTCCTCCCCCGGCTTGAGCGTCCCCCCGTGCGCCGGCGCGTCCCCCGTGTCCGCCAGGATCGCCGTCGGATGCGTGACCGTCGGCTTCTCGCACTTGTGGGGCTGAGGACCGGTCTGAAGCGGATTCCCGCAGTCCGGGCAGAGGAGGAGGGTGGGGTCCGAAAGCGACTCGTCGCTCATGGGGGATGAGATTCCGAAGCGGCCCGGCACCGGGCGGGCGAGACACCGTTATACAGGATTTCGCGGAAGAGATGCCGTCCGGGCCGAAGGCCCGCCCTTTGCCTTTACCTTCCCCTTTACCTTTCCTGCCTTTCGCGTGACCAACGACAGGGAAAGGTAAAGGCAAAGGGGCGCGGATCAGCGCTTGTAGGTCGCCTTCTTCTCCTCCATCCACGCCTTCTTCGTCAGCACGTACATCCTCATCGGCATCGGCACTCCCACCGACTCGTTCATGTAGTGCGCTTCCCTCAGCCGCTTGAACCCCAGCGCCTCCATCGACCGCCAGGCGTTGTCGTTGGGCGCCCAGGCTTTCGTCCGGATCTCCTCCGCCTCCGCCGTCTTGAACGCCCAGTCGAAGACCAGCTGGCAGGCCTCCTTGTGATGCCCCTTGCGCCACACGCTGCGGGCGATCTGGTTCGTCTGGTCCGCGATGATGACCCGGTCCCCGTCCTTCCTCGGCTGAACGCGCACGGTCCCGACCATCCGGTTCGAGGCGTTGTCCACGATCGCCCAGACCACGAGGTCCGGATTGTCCGCCCAGGCCTGAAGCTGCTTCCGCGTGTCCGCGACCGAGAGCGGCTGCCGGTCGTCCGTCCATCTCCAGAGATCCGGATCCCGCATCTCCGCATGCCACTCCGCCGCGTCCGCGCCGGGATCGAGCGCGCGCAGCGTCACGAGCCTGCCTTTCAGGACGGGGGGCTTGCGCAGGGCGGTTTTCATGCCGCGCATTCGGCGGGATTTCGGCCCCGCGGGCAAGGAATATTCGGGGTGAATTTCCCCCCGGAGAACTGCCGAAAAGGAGCGTGAGGGAAGAGGGAGCGAGCGATGCGGCTGAGGCGGATCCTGCGGGAACTTCTCCGGCGCGCCCGGAACGTGGTTCTCCTGTAGAGCGCATTGATCGCGCGCCCCGCGGACGTTACTCTGGTCGCCGTGTTCCGCGGTTTCGCCCTCGCATGCGTCCTCCTCCTCGCCGGCTGCGCCGGCGGGCCGCGCCGCGGACTCGTCGTCGCGACCCAGCTCCCGGAGGGGTGGACCCTTCATGAGACGGAGCACTACCAGGTCCAGACCGACGCAAGCCCGGCGGCCGCCGCGCGCCTCGGGCGGAAGCTCGAGAAAATCCTCGCGCTCTACCGCGAATTCCTCCCCTCAGACCGCGAGCTCCCACGCTTCCCCGTGAAGTTCTTCCGCTCCTACCAGGACTATCTCGACTACGGGGGGGAGGAAGGAAGCGGCGGTTTCTACGACGAGAGCCACCTGGAGCTGGTCGCGACGCGATTCGAGAACTTCACGATGGAGGTCGACGTTCCGGCGCGCCCGGGGTCGTCGGGCGCGAAGGCCACGCGGATCGTCCGGGTGGCGATGCCGCAAGAGAAGGTCGACGCGGCGCTCTACCACGAGGCGTGGCACCAGTACCTGCACTGGGCGGTCGACACGGACGGCGAGTTCCCCACGTGGTTCGACGAGGGGATGGGCGACTACTTCGGACAGGCGAAGCCGGCACGGGAAGGCTTCGACCTGGGGCGTCTCCACACCGACTGGGTCGAGGCCCTCCAGGAGGCGATCCGCGCGGGCCGGCACGTGCCTCTCGCGGATTTCGTGCGGCTGTCGAGGGACGACTACTACGACCGGCCCATGGTCTGCTACCCGGAGGGCTGGGCGCTGGTGCATTTTCTCAGGCACTCGGGCAACCCGCTGCACCTGGCCGTCGCGGACCGGCTGCTCGAGGTGTTCCTGAGGACGGGGAAAGACGTGGAAGCGGTGGACGCGGCGTTCCGGGGGATCGACCTCGGGGTGCTGGAGGAGGAGTGGAAGGCGTATGTGCTGAGGTGGCCGGTGCCTTGAGGGGGGGAAGGGAAGGGCAACTTCAAAGGGGTCAATTTCAAAGAGCAAGTAACTTCAAGAAGAGAACTTCAAGAGACAAGGGACGGTCGATGCGGGAGGATCCAGGGCGTCGACCGGGATGGGAAGCTGGGGTTTCCGCGGGGCCCTCGTGAACGACCTGAGTCCGCTCCACATCGGCGTCTGCACCGGGGTCTCGTTCGTCGCGGGGATGATCGACGCCATGGCGGGCGGCGGCGGGATCCTGACGATGCCGGCGATCGCGACCTTCGGGATTTCGATCCCGCAGATCGGCGGCACCAACAAGCTGGTGGGCACCAGCGGTTCGAGCACCGCGACGGTCAGCTTTCTCGCGAAGGGAAAGATGGACCGGGGAGTGGCGCTGCTCGGCGGTGCGTGCGCGGCGGCGGGAGCGGTCCTCGGCGCGCTTGCGCTCGTACACCTCGGGAAAGTGGACGAGAAGCTCGCCAAGACCGTCTTCGGGCTCCTGCTCATCGCGATGGCGCTCTACATGTTCTTCAAGCCCAGGATGGGCGGGGAGAGCGCCTGGGCCGGCCCGACGCCGCGCAACCTCGCCATCACCGTCGCCGCGGGGATCGCCATCGGCTTCTACGACGGCTTCTTCGGCCCGGGCACAGGCTCCTTCCTCGTCTTCGTGATGGTCCGCTTCCTCAAGTTCGACTTCGTCACCGGCACCGGGAACGCCAAGGCGATGAACTTCGCGAGCAACGTCGCCTCGCTCGCCACGTTCATCGCCAAGGGTCTGGTGGTCTGGCCGATCGCGATCCCGATGGGGCTGGCGAACGCGGCGGGGAGCTGGCTGGGGGCGTCGCTGGCGATCACGAAAGGCGCGCGGTTCGTGAGGTGGGTTTTCCTCGGTGCGGCGGCGGCGGTGGCGGCGAGGATGCTGTGGTTTGTGGCGGCGGGGCGATAACGAAAGGGGGCCGCGGCGAATCCTGCGGGCAATCCCGCGACCGGCGGTTTCGTTCCTCGTTACTCGTTTCTCGTTACTCGTTCGCCGCGCGCCGGCGTTGATGCGCACTTCGGGCGGGAACGAGAAACGAGTCACGAAGAACGAACCTGCGGTCGCCGGCCGAGGCTCCGAAGCAGGATTCCCGCGTCCTGGCTATCGGCGGCTCCGGTCACCCTCGATGATGAGGCCGCCCTCCGTCTCGCGCACGATGGTGCGCGACGTGCCGCCGTAGGAACCGGGGCCCGTCCCGCCCTGGTAGTCCGAGGCGTAGACGACCGAGGCGCCGGGGCGCGTGCGGCGCGGGCCGGAAGCGGGCTCGGCGGCGGTCGAGGCGTCGCCCTCGTCGGGGATGTAGACCACGCCGTCCGACCTGTAGGCGTCGTAGCTCGAGCCGCAGGCCGAAAGAAGCGGCGCGGCGCCGAGCGCGAGGGCGAGGGCGAGGCGTTTCATGCGATTCCTTATCGCCAGTGGCGGCCGGGGAAGGGGATTCGAGGGCCGTGATGGAAGGGGCGCGGGGCCGGGGGGCGGACGACGACGACGGGGGCCGGTTCGTACCAGTAGCCGCCGCTGTAGACGTGGCCGCAGCCGGCGCCGTGGATGTGGCCCACGATGACGACGGGTCCGCCCACGTGACCGTGGTGGTGATACCGGCATCCCGCGACGAGCGGGCCGGCGACGACGACGAGGGCGAGGATCAGACGACGCATGCAGGCCTCCGAGACGTGGCGCGCCCCTGAGAAGGAAATATCTTACGAGAAGGGAGGCCTCGGAAACAACCCTCGATCTCGCGACATGCTTCCGGGATCACCTGCGCCACGAGAAGAACCAGCTCAAGAAGGACTTCAAGCGAGGCGTGAGTCGGCGCCGGCTCCATTGGTCCCCGGCGCGACGCAGGATCTCCACCTGGGTCGGGTAGGGGTGCACGACGGAGGAGAGGGTCGCCATCCCTGCGCCTGCCGCCATGGCGACCGAGACTTCGGAAATCGTCTCGCCCGCGTGGCGGGAATCGAGAGTCGCGCCCAGGATACGGTCCCGGCCCGGAAGTCGACCTGGGCGGGCCCGCCGGCGCAAACTTACGGAGAATCCGGGTCGCCCGGGACCGGTCGACTCTCCCCCTCTCCCTTCCCGGAACGGCGCAACGCTTCCCGGATCTTCCTCCGGGTTTCCTCCGGCATCTTGCCGGGTGTCCGGCCGGTGGGGCCGAAGCGCAGCCTGAGTGCCGCGTGCAAGCCCTCGATCTGCGCGCGGTACGCGGCGCACCCGCGGCACATCGCCAGGTGAAGCCGCAGGCTCATCCGGACCCAGAAGGAAAGCCGCCCGTCAACTCCACGCGAGATCAACTCGGCAGTCTGCTTGCAGCTCAACATGGCTCGCCTCCACCCGCCGATCCTCCAAACCAGCTCTGCTCCAGGCAGGCCCTGAGGAGGAGCCGGGCGCGGTGCAGGATCACCCAGAGATTGGCCGGGCTGACCTGCAGGTCTCGACAGATCTTCGCCGAGTCCTCTTCGTCGATCACCTGGGCCGCAAAGGCCAGCCTCGAACGCGAAGGCAGTCCGTCCAGGCAGCCATGGAAGGCCTTCCAGAATTCGTCTTTCTCCGCAAGCGCGCGCGGATCGATCCCCCAGGTCTCCGGCGGCCGTTTCCAGGCGCCCGCGCCATCGAACAGGGCGCCTTCGAGCGCCTCTTCCGTCAAGGGCGGCCCCGGGTCCCGGAATTGCCGCCTGAAGTGGTCGTAGATCTTGTGTTTCAGAATCCCGACGAGCCAGGTTCGCTCGGCAGCCTCATTTCGAAAGACCTCCCGGGCGCTCAAGGCCGCAAGCAGCGTTTCCTGCACGACGTCCTCGGCGACCTCGTGCCGGCGTACCCGGGCGAGGGCGAAGGCGTAGAGAACGTCCCCATACTTCTCCAGCCAGGCCTCGGGGTCAGGTGCGGGAACTGTTTGCGTCGATTCCCCTGTCATCCTCTTCTCTCCGGAAATCTGAAATTGCAGGCCGGTTCCCGACCCGGCGGCCGTCCCGGCAGCTGGACCTTACACCGTTGCAGCCCAAACGTCATCGCCGCCCGCTTCCTTCCCACGATCGGGCCGACCGGACCGTTTCGCGCCCGTGGCCGATCCCCCAGATCAGCAGGAGAAACGCGGCGATGGCGGCCACGGCTGCGAGGACCGAGATCAGCGCCGGCCGGAGGCGGCGCGGATTGTCAGTAGCGTTCGACATGGAGGTTTCCTTGAGTTGAGGGAGTCTTGAGCCGGAATCCGCGCGCCTCGAACCAGGCGCGAAGCTCCTCGGCCATCTCCGGCGACCCGCACAGGAAGACGTCGTCCCTCGCCGGATCGGCACGGACGGTTCCGTCCTCGAAGACCGCGCCGACGCGGCCGACGTGCCCTCGCCAGTTCTCGCGTGGTTCGGGCCGGGTGACCGTGGGCACGTAGACGAAGTTCCCGCACCCGTGATTGAGCGCCTCCAGCTCCCCGCGATAGCCGAGGTCCCAGCTGTTCCTGGCGCCGTGCACGACCGTGAAAACGGGGCCCACCCCGCATCGGTGGGCCGAGCGGATCATCGAGATGTACGGAGCCAGCCCTGTGCCCGTTCCGACGAGGACCAGGTTGCGATCGGCCGGAACCTCGGAGATGGTGAATTGTCCCGAAGCCCGCGGTCCCAGCCAGAGGCGGTCCCCGGGGCGAAGCGCGAACAACCGCGGCGTGAGCTCGCCCGATCGCACCAGCTTCAGGAAGAATTCGAGATACTCCCCCTGGCGCGACGAAGACGAAATCGAGTACGCGCGGCGGATCCACTTCGACGGATCGCCCACTCCCTCCTCCGGCCCGCTCATCTCGGCACGGGGGGCGCTTCCGGGAAGGGCCAGAACCGCGAACTGGCCCGGTTCGAAGCGCGGTACGGAACCGTCGGGCTTGACCCGAAGGACGATCAGGTCGGGCGAGATTTCCACCCGTTCGATGACGGCGGCGTTCCGATCCATCTGGTGTGCCTCCTGGAAGATCTGCGGGCGACATCCCATCCGTCGGCGCCGGACACGGGACCTTACGACTCTTCGGGACTCAATCGCGGAGCGTCAAGCACATCGCGGACCTTTTGCAGCAACGCCTGCGAACTGAAGGGCTTTGGGAGAATCGGGCCGTTGCCGGGGGTTTCCTCCGGGGCGCCGGACCCCGACGGGTAGCCCGACATGTAGAGAACACGGGTCCCAGGGCGCAGGGCGGCGAGGTGCGATGCCAGCTCAGGGCCGTTCATCCGGGGCATGACGATGTCTGTCAGGAGAAGATCGATGGATCTGGCATCGCGCTCGGCGATCTCGGCGGCCTCGCGGCCGTCGCGCGCCGCGATCACCTTGAATCCGCCCGCCTCCAGCGCGCGGATCGCCAGATCCCGAACGGGTGGGGCGTCCTCGGCCAGGAGGATGGTCTCCGTGCCTCTGAGAGTTGTGGCCGGGCCTGCGCGCTTGCGCTCCGGCTCGGGAACCTCGTCCACGCGGGGCAGGTAGATCTCGAATGCGGTTCCATGACCGGGCGCGCTTTTCACCGCGATGTGACCTCCGCTCTGCTTCGCGATTCCGTAGACGGTCGAGAGACCGAGACCGGTTCCCTTGCCGACCTCTTTCGTCGTGAAGAACGGTTCGAAGATGTGAGGCAGGATCGCGGGGTCGATTCCGGTCCCTGTGTCTTCGATCCGCAGCCACACGTAGCGACCGGGTACGGCGCCCTCGTGGTGACTCGCGTGGGTCTCGTCCCACTCCACGTTGCCGGTCGTGAGGGTGAGCATGCCCCCGTCAGGCATCGCGTCCCTGGCGTTGACGACGAGGTTCATGATCACCTGTTCGATGGATCCGGCGTCGGCCTCCACGGATCCCAGGGCGGGTCCGGGAACCACGACGACTTCGATGTCCTCTCCGATCAGGCGCCGGAGCATCTTCTCGACTCCCGCGACGACCGAGTTCAGGTCGAGCACTTGCGGATTGAGAACCTGCTTACGGCTGAACGCGAGGAGCTGGCGCGTCAGACCGGCGGCCTTCGATCCCGCCAGCCGGATCGTTTCGAGGTCGCCGCGGAGCGCGCTGCCCTCGGCGGCGTTTTCCTGCAGCAGTTCGCTGTACCCGATGATCGTCGTGAGCAGATTGTTGAAGTCATGGGCGATGCCCGCCGCGAGCCGGCCGACGGCCTCCAGCTTCTGGGCCTGCCGAAGCTGCTCCTCGGTCGAGCGCTGCAGTTTTGCCGCCTCCGCCCGTTGAACGACCATCCGGTTGAATCCTGCGGAGAGCGCCCCGATCTCGCGGCTCGAAAACGCCGGCAGTCGAACGTCGAGATTCCCGGTCCCGATCTCCTCCACGGCGCCCGCCACCAGCCGGAGCGGCCGCACGACGACGCGCTCCATCGCGACGCCCAGCACGGCTGTCACGAGCAGGAGCGTGAGGATCCCGAGGGCGGCCGTCGAGAGCGCGTTTCGACGGATTCGGCGGTACTCCCCTTCCATGCTCATCGCGACCATCAGGACGCCGTGAGGCACCTCAATCGGATGAAGGTGCGCGAACCAGCGCCCCTCGTCCTGGTAGTAGGAAAGCGGTTGCCGCGCCTCGAGCGCCTCTTTCAAGCGGGCCGGATCGACGCCCCTCCCCGGCGCGGCTCCTGCGCCGCCCGCAATGATGGACTTGCCGTTCTCGTCCAGGAACTCCAGGTTCATCATCGGGCTGGCCTGGCGGTGCCGTTCGATCAGCGTGCCGGCGGTCTTTTCGGGTGCGTCAGGCGACAGCAGGACGGCCTCCCGAACCCCCAGGGCGACCGCCCGGGCCCATTCCTGACATTCCATCTCCGCCTGCTCCCGCGCACGCCGCGCCTCCAGGTTCGCGTTCACGAGCAGGAAAGCGCCGAAGCCGATGGCGATGGGCGCCACCACGGCGATGGACAGCGTTCGGGCGAGCTTCGGAGATGAACCGGACACTGCGAGCCTCCTTTCATCCGGGTTCGATCGCGGGGAACAAGCAGATTCTGCGACGCGGGAACCGATCTCTGTCGGTCGAGGAGCCGACTTCCTTACGGGAATTCGCAGCCGGTCATCAGACCGGGATGGCCCCGTCGCCACGGAGCCGCCAGGCGGTTCGGCGGGCTTGCGTGACGAGCCTTCAAGATCTCGGAAGCGGCCATCCCAGGGCGAAGCCTCCCATCATGGGATTACCGGCTGCTGAGTACCCGTCCCTCGAACGCACGGCATCCAATGGCCGCATCCGCACGGCTTCGTGGAAGTCGAGGGGAAGATTGACGCCGCACGGATTGTTGAAGAAGGCGGTGTCTGGGAGAATCCCGCGACTCATCATGCCAGGTGTCCTCCTCAAGGCCGTTCCCGCCCGATCTGCGACGATCGCTCCGCGCGCCGGGCGGCTGTCCGTGATCATCCCGGCGCTCAACGAAGCGGCGCGCATCGCGGGGGCGGTCGCCTCCGCCTGGAACGCCGGCGCGGATGAGGTCGTCGTCGCCGATGGCGGTTCCACGGACGGGACTCGAAAACGCGCAGGGTCGGCCACCCGGATCGTCCTCGCGCGGCGCGGCCGCGCGGCGCAGATGAACGCCGGCGCCCGCGCCGCGTCGGGCGACGTCCTCCTGTTCCTGCACGCGGACGCCCGGCTCCCCGCAGGGGCGGCTGCGGCCGTCCACACGGCGCTCGCCGAGCCCGGCGTCGGTGGCGGAGCTTTCCGGATGCGGATCGACGATCCCCGCCCATGGTTCCGCGCCGCAACGGCGCTCGCACAAGCCCGCGCCGCGCTCTGCGGGATCACGCTCGGCGACCAGGCGATCTTCGCACGCCACGCGGACTTCGCCGCCGCCGGCGGTTACCGCGAGCTGCCGATCCTCGAGGATCTCGATTTCGTCGAACGCCTCCGCCGGCGCGCCCGCTTCCGCGTCCTCCGACCCGAAGTCACCTCCAGCGCGCGCCGTTGGAATGCGCGCGGCCGCTGGCTCACATCCCTTCTGAATCTCTCGATCCTGCTCCTCTTCCGCGCGGGGGTGCCGGCCACACGGCTGGCCCGGCTCTACCGGTAAAACACGCCGATCAACTCTTCCGAAATCCCGACTGCGGAGTTCCCTGCCACCGCCGGTGCCCCCACAGCCACTGCTCGGGCCTTTCGCGGATCGAGCGCTCGAACAGCGCGGTGTACCAGGCGCAGATCGCCCGGATGTCCTCCTCCCGATTTCCCGCCGGCGCCGGCATCGCGTCGCGGTGCACGCCGAAAACGTACCGGTACGGCCCTTCCCTGTACGTGTAGAACGGCAGGATCGTCGCTCCGGTCCGGAGCGCGATCACGGCCGGCGTCGCCCAGCACGACGCGGCTCGTCCGAAAAACGGGACGAAGACGCCATCGCACCCGGCGTTCTGGTCCGCCAGGATCACCCCCACGCGCCCGCCTTCGATGTCCCGAACAAGTTGCCGCAGCCCGCCCCGCTGCAACACGATCTTCTGCCCCGTCGACCCGCGCGCCCCGTCGAGCCACAAGTTCAGGTAAGGGTTCCGGAACGGCCTCACGATGCTCGTCAGCGGCACGCCCAGGAGGTCCATCACAATGCCCCCCAGCTCCCACGACCCCTGGTGACACCCCACGAACAGGGCTCCACGCCCCCTGATCGCCTCCTCCAGCAAGTCCAGGTTCTCCAGCCGGACGTATTGCGACCAGTTCTGAGAGTTCAACCGCCGCTTCAGCACCAGCCCCTCCACGAAAACCGCCGTGAAATGCTCGAAAATCCGCCGGGTCAGGAAACGCGCCCGGTGTGGTGAGCACCCCGACGCGACCAGATTTTCCTCCGCCCGCCCCCGGTGCCGTGCGTCCAGCCACCACGCCAGCCGCCCCGCGAGCCGCGTCGTCGCGCCCCGCATCGCGTCCCCCATTCCGAGCAGGAATGCGACCGAGAGCCTCAGCAGGACAAACTGCAGCCAGTACCGGGCACGGACGAGGACGGGAAGCGGCCCCTCGCCCTTCTGGAACTCAACGGCCATGGAAGTCAGGGCTGTGTCAGACATGGATGGTCGAGGATCCTCAACACCGGGTCCGCCTAGCGCTGGTCGTTCAAACTCCAGTCGTAATCCACGAATTCTATCGGTGAATCCGGAATCTCCTTCCCGGCCAGCCGCACGTACTCCAGGACGTCTTCTCGTTTTCCGTGGGCCTTCAGCCAGGCCTTGAAGTCCCCCGCGTACCACTTGAAGATCTTCGACAACAGAACCTTCCCGTCCTGGCGTCGGACGTTTCGCTCGTCCCCGATGAACTTCTTCGTCTCCTGTTCAAGCTGTTCCTCGAGGCGTGCCGGCACGAAGGCCTCCTCCGGGAGTCTGGGACAGCCGATGGAAGCGCAGTTCAGGGCGAAATGGACGCGCGGATCGCCGAAACCGCGGACCCAGCTCTCCGCGTGGGCCAGAGTCCATGTGTCCTTCCCGGCAGGGTACGCGAACTGGATGAAGAACCCTTCGGGCACGGACCCGACGTCCTTGACCGACGAGATAGGATAATGGTCGAGAACGCCCTTCATGACGAAGGCGTTGTAGCTGTTGATTCCCCACGCCAGGCGGTCCTCCCGTTCTGGAAACAGATCGGGGTTCGACTCCGGGCTGTACTTGGCGATCCAGCCCAGGTACTCGTCGAGATCGGCGTGGTCCTGGGCGAGCGCCCGGTAGTCCACGAATCCGGCCTTGTTGACCCGCTGAAGGACCCGGGTCCAGAGTTCGTGAGGAAATGGATCTCCGGGCCTGAGTTCGCCGCGCGTCGGGTCTACTTTCACGTCCCTGGCGCAGCCCGCCAGAGCCACGAGTGCGAGCAGGAGTGAGCATCGGTTCATTCGCTCCTCCCCTTCAGTGCGCCTGAATCGGGCCGCTTCCATGCGGATGCATCACCGGCCTCCCCCAGGTCTGCCTCCAGTTTTTCCAGCGTCGACCGCAGTCCGCGACCCCACGCTTTCACGGCCTCCTCAGGCGTGTCCGAGTTCATCGGGACTCTTTCCGCGTACGACCTCGCGATGACGATCGTCGCGGGGGACTTCCTGTCATCGGCCAGAAGGAACTCGACTTCGACGACGGCCTGCAGCGAATCCGTGCGGGCGTCCACCCAGAGCTGCGAGACATGTCCTTCGAGAACGTGCGTCGGTGTGATGGAGCTGGACATGTCCGTCACGAGCTCGAAAAGGCCGGCGCGGGCGAGCCAGGAGCGGGCGGCGTCCGTCGCCATCTCGCGCGGCGGAACGAAGAAGGCGTTGTAATAGTCGGATTCCCATTCGGTCTCCGACTTGCGGTAGACGAACTCGTTGCCCTCGTAGCTGGGGGCAATCGTGAACGGTTTCACGGCCAGGATCGCGCCCACCCGGCCGGCGCGTCCGTCCCCGGGGCGCTCCGCGGCGAGAGCGTGAAGGTGGCGGTCCGGATAGTCCTTCGAGAGGCTGATACAGCCGGCGAGAAGTGGCAGCAGCAGCGCCATCGCAGTCATTCGCATGATCATCTCCTTTCGCGGGGCGGGGGAGGATTGCCGAAGAGAATATGCGCGGGATACTTCTTCGCGTAGCCGCTCAGTTCGTCGATGTCGCGGGTCACGGTGCGGAGGTTGGACACGACGCTGTTGACGTCGTCCTGCTCGCCCGCGACGAGGTGATCGACGCGTCTGAGAGTTGCCTTCAGCGAAGCCAGCGCCTGCGGCAGCTCCTTCGACGTCTGGTGGATTGCGACGAGCGTGGGGTCCAGGTCGCGGTCCATTGCGGCCTGCAGGGAGTCGATGAGCCGGGAGAGCTTGCCGGAAAGCTCGTTCACCTCTGCCGCCACCTGCGCCAGCGTTTCATCGGCCCGCGAGGCGACTTTGTTGACCTTGTCCACCGTATCGGGGAGTTTCACGGTCGCGTCCCGCAGGTCGCGGGCGGCCGGGGCCAGGTCCTCGGTGATCTGGCGCGCATTCTTCATGAGCGGCCCCAGGTCCTCGCTGGCCGCCGCCACGTTTTTGAACGTCGGCCCCAGATCGGCGAGCGCCCCATTGATCCGATCGAGAGCCGGTACCACGTCCTCCTGGACCGCGCGCGTCAGCTCGTTCACCAGCTTGTCGACATCCTTCGCCAGCACATCGAGCCTGGCGTCGGCCAGCGAGTTGACGACCGTTTCCGCCGAATCGGTCAGGCGCGTCGCCGTGCTCGGCGCTGAGGGAACGTAGAGGTTCTGCGGCACCCACTCGGGTTTGAAAACCGGGTTCCTCACGGGATCCAGGTAGTCGATTTCGAGGTAGACCACCCCCGTGATCCCCTGCGAGGCGAGGCGCACGCGCATTCCCTGATCGACCTGCTTCTGCACGACCTCGGCCGGGTCGTGAGGCTTGTCGTACTTGTCGCTGAACACCTTTGGACTGATCGACATCTGCACGATCACCCACTTTCCGAACTTGTCGTAGACGTCATTTCCGCTCCCTTCGGCGTAATTCAGGTAGACAAAATCGATCGATTCCACCTTGCCCACCTGGACTCCCCGATATTTCACGGGCGAGCCCACGGCCAGCCCCTGAATCGACTCGTCCAGGTACGTCTCGAGGATGATCCCGTTCTCTTTCATCGCTCCGGAGCCGAAGACGACGATCCCGACGCAGCCGATCACAAGCGCGGCAACGACGAAGACGCCGATCCGGAAGTAGGCGGTCTGGCTCATGCGCTCTCTCCTGAAAGGTCAGACGGACGATTCACGGTTGAAGAATTGCCGGACCCGGGGATCCTCGCTGTGATCCCGCAGGTCCGCAGGCTTGCCGGCCGCAACGATCTTCTTCACGCGTTTGTCCAGCATGATGACCCTGTCGGCGATGGCAAAAATGCTCGGCAATTCGTGGGTCACGACCACGAATGTCACGCCCAGAGTCCGTGCCAGCCGCTTGATCAGCGCGTCGAGGTCCGCACTGGTCACCGGATCGAGCCCCGCGGACGGCTCGTCCAGGAACAGAATCTTCGGATCCAGCGCCATGGCCCGGGCGATCGCAGCCCGCTTCTGCATGCCGCCCGAGATCTCGCCCGGCAGATAGTTCTCGAACCCCCCAAGTCCCACAAGCTTGAGTTTCATTCTTGCGAGAAGAGTCATCGCCTCGTCGGGAAGATCCGTGAATTCCTCCATGGCCAGACGGATGTTCTGCAGGAGGGTCATCGATCCGAAGAGCGCCCCGCTCTGGTAGGCCACTCCGATCTTGCGAAGAATCCTGAGACGCAGATCGCCCTCGGCACGGGCGATGTCGTCGCCCTCGATCAGAATCGTGCCTGCAACCGGCTTGTAGAGGCCGATCAGATGTTTGAAAAGCGTGCTCTTCCCGCACCCCGACCCGCCCAGGACGACGAAGACCTCGCCCGGATTGATTACAAAACTGATGTCGTCGATCACCACCTCGCGATCGTAGGCGGCGGTGAGGCTGTCGACCCGAATGATGGCCTCGCACATCAAATCCCCAGGTAGTAGTAGGTGATCGAGAAAAGTCCGTCGGCGAGAACGATGAGAACGATCCCCCCCACGACGGCGCGTGTCGTCGATTCCCCGACGGCGGCGGCCCCGTTCCCGGTCTGCAAGCCCCGCAGACAGCCGATTCCGGCGACAAGGAGTCCGAACACGAGCGACTTGAACAGGCCGGACGGAATGTCGCCGAAGTGCAGGGCGACCTTGAGCTCGTTCAAGTAGGCGATGGGCGAAAATCCGAGCGACGCCATCACGAGGAGGCCGCCCAGGAGCCCGAAGAGATTCGTGAAGACCGTCAGGAGCGGGGTCAGCAGGAGCGAGGCGAGCACCTTCGGCACGACGAGGAATCGCGCCGAGGGCAGGCCCAGAGTCGTGAGCGCGTTGATTTCCTCGTTCACGCTCATGGTGCCGATCTCGGCGGCAAAAGCGCTTCCCGACCGGCCCGCAAGGATGATGGCGGTCATGAGAGGTCCGAGTTCGCGGATCACGGACATGCCGACGAGGTCGGCGATGAAGAGTTCGGCGCCGAACTGTTTCATCGGGATGGCGGCCTGGAAGGCCAGGATGAGGCCGACGAGAAACCCGATGAGGGCGACGATGGGGAATGCGTTGACGCCGGCGCGCTCGACGACGAGCCAGGTATCACCCCAGCGAACGGAGCGCGGATGAGCCATGGCCCGGCAGAGGTTGACGACCAGCTCTCCGGTAAACGCAAGCTGGGCGGCCGCGTCCTTCAGGACGGAGAACGTCGACCGTCCGACCGATTCGAAGAAGGAAGGGGGCTGGCGCAGTCGCCACGGCGCTTCAAGCGCGTCAGGCGGAAATTCGTCGAGGAGCAACCTGAAGTTTCCCGCGAGTCCTCGGGCGTGAAACGGGATGGCGTCGGAGAAGAGCCGATCCCGCAGATGCACATAGAGGGCGACGCCCGCGCCGTCGGCGTAGGTCATCCGCGTCGCGTCGAACACCACCGCGTCCGGCCGGTTCTGGTGCAACGCCCGATCCGCCTGACGCCATGCCGCCCCGGTCGAATTCGAGTCGAGAGGGCCGTCAACCACGAAAGTCAGGGTGCCGTTCGCAAAACCTGCATGGAGAACGGGTGAGGGGGAGGAGGAGGGCATGGTGAGAATGAGTCGCGCGGCGGGGCGCCGACCTTACACGAATCCGAAAGACTCCGGGAAAACACTCAGAGTTTGTAAAGAAATCTGGCTGGGATGCTCCGTCGGCCGGCAGCAAGGCTCACGGTTGTCAAAGACTGGACGAGCCGGCCGACTCCGCCCCCCAGCCAGTTTCTTTCACAAACTCTGGGAGGCAAAGCACTTACTGAGAGCGTGAAAAAAACGATCGCAGGCGCGGTCGGGGCGAGATCGCGAAGCGAGCGAGGTCCGACCGCACCGTAGATCGATTCTTTCTCACGCTCTCACGCTCGAGGGGATGCCACAGGCGTGAGGAGGGGCGGCGCCGTAATTCCCTCCAAGCGCTGTAAGGATTGCCGCTGAGATCCGACTTACCCCTGACGCCACGACGATCGTGGTCGCGCACACCCACACAGGAGCTTCCCTTTCATGGCCACGCCCAGAATCGAACGCGGGACAGAGGCCCTTCACGGCCCGGCGGATTTGGAAGCCGAAGTAAGCCGGCGGTATGCCGACGGCGCGATCCGGCAGGAGGCCGGGCTGTGCTGTCCGTCGGCCGGGTACGATCCGAAAACTCTGGCGCTTCTGCCGGAGGAGATCGTCGACAAGGACTATGGCTGCGGCGATCCCTCCAGGCATGTGAGCCCCGGCGAGATCGTCGTGGACCTGGGCTCCGGCGCCGGAAAAGTGTGCTACATCGTAGCGCAGAAAGTCGGAGCGACCGGCAAGGTCGTCGGATTGGACTTCAACAACAACATGCTCGCCCTGGCGCGCAAGTACCAGGACGAGATGGGCAGGAAGCTGGGCTACCGGAACGTGGAATTCCGGAAGGCGCGCATTCAGGACATGAAGCTGGATCTGGAAGCCGCCGAGGCGTGGCTTCGAAGGCACCCGATCACCTGCGTCGATCAGATTGCGGCCTACGACGCCCACTGCGAAGGGCTGCGACGCGAAAACCCTCTGATCGCCGACGAAACGGCGGACGCGATCCTGTCCAGTTGCGTTCTGAATCTCGTCCGGCCTGAGGAGAAGCGGAAACTCTTCCGGGAAATGTACCGTGTTCTCAAGCGGGACGGCCGCGCGGTGATCTCCGACATCGTGTGCGACAGGGATCCGACGCCCGCGATGGTGAACGATCCGACGCTCTGGTCAGGCTGCATCTCAGGGGCGTTCCGGGAGGACATGTTCCTGCAGATGTTCGAAGATGCGGGCTTCCACGGCGTGGAGATCCTCGCGCGGGCGGAGCACCCCTGGCAGGTCGTGGACGGGATCGAGTTCCGCTCGTTGACGGTGCGGGCTTTCAAAGGCAAGGAAGGGCCGTGCGTGGAGCGGAATCAGGAGGTTGTCTATCGTGGCCCCTGGAAGCAGGTGAGCGACGACGACGGTCACGTCCTGCAGCGAGGCCGGCGGACGAAGGTGTGTGAGAAGACGCTTCATCTCCTCACCGATCCGGGCGGCCCGTATGCAGGTCACGTCCTGCCGGTGACAGCGCGCCTGTCTCCGGCAGTTTCGTCTCCCTCAGGATGTGTTCCCGGACGGGGATGCTGCTGAAGTTCGCGACGATCAGGGGAAGCAGGATGTGGATCCTCGTATTGCTGGTGGGCGGCACGGCCTGGCTCGCCTGGAGCAACGGCGCGAACGACAACTTCAAGGGCGCAGCGACGCTCTATGGCAGTCGGACCCTGAGCTATCGGGGTGCTCTCACGTGGGCGAGCATCACGACGGTGGCTGGGAGTCTGACTTCCGTGGCGCTGGCTCACGGCCTGGTCAGGACCTTCAGCGGCGTGGGGCTTGTCGCGCCCGGGGCGATCAACGACGCAAGCCTGGCGGCCGTTGGAATCGGCGCCGGGGCAACGGTCCTGCTGGCCACAGTGCTGGGGATGCCGACTTCGACGACACATGCCATGACCGGCGCCCTCGTCGGGGCGGCACTGGTGGTCGATTCCTCCGGCATCGATCTGTCGGCTCTGATGACACAATTCGCCCGGCCCCTGCTGCTGAGTCCCGTGCTGGCGATTCTCCTCACGTCAGTCCTGTACATGGCTCTGCACTGGTTTCGCCGGCGCACGGGAGTGACGAGCGAAAGCTGTGTCTGCATCGGCAGCCCTTGTGAAGACCCAGTGGCGGTGCCTCTAGGAACCCTGGCGGCGGACTGCATTTCTCCGAAGGGGGGAATCGAAATGACCGCCGGAACTACGAGCGCCTGCGTCAAACGATACGCCGGACGAGTCATGGGAATCCGCGCGCAGTCAACAGTGGATACCATGCACTTTCTCAGCGCCGGAGCCGTGTGTTTCGCGCGGGCCGTTAACGACACCCCCAAGATCGCGGCCCTGCTTCTCAGCGCCCGCGCGGTCGCGGGAAACCTGCCGATCAATGGGGTGCTTGCCATGGTCACCCTGGCGGTCACGCTGGGCGGTGTCATCCAAAGCCGGCGGGTCGCGGAAACCATGAGCCGCCGGATCACGGACCTGAACACCGGCCAGGGACTCACGGCGAATCTGGTCACGGCCCTGCTGGTGCTGGGCGCTTCCCGACTCGGTCTCCCCGTTTCGACGACGCACGTGTCATGCGGCGCGATCTTTGGAATCGGCGTCGTGACCGGGAAACGCAACGCGCGCACCATCCGCCGAATCCTCGCGGCGTGGGTCACCACGCTCCCGCTGGGCATGCTGCTGGGCGCCGGTCTTCTCCTGCTCATCCGCTCCTTCGGAGTCTGATCCATGAGAATCCCCGGGTCCGACCGTTCCGCCGAATGCGACGCCCTGTTGCACGCCGCGTTCGATCAACGCGTTCGCAGGGAAACCGGTCGCGAATTGCAGGGCGTTTCCCTTGAGACCATTCAGGTCAACATCGGTCTCCGCTGCAATCTTGCCTGCCATCACTGCCATGTGGAGTCCTCTCCGGCGAAGAGAGAAGAGATGAGCTGGGAGACGATGCAGCTCGTCCTGGAGGCGGCCGGAAGGGCAGGAGTGAGATCGCTCGACATCACCGGCGGAGCCCCGGAAATGCATCCGCGCTTCCGCGAATTCGTGGATCGCGCTGTCGAACAGCGCCTCGAGGTGATCGTCCGCACGAACCTGACCATCATGCTTCAGCTGGGCTTCGAAAACATGCCCCGCTTCCTCGCAGACCGCAACGTCCACCTCGTCGCTTCGCTGCCCTGCTACCTGGAATCCAATGTCGACCGGCAGAGGGGCAAACACGTCTATCGCGACAGCATCGACGTCATCCTCCGGCTCAACGGGCTGGGTTACGGGATCCACCCGTCGAAGGAACTCGACCTGATCTACAACCCCGGTGGCCCCGACCTGCCTCCGCCGCAGGAGGCGCTCGAATTCGTCTACCGTGGAGAGCTTCTCAAGCGCTTCGGCATTCGTTTCAACCGTCTCTACACGATCACGAACATGCCCATAGGGAGGTTTCTGCTGGACTTGAGGCGCGAAGGGGTGGCCGAGAGCTACATGCAGGAGCTCCGGGGCGATTTCAATCCGGGGACAATTCCGGCGCTGATGTGCCGCCACCAGATTCATGTCGGTTGGGATGGCACGCTGTACGACTGCGACTTCAACTACGGCATCGGCCTTCCGGTCTCCGGATCGTGTCGTCACGTTCGCGATTTCGACCCGGACGCCTTGCGGACCCGGCAGATCGTCACGGGGGGACACTGCTTCGGATGCACCGCCGGGTGTGGTTCTTCATGTAAGGGATCGCTGGTCTCAACCGACTCATGTTCATCGAAGGAGGATTCGCGATGAACCCCAGGGGAGGGAACACGGGACCATGACTTCCATTTCCGACGTCGATGTGACCGGTTCGAAGCCGAGGTCAGCGTGGCTGCGCCGGCTTCGCCTCAGCTCACTCGCGATCATCGTTCTCTGCGCGCTGTTCCTGGTGCGGCTGCTGCCGGTGGATCGCCTGGTCTCAGTGCTTTCGACCAGAGTCGAATCGCTCGGTGTCTGGGGACCGGTGGTTTTCGCCGCCGCCTACGTCGTGGCGGCCGTGTTCTTTGTCCCGGGGTCCGCCCTGACGCTCTCCGCCGGTGCCGTCTTCAGCCTGTTCACCGGCACCCTGCTCGTGTCGCTCGCTTCCACCGCCGCTGCGGCGGTTTCTTTCCTCATCGGCCGATACGTGGCCCGCGACGCGGTCCGCCAATGGGCGGTGAAGAATCCGCGGTTCGCGGCCATCGACCGGGCCATCGGCCAGGGAGGCTGGAAGATCATTGCGCTGCTTCGCCTGTCGCCGGCTGTCCCGTTCAGCCTGGGGAACTACCTGTTCGGGCTCACGTCGATCCGGTTCTGGCCCTACGTTCTGACGAGCTGGCTGGCCATGCTGCCCGGCACCTTCATGTACGTCTACCTCGGGTATGCCGGGCGCGCGGGACTCCACGCCGCCTCCGGGGGCGGCGGCTCGCGCTCTGCGGGCCAATGGGCCCTGCTCGTCGTCGGCCTCATCGCGACCATTGTCGTTACGGTCTATGTCACCCGGCTGGCGCGAAAGGCGATTGCCGAAAACGACGTCGTTTCCGACAAGACTCCCCGGGAGCCGGCGATCCCCGTCCCCCCGGGCACGCCGAGTCGTGAATTCGCGGTCACGATGATCGCCGCGACATTCGCGACGATCCTGGCGGGCGTCACCGGGTACGCGTACGCCCATCGCGCCGAGATCAAAGGCCTGTTCGGCCCGCCTTCCGTCACGCTGGCAGAAACCTACGCCGAAAAAACCGGCGGGCCGACGGTCGATCACTCGGCCTTCGATGCCCTGCTCCGAAAACACGTGAGCAAAGACGGCATGGTGGACTATGGCGGGATGAAGGCCGACGGCGCGGCACTGGACGCCTATATCGCCTCGCTCGCCAAGGTACCCATCGACGACCTTGGGCGAAGCCAGAGGCTCGCACTGCTCATCAACGGCTACAACGCGTTTACGGTCCGTCTCATTCTCGACTACTACCCGATCGCATCGATCAAGGATATCCCGGCGGACAAGCGCTGGGACGACCGCCGCTGGACCGTCGGCGGCAACGTCTGGAGCCTGAATCAGATCGAGCATGAACAGATCCGCCCCCACTTCAGGGAACCCCGCGTCCATTTCGCCCTGGTCTGCGCTGCGATCGGTTGTCCGCCCCTCCGCGACGAAGCCTACGGGGCGGATCGTCTTGAGAAACAACTGGAAGCGCAGGCCGTGTACGTCCATGCACGCGACCTGTGGTTTCACTTCGACGCCGGGACAGATGTGCTCAAGTTAACGTCCCTCTACAACTGGTACTCCGGCGACTTCGACCAGGTCGCCGGTTCCGCGACGAAGTACGCCGCGAAGTGGTCGCCGGCCCTGAAAGCAGCGCTTGAGGCCGGCGGCCGCCCGAAGGTGGAGTTTCTGAAGTACGACTGGTCGCTCAACGACAAGGAGACACGCAGGTGACACAGGAGATGCACGACTCAGCTCGCCGGCCCGATGACGGCGTGATTCCGGCGCTGATGCCGCTCGACGAGCACAACCGCACGCTTCAGTTCAACGCTCATCCCGTCGACTGGGTCAATCCCTCTCCTGCCGGACGGTACAACCTGGTCGTCATCGGGGCGGGGACGGCCGGGCTCGTGACTGCGGCGGGCGCTGCGGGGCTGGGCGCGAAGGTTGCGCTGATCGAGAAGCACCTGACTGGGGGCGATTGTCTCAACGTCGGCTGTGTTCCCTCGAAGGCGCTGATCCGCTGCTCCCGGGCGGCGTCCGAGACCCGCGGAGCGGGTGAGTTCGGCGTTCGTGTCGCCGGGCAGATCTCGGTCGATTTTCCCGCCGTCATGGAGCGCATGCGCCGGCTGCGGGCGCGGATTGCCCCCAACGATTCGGTCCACCGGTTCAAGGAACTGGGCGTCGATGTGTTCCTCGGGGAAGGCAGGTTTGCAGGCGGCGACACTGTCGAAGTCGCGGGCACGACGCTGCGGTTTTCCCGCGCCGTCATCGCCACGGGCGCCCGCGCCACCGCTCCGCCGATCCCCGGCCTGGCCGAGACGCGCTACCTGACCAACGAGAGCCTTTTCTCCCTGACAGAACTGCCGCAACGCCTGGCCGTGATCGGCGGCGGGCCCATCGGATGCGAGATGGCTCAGGCGTTCGCCCGTTTCGGCTCCCAGGTGACGTTGATCGAAGCCGACAAGCACATTCTCGTACGCGAGGACCAGGACGCGGCCCGCCGGGTCGAAGCCGCGCTGGCGCGCGACGGTGTGACGATTCTCTGCGGGGGAAAGGCGGCTGAAGTGCGCAGGAGGGGTGCGGAGAAGATCCTGCTCCTGGATTGCGGCGGCGAGCGCCGGGAAATCACGGTCGACGAGATCCTGGTGGGCGTCGGACGGGCGCCCAATGTCGAAGGGCTGAACCTCGAAGCGGTCGGCGTCCGATTCGACAATCGCGCCGGGGTCGTCGTCGACGACCGGCTGCGCACGACGAACGGGCGCATTTATGCGGCCGGCGACATCTGTTCCCGCTACAAATTCACTCACGCCGCCGACGCTCTCGCGCGAATCGTCATCCAGAACGCGCTGTTTTTCGGCCGGGCGAAAGCCAGCGCGCTGACGATCCCCTGGTGCACCTACACGGACCCGGAGATCGCCCACGTCGGGATGTACGAGCGGGACGCCGAAGCCGCGGGTATACCGGCGCAGACGTTCATCGTCGAACTCAAGGACGTCGATCGCGCTATCCTCGACGGTGAGGACGAGGGTTTCCTCAAAGTGTGTGTCCGGAAGGGCAGCGATCGGATCCTCGGAGCCACGCTGGTGGCACGCCACGCGGGCGAGATGATTTCAGAGATCACGGTCGCCATGACAGCCGGGGCGGGCATGAAGGCGCTTTCCCGCGCCATTCACCCTTACCCGACGCAGGCCGACGTGATCAGACGGGCCGGCGATGCCTACAACCGCACCCGTTTGACACCGCGCGTCAAGTCCCTCATGACACGATTCCTTTCATGGAGGAGGTGATCCCACCGGGGGGCGCCGCGACGAACGGCCTGGGGTCGCACGCGCAGGCAAGGGTCTCCTGCATTCATCGGCCTGGCGCAAACTGCGCGCTGTAGCCGGCCTTCTCGACCGCGGAGACCAGCATCGCCGGGTCCGGCGGATGCGTCGCATCCACGGCGACGACCGCGCGCCCCTCCGCGTAGAGCACGGTGGCCCGGCGAACTCCGGGCACCGAAGCCAATTCGGCCTCGACGTGGGGGGCGCACGCCTCGCACGTCATCCCCTCGATCCGCAGCGTCATCGTCTGCGTGGAACCGGTCCCCGCGGCGCCGGCCGGCTTCGGGCCACGTCGAAGGAGAAGTCCGACGTAGTTCGGGAAGAACGCCACCGCGATGACCACGACGGAGGCGACCCAGAGCATGGCCCGATTGAACCGCCTGAGCCGGCGACCCGGGGCGGCGCAAGCGTCGCCAGGCGCGCAGACTTGCCTGCGGAAGTACGCGAAATAGAAGCCGGCGCCGAGGAAGATCGGGGCGAGCACCAGGAAGAAGGGGCGTGCCCGCTCGAACGCGGCGGAGACTCCGGCAGCGGAGGCGCCGACCGCGACGAGCAGGAGCGGGAGCCAGCAGCAGGCCGACGCCGCGATCGCCGCGAGAACCGAGGCCCCCGCCGCCAGGATGCCGGCGCGCTCCGGACGGGGAGGGGCGACCACCGCGCAGCAATCGTGCTCCGGTTCTTCGGCGCCCGGAGACGGCTCGCCACCGACTCCCGCGAAGGCGTCTTTGACGGCCTTCTTGACGTCGCCGAGGCAACAGGCACCCTTCGGGTTCAGGATCTCGCACCGGCACTCGCCCGCCTTCACCTTCGCGGCGATCGAGGCCGCCACGGTGCTCTCAAATGTCCGCGCGACCTCGTCGCAGATGCTCTCGACGGAGTGGCCGAAGCAGTAGCAGACCGTGCGCGGCGAGGTCTTCTCCTTCGCGCCGACGCGCACCTTCAGGGCGTCTTTCCTGAGGGTCCTGCCATCGGCGGCGAAGTAGACGACCTCGCAGTCCGGTGAGTCGCAGTAGTACCACTCGCGGCCCTGGACTTCAGACTGGCGATCGTCGCGCACGAGGCTCCGCAGCGTGACGTCCGGCACGCGCCTTCCGGGCTTGCCGGAGAGGGGGCAGGTTGTCGCCATGGTCTATTCCCTCCCCTGGCAACAATTCGGCACGATGTCCGCCTTCGCTTCGTCCGATCGAAGCGGACACCGGTCGCGGCAGACGAGTTCGCCCGTCAGCGGGCACTCGATCCTGCCGGGGCAGTCCGGCCGGGCGGGATCGATCAGCGGGCACTGGTCCTTGCAGACCTCCTCTCCCGTGATCGGGCAGAGGATCTTCCCGGGACAGTCGGCCCGCTCGCCGCCCGCGAGCGCAACCTGGTATGCCAACAACCCGCCGGCCAGCACCAGGACGGCAGCCGCCGTCCACATCGCTGTCCTCTTCATGACGCGTCCTCCGGAATCAGGTTCTCGGGTCTCGGTCGCCGGGGCGCCCCGGCGGAACTCCTCGACCGCTCCGGAGATAAGCCTACACCTTGAACTCAAGTGAAAGGTCAAGTGGAATTCTGAAAATCATTCCGGGAGGCGCCGGCGGACTTTCTTCCGAGCGGCGGGATTGGCGGCCTCCCCGAGGCTGTCCAGGACCTGGCAGCGCCCCGTCCGCTCGAACTGGCGGCACATCCTCAGAGACGAGCGCAGCACCGACTCGACCTCGCGCATCTGTTCCATCCGCTTCCGAAGATCCGCGAGGCGATCCCTGATGAGCCGCTGGACTTCCTTGCAGCGGGCCGTCGCGCCGTCCCGGAATCCCAGAAGCGCCGACACGTCGTCGAGCGTGAACCCGTTCGCCTGCGCGGCCCGGATGAACCGGAGCCGCTCCAGGGCGGCCGCCCCATACACGCGGTAGTTCCCTCCCGTGCGGCCGTCCGGCCGGAGGAGTTTCGAGCGTTCGTAGTAGCGCAGCGTGGACGTCGGGACGCCGGCGGCGCGCGCGAGCTGGCCGATCGTGTAGGGACCCATGGGGTCAGAGTACTCTTCCTTGAATCTGACTTCAAGGTTGCGTCCGTAGACGGCCTCGGAAGACCGGGATGGCGGGTCCGGGCCAGGTGGTTGCCGAGGATCTGGCGGAAGTTGCGGCGACTGGCGCGCCGCGGCGGCCGAATCGGAGAACTCCGGGAATGGCAAGGGTCTGCGATCCGCGCCGCCTGCGCTACTTCTCCGAGCCGGTCTCGGCCGATTCCAGCCTCTCGACATACCGGGCGACATCCCAGAGATCCTGGAGGTCCCGCGGATCGGCGAGTTGATCGACCTGGCTCGGCATCGGCGTTCCCGGCAGGCCCGTGATCAGCAACCGCACCGTGTCACGGCGGCTGGCGCCGGCCTTCCGCCAAATCGGGCCCAGTGTGAAATCGCGCGGCCGGACAGGCCGGCCCCACTGGTCCTTCAGTTCGGCGGCCCGCGGCCCGTCTCCGCGACCGAAAGGACCGTGACACTGAACACAGTCGAATTTTTCCTGGTACAGCCTGCGGCCGCGTTCAGGCGATTCAGGATCGTCCGCCGGCTCCTCCCCGACGGCGACTTCGCCTCCGGCGCCGATTCTCTCCCAATTGGGAAAGAAACTCTTGAGGTGGTCGACCAGCGCCCAACGATCCTCGACGGCGAGGTATCGGAACGAGGGCATTCCATACGCCGGGAAACCGGTCGATATCGACCGGAACAGGTCGAGATCGGCCGGCATGCCGTCCTGAGACGTCGTTCGGAATTTGTAGGTGCCGGAAGTGAAATCTCGAGGGGCGGTCTCCAGATAAAGCGATGCGGGCCCCTTGCCATCGCCTTTCCTGCCGTGACAGCCTGCACATCGGGCTGCGTATACGGCCCGCCCGCGCGCGACAAGTCCGGGAGTCCGCGGCACCCTGGCTTCGGACACGGTTTCCCAGGACACGATGCCGGGAGGAGATCTTCGGTCCCCTTCCTCCGCGGCGACGAAGCACCGGCCCGCCAGCAAGGCCAGCGTCGCCGCAACGCACGAGAAGACCAGCAGTCCTTCTCCATGTCTCTGCATGACATCCTCCCTATCGGGTGAAGGCCGGGCCGTCAGATGATCGTCCTCGGGGCAAAACTCATCTGGTCGAGATCCTTCTTGAACGGCGATTCCCCGAGTCGGCGCACCCGTCCCTTTCCGAGCTTGAACCGGTATCTCAGCGTAAGGGGATCCGGAACGCGGTGGACCACGCTGTTCGCCGGCGAACCGGCGTCGAGAAAATTCGTGAACAGGAGTCCGCGGCGAACCGCGTCGGTCACGATCGCGACCCCCTCGAAGGCCCCCCGTCCCACACGGATGCGCCCCGCCTTGTCCAGAGCCGTGAAGCTCAGATCCTCGCTCTCGATGCCGACGAATCCCGCCGTTTGAATCAGCACGTCGTCGTTCTCCACCCGAAGTCGATCACCGCTCTCAACGCCCAGCGGACCAGCATCGTCAGGATGGATTTCGATCCACTGCTCGGGCCACCTCTCCATGATATAGGGGCGCCTGCTGTCGTCGAATCCGCTCTGCCAGACCTCGTTGATGCGTCCCGTCGTGACCCAGAATTCGCCCTCCTTGGGTGCGATGCGGGCGTAGAAATCCGAGAAGAGTTCCCAAGGCGACCTGTGGAGAATGGCTTTGCCCGAATGCGTGTTGAAGGCGGTGAGCCAGGGTTGGTGAACGGTAGGTCCGACCGGGTCCCCGGGGTCGATTTCCGAGTCATGCAGACGCTTGGTGCCCACGATCCCGCCCGGGACGCGGGGGTCGGTCCAGGAACCGGCGTAGTCGAGATACTCGCGCGGTTCGGAGATCGCCGACCTGTATCGGATGGGCGTCTGGATCCCTCGTGTTCCCATCGCGCGCAGGAGGTCGTGTCCCTTCATGCCGAGCTTCCGTGCGTAACCCACCAGCGGGTGGTAATTCAGGACGCCGCCACGACCGAAACGGGCAGCCTGTTCGAAGACATCGTTGGAGTCGTTCCAGTCGTAATCGCGGAACCCCATGCGCTGCGCGAACCGGGAGATGATCCACCAGTCGGGCTTCGCCTCCGCGGGCGGATCGCAGAATTTCGAGTACAGACGGAGGCGGCGCTCCCCGTTGCAGCGCGTCAGGTCGTCTTCGCCCCAACCTGCCGCCGGCAGAACGAGGTCTGCGAACTCGCCACCCATGGGGCTTCTCAGGTAGATGTCCTGGTGCACGACCATCATCCCCCCGGCGTCCACGCGAGCCTTCAGGGCCTCGACGGCAGCCTGCCTTTCGGCCCGAGGGATCTGTGGGGACATGCCTCGAGTTGCCCTGCGAAATGTCGCGGCCAACTCCTGGCTCGCCGCCATCGCCTGGCACCAGGTCGTGCCGATAACCCAGGCGAACCGCACGTGCCCGGCTTCAACCCAGTTGTCCAGGTCGATCTCCTGACGCCGGCGGCCCGGGTACTTGTTCGGGGAGAGATTCCGCGGGTACGACGCGGCGCCATACCATCCCCGCTGGTGACCGCCCAGACGCGAAATGACCTGACCGGACCGGTTGCCCGCACCGCAAATCAGCCCGAGCGAGGCGAACGACGCCGTGTTCAGGTAGTTGTTGCTCCAGTAGTTCCCCTTCTCGAGCGCGAACGATGTCTTCGGTCGGACACCCTCGACCGGCTTCGCGATCATCGCAGCAGCGGCGCGGATCTTCTCCTCGGGAATCCCCGTGATCTGCGCCGCTTTCGAAGGTTCGGCATCCGGGTTCTTGAGAATCCACTCCCTGTACTCCGCAAACGTCACGCCCAGCTTTCCCCAGGTCGTGCGCCACTGCCACGGCGTGTTTCGAGTCCCGCGGCCGAAGCCGGAATCAATCTCCCACCGATTCGCCACCCACCGGTCGATGAACTCCTGATCCACCCATCCGTTCTCGATCACGATCCGCGCCAGGGCCATGTGCAGGATCGCGTCCGTTCCGGGAATGATCTGGAGGAAGAGTCCGCCCGTTTTCTCGGCCCACGCGGCTCCGGTAGACTTGCGCGGCAGAACCATGATGATCTTGTTCGGGTACCCCTTCATCATCCACTCGGTGAACAGCACCGTCTTGGTTTCGAAGGGATCGGTCCCCGAAATGAAGATCACATCGGCGAGCGACCAGTCCTCATTGCAGGCGCTGAACGTGATGAGACCGGCGTCGTCCACGCCGGCCGTATCGTTCCCCGGCCCGGGTTTGTCGTGCTCCGAAAACGCGGGCGTCTGAATCGATTCGAACGCCAGTTTTGATATCGCGTACGTGTTCTCGAAGTAGTGGTAGGAAAACGTCTTCATCGCCCAGGATCCCTCGCCGTACTTGGCGATGACGTGACGGCTGACGTCGGCCATGACGTCGAAGGCCAGATCCCACGACACGGGGACGAGGCTGCCGTTCACCCGCATCATCGGCTGCTTCAGGCGGTCCCGCGTCGGACCTTCGGGGTTGTAGACTTTCTGCGCGATGCAGCCTCCGCGAATCGAATGATTTCCGCCTCGATTCACGACGGATGCGTCCCCGTCCGGGATCACGACGACATTGTGCTTCACGCCGCCGACGAGGCAATGGGCGTGCTGATTCGGACTGACGGAGCGGCCGGAAAGCGGTGGAGCCGGGTACTCCGTCCCCAGCGCGTTTTCGCCCGCCCGCGGCCCTCCCTCGGTTCCCTCGGGCCAGACGTAGGCCTTGTACCCGCAGCCCACGATGCAGTAGTCGCAGGCGGTGGTGAACACTCTCGCGTCCTTCGGCGGGAGAGAAACACGGTCTTTCCGTTCGTAGTCGGACCCCATTTCTCACCTCCCCCTGAGGAAAGTCAGGTTTCCCGGGTACCCGTAGATCAGGCCGAGGATTCCGATCGCGTACACGTCCTCCCCATCCAACTCGAGGATCACCTGCGGCAGACACTGAGTCGCATGGCCGGCGACCACCATCCCGTGCCGTGTCAGGTCAAAAGTCGTGAGATGAATCGGGCACGGACCGGCGACCCGGTTCACCCGGTCGTAGGATCCCGCGAGCGTCCCGCCCATATGAGTGCACAACGTGTTGAATCCCACGACGTCCTGCCCTGGACCCACGCCGCCGCTGGCCGGAGTGCCCAACCGGTACAACCTGCACGTCGAATGCGGCCCGTCATCGGGATAGAGGAAGTCCGCCGGCTGGTCCGCGGTCAACTTCGACATCGCAATGATCCGCTTTTTCGGATACGCGGCGAACCGGCCGACCCGCTTGCCCTCCTCGGCGAAAGCCCGATTTCCGAACAGGTCTCCCAGCAGCACAGTCACCGCTCCAATTCCGCCGACGAGCATGAAGTGGCGCCGGGTGAGGCACGAGGAGTCATCGTTGACGTTCGCGACTGTCCTTGCCGGGCTGTTCGCAGTCATTTTCCCTCTCCATCGGTGGCTTCGACCGTTGCCGCGTAGGGCGGAATTCGCGGTGGATCCATCGCGACTTCGCTGCCGCTCATGCTTTCGAGGAAGGCGAGCAAATCGGTTTTCTCGGAAGCCGTCAGGCCCAGAGGTCTGAGAAGCGGGCTCTTTCCGGGGCCATGGCCGCCACCGAGATCGTAGAAATCGACCACTTCTTCAAGCGTCGCGAAAACGCCGTTGTGCATGTAAGGGGCCGAGTACTTCAGATAACGGAGCTGCGGCGTACGGAACTTGCCTCTGTCCGCCTCACGCTTCGTCGTGAAGTACAGCCCCAGGTCTCCGACGGCGTTCTGGTAGGTTTCTTCAGGCACCCCGCGGGTGTAGAACTGGAATCGCAGCGCGATCTGCCGCTGTGGATCCCGTCGGAAGAGAGGATTTTCGGGAACTCCGGTATTGTGAAAGCCCTCATCGGACGCGA
The DNA here is from genome assembly GCA_016190145.1 of Planctomycetota bacterium. GTDB lineage: Bacteria > Planctomycetota > MHYJ01 > WSZJ01 > WSZJ01 > WSZJ01. The sequence goes on along the minus strand of JACPRD010000211.1, from coordinate 31,471 downwards.
GGGCGCCGTTATGGCACTGGATGCAGCCGGCCTTTCCCTCGAATACCGCCTTGCCGCGCAGATCGGATTCGGACAGCGCTGTTTGATCGCCGCTCATGTATCGATCAAAGGGACTGTCCAGGGAGAGCGTTGACGCCCGCTCGAAGGAAGCGATCGCCTTCAGTACGAGGAGATAGGTAGGCCGATCGGCACCAAAAGCCTCCTTGAAGAGCGTCACGTACGCCGGGACCTGTGCCAGACGTTCCTCGATCATCTCCGGATCGCCATTGCCGGCCAGATTCCCGGTGATGGCGCTGTCGGCTTGCTTCTCCAGGCTTGTGCTTTCGCCGGCCCAGAAGAGCTTGGCGTAGAAGGCGCTATTGACGACGGTTTGAGAGTTCCTCCAGTGCTGCGTCCCCGGGTATCCACGCGACAGAGCGTTTCCGTCGCCCCAGCCAAGTCGGGGGTCATGACAGGAAGCGCAGCTTGTGGAAATGTCCCCGGACAGGCGATCATCGAAGAACAGGAAGCGTCCAAGCTCAATCTTGGCCGGATTGAGCGGATTGTCAGCCGGCACGGCCAGTTTCGGCAGCGCCGCGAGCGGAGGGAATCCGGCGCGTCGCTTGGCGAAAGAGTCTCCGTCGCCCGCTGTCACTGCCGCCGCTTCTGGCGCGGCGGATGTCGGCGAGGCCGCGTTGTCGAGCGAATGCCGGACGACGAGAGCCGTGGCGACAATGACCGCCATAGCAGAAGCCGCGGTCGTCCAGATGCGCGGTGCGGGCGTGTTCATGGCTATCTCTCCCCCAGCGGAAGGATCTCGTAGGCAGGCAGTTCTACGGGTTCCGTCTCGAACACGGCGCCGCTGAGAGTCCGGAGGAATTCGACGAGATCTTCCTTCTCGGGCGGCGTGAGGCCCAGAGGACGGAGTCCGGCGTCCTTTCCGACTCCATCTCCTCCTCCGCGATCGTAGAATTCAACGACTGCCTCGAGGGTAGCGATGGAGCCGTCGTGCATGTAGGGCGCCGTGCGGGACACCTCCCGCAGGGTAGGCGTGCGGAAGCAGCCCCTGTCGCTGTCGAGTTTCGTCACCGCCTCGGCGCCGATGTCCTCGCGGAGCGTGTCGTACCGTTCCACTCCAAGGGTCTTCAGAAACCTGCGGAAGGTCACGGAGCGCTCGGGAGAATCGAAGATCTGCGGGCTGCGGGGCAGTCCCAGGTTGTGCAGCTCTCCATCCGAGAGCATGGGGCCGTCGTGGCACGCCACGCACCCTGCCTTGCCGCGAAAGACCTCGAGACCCCTTCTGGCCGCCGGCGTGATCGCGTCCTCCTCGCCCTGCAGGTAGAGATCGAAGGGAACGTCCCGGGACTGCAGGGTCTGAAGATACGCGGCGACGGAGTCGAGGATGCGGCCGTAAGTGGGCTCACCACCGAATGCTTCGCGGAACGCTCGGACGTAGACCGGCATCTGTTTGAGGCGCTCGATCAGGAGTCGCCCATCTGCCTGCATGAAGTGTGCTTCCGACAGATGATCCCGCACGAGGGTCGGGAGATCCGATGATGGCAGACGCCCGTCCCAGTAGAGCGCTCTTCCATGAGCCGCATTCAGTACCGTCGGTGTATTGCGGAAGTAGAGGGCGCCCGGATACCCCTTGGACAAGGGGAGCCCGTCGGCGAATCCGCGAGCCGGATCGTGGCAGGTCGCGCAGCTTATCGAGCCGTCTCCCGACAGTCTTCCGTCGCGGAACAGGAGTCTGCCGAGGGCGACCTGGCCCGGATCAGATCTCCCGGCGGCCTTCGGCAGAGGAGCCAGCGGCCGGGTGCCCGCCCCCGGATCGCCCATCAAGGCTCCCGGCCCGCCAGCCAGGGCGATGCCGACGGCCAGGATGACGCCCGCGGATGATTTCCCGATGCAGGCGGATTTCAGGAAAGACGGCATGGGCGATCTCCTATTTCTTGCGGAGGACGAATTCCTGTTCAACGGCCTTCCCCGACTGGATGACGACCTCGACCGATTGGGCGCCGAGGACCGGGTGTGTCGCTACGGCCTGGTAGGTTCCCGACGGGACGTCACGGATCTGAAACCGTCCGTCCGCGGTGGTCACGGCGTAAAATGGCGAGCGGGCCACGTAGACCCAGCACTCCATCCAGCTGTGCACATTGCAGTTGACTCGAACCAGCGACCGGCCCCCGAATCGGATGACGTTCTCTATGGGCTTGCTTCCGGCCGGCTGTGCCGCGTTCCAATCACCCGTATTGACATTGTGCAGGACCGGATCCTCGTTGTAGACCTTCACGGTCGATCCGTCGGGCACCACCTGGAACGGAGGCTGAAACACGCAACCGGACTGGCGAATTTCGAACACGCGGGAGGCGTTCCCTTTCACCCAGTCGGCCGGGGGTCTGGGCCTCAAGATCTCAACGGCGACCCCGGCCAGGGCTCCATCCGCTCCCGGCACCACGAGTTGAACTTCGCCCGAAGCGGATCCGCAATGTTCGACATCCTTGTTCGCGTCCACGACGCGCGGAGCGGGCACAGGGCCCTGCAGGCGGACTCGCCCCTCGAGAATTCCCGGCCCCTCCGCCGCCTGCGCCTGCCCCCCAACAGCGGGTTCGCTGGTGACAGGATCCTCGGGAGGTTTTCCGCACCCCCACATCAAGAACGCCGTCAACGCCACGAGCACGTTCAGCCGACCCCATTGACAGCTCATGTTTCCTCCGACTACCGGGCTTGAAGCTGGAAATCCTCAACTTGCGGCGTTCCGGACCGGAAAGACACGGTCTTTTCGATGCTCTTCAAAGTCTCGTGCCAGACCACCACCGTGAAAGTCCCGGCGGGCACTCCTTCGATCGCGAACGAACCGTCCGGTCCCGTTATGGCGTAATACGGCGAGTCCCTGACGATCAGCCATGCACCCATCCACTTGTGGGCGTCGCAGGTCACCTTGATCTCATCCTCGAGTTTGAGGCTTCGCGTAACCGGCTTGCCCTGTCCTTTGGGCAGCAGGGACACGTTCAAGGGAGGGTTGTTTTTCGGAAACGTGTTGACGTTGTGAATGACGGGATCGCTGTTGACGAACTTGATCGGTCGGCCCACGCCGACAACTGCCACATGCGGCACGTAGACGCAACCTGCCTGGTCCAGCACGATTTCAGACTCTGCCCAGGCCTTCCCGGACGCGACTCCTCGCAGCCACACGACGGCATTCCGCACGCCGCCTCCGCCGGAAACCAGCAACTCCTCGGCGAAAATCTCGTGGGTCGCGCACCCGGCTTTGTCGTGATCCACGGTCAGCCTCTCGGGAGAATCGACGCGCCCTTCGTATCGCACAACGCCGCGAAACAACGTGCCCTCCGCAATCTGCTCGACTCGGTACGTGCCGCCGGAAGCGACTCCTGCCTGCGGCAGTCCAGCGGGTCCGCCCTCGGACTTGCGCTTTGAACAGCCGACGGAAGCGAGAGAACCTGACAGCAACAGGGCAAGCAGCAGCTTTCTCCGATTCATCGGTCCCCTCCTTCGGAATGTGCCGCACTTCCGTGATTCGGACACTTCGTCCTGGGTGGAAGCAAACCTGGCGGATAGTCGGCGAGCGTCTCTCCTGAACCCAGGACGACCAGGGTTCCGAGCATTTCCTCATGGCAGGGACCGCAACGGGTGGAGCACTGGATCAAGTACTCGCCGGGCGCAGGCGCGACGAATCGAACCACGGACACCTTGCCGGGCTCCACGGCGACCGGTCCCACTTCCAGCTCGGGAATTGAAAAGCTGTGGCTGACGTCGGCGCTCTTGAGGCGGATGACGACGTTTTCGCCCGACAGAACCACCGTCCTTGCGGGCTCAGGCTGCCTCCGCCAGTAGTTATGGCCGGCGACCTCCTCCTCCGTCCAGATACCTCCGGCTGCAACCGCCGTCAGCGTGATTACGCGGGCCGGACTTGCTTCGTGGGCGGCCGCCGCTTCCGACTCGACGTGAAGTACCCAAGCCGGAGCGGCGACGAGACTGAGCAGCACGAGAAGGGCCGATGCGATTTCGATTTTCCAGTTCATTCTCGGTTACCCCACGAAAAGACGCAGGAATCCGCACGCGATGGCGGTGAGCAGGACGGCGAGAGGGGAGAACCCCAGGATGGAGCTCCGCGTGGATCCGAATCGACTTTGTGCGAATCGATAGCCGGTGCGGAGTGCGAAGAAGAGCCCGATTCCGAGAAGCGGAACTTGAATCCAGGCCAGCAGTTCCGGGTGGTAGGGAGTCCACTTGAAATCGGCGGTTCCGAGCAGATCCCATCCACGGCCCATCGGATCCGAGAGAACCGAAATGATGTAGGAACCGTTTACGAAGATGAGCGGGAAGCTGAACGCAATCCAGGCAAGGAGACCCAGGGGGACGAGGGTGTAGCTCCAGCCGAGGAAGAGGTCTTTCAGCGGCTTCGGAGCCCCTCCACCGAGAAGCCGGCCGAGCCAGACCGATCCGAAGAAAACGCCGGGGAGGATGCACAGAGCCGACATCCAGAGCGACGCGGCGTAGAGTGCGAAGCCTCCCCACTGCCCTGTTTCCGACGCATTCGCCCAGTCCTTGATCGTGGCCCAGGGGCCGAGCAGAGTCATGGAGTAGGCGAGCGCCAACGTGAGCATGATGAAAGCCTTCCACGATTCGTCGTACCCCTTTATGCGGGTATCGGAGCAGAAGGGCCTGAGCCTCAGGGTCATGTTGTCGTAGGGGCAGGTTTTCAGACACTCCGTGCAGAGTCCGCAGTAATTGTTCCGGTCCATGCGGCTCGGATACATGAACCATGGGCAACCCCAACCGCTCTCGTTTCCGGCGAGGCACCCTTTGTCCGCGCACTTGCTGCACACTTCCGCTTCCTTCGATCGCACTTCGAGCATGGAGGTCATGGAATACAGGCTGAGGAACCCGCTGACGGGGCAGACGTAGTTGCAGAAGGCGCGTTGACGGAAGACCAGGTGCAGAATCGTCGCGACGACGAACAGCCCACCGAGGACGAAGACGCTGACGATCGGCCGTGTCACCAGGGCGACGCTGAAGGTGCACAGACCCAGGAAGCCGAAGTTCTGCAACCAGATGTTCGAAAGGGCTTTGGGCCAACGCAGATTGAGGCCGAACATCCGATTCCGCCCCACGCCGGGTTTGCCCACGCGGGTGCCGATGAGAGCGCCGCGTTGGAGCCATTCGCCGAAAAAGGGGAATGGGCAAACCGTACACCAGACCCGGGATGCAAACGGAACCATGAGCGTAATGAGGAGGAACCACCACAGAATCCAGACGAAGATGATGATGATGTTCCGGTTTCCCACCGGCGAACCGAAGACTCCAGCGATCAGGAACAGATAGAAAAAAACAAGATTCGGGAAGACGACGGCGAACTGCAGCCATCTCCGTTTCACGAGCCAGCGCAAGCCTGGAATGACCGCCAGCAAATCCAGCCGCCACGCGGGGGAACCCCCTCCGACTCGTGGCTGCGCGGTCCGTCCCTTGTCCCCGACGGCGACGGTTCCCTCGTTGGGCGGATCCGCGTTTTGGGTTTTGCCTGTCATGTTGCGGTCCCCCCGGAAGCGCGAATTCTTTCGGTCAACCAGCCGACGTGCGCCTCTTCTTTTGCAGAAAGACCCAGGAAAAGTGCCGCGAGCGGGGGGTCCTGACAGGATGCAGATGCCTCCCTGTAGAAGGCCTGTGCCTGGGTTTCCGCTCGCAAGGCAAGTTCGTAGATACGCGTGGGCGCCAGCGTGTCGAAGATCCGGTGCTCCGCATCGTCGAGGTCAAATGCCTCCACAACGCCTGCCACGTTGAGTTCCGACACATGGGGGACTTCTCCGGCGAAACGCAGCCGGTATTCCTGCACCAGGGCCATCTCATGGCCGTCCTCTTCCCGCGCAAGTTCGTCGAGTTTTGCGGCGACTCCATCGTCGCTCCCCCGGAAAGCTTCGGCGAAGGCCCTGAGGCGTCGGCCGTTGCGTCTCTCGATGTCGATGGCGAGGGCCATCACTTCGCGCAAGCCGAGTGCAGTGAGAACGCGGCGGTTCGCGTCCGGCGCGGCAGGATCACCGGGTCCATCAGGGAATTGCATGAGGACTCCTCCCTGAATTGGCGACCGCCGCCTCGCCGGACCCATTGCCCAGAACGCAGGCAAGAAGGCATCCCGCGATCAACATGCCGGCGAATGCGCCCACCCCACCACCGAGGAGGCGATTCGGCTTCACAACGAGCTCTCCCGACATGAAGGGATGCATTGTTCCGCAGGTGTGGGAGCACCGATATCGGAACTTGCCGGTACGATCGGCAACAAATTCGACTTCCTCGAGTTTTTCCGGCTTCTCCTCCGGTCGGCTTGGCCGCGAGACTTCGACGTACGGGCTCTGGGGCATGATCGTGGCCTGGAGGTCATAGGCTTCGAGATAGAAGCCGTGCACGACGTCCTGAGAAGTCAACTTGAGCCGTACGGTGTCGCCCTGGTTGACTTCAATTGTGGGGGGGTCGTAGGCGTACTGCCGGGCCTTGACTTCGATTCTTCGAACCTGTGGCGGCCCTGATGCCCGGGGCATCCAGGCTCCGATCACGGTTGAGGCGAGTACGACCAGGACGCCGGCACCCCATCGAAGCAATTCGGAGCGACTCATGCTGGGCCTCTGAATGGATGTGAACACATCTCCCATTTGCAAAGCGGGTGCCACACCAGGCTCTGCCGAGTCGCCAGGTCAAGTGCCCCGCAAGTAGTTGGCAGGACAGGCCTACGGCGGGGTGCCGAAAATCGTGCGTTGATCTGCGGAGACAGGCAGGCTGGTCAAGCGCGGGCAGAAACCGATCCGCCCGCGCGACCCAGAAACACAAGCCAGTTGCCTACAATGGCTTGTGTCAGTCTGCTCCGGCATTGATCGACGCCACAGAACTGACCGAGGGTTCCTCCGGGACCCGGATCTCGATCCGTTCGGGCGGGGCTACTCTGCTTCTTGAATGCGGAGGCGCGACTTGAGGGTGTTTCGCGCGATCCCCAGAATGCGCGCCGCCTCGGACAGGTTGCCCTGGACTCGACCGACAACCTCCAGCATGTAGCGCTGCTCGATTTCCTGAAGTGTCGGCATCGTTCCACTTGAACTCCCGGCCTGTCGCCGCACGAATGCAGACGCCTGATGCTGCGCCGGAAGCTGCTGCACGCCGACTTCCTCCGAGTCGCTCAGAATCGCGGCTCGCTCCATGACGTTCTTGAGTTCCCGCACGTTTCCCGGCCAGTCATACCCCGAGAGCATCTCCTCGACCTCGGGCCGGAATCTCAGCGGTCCCTTCCGCAGCGCAATTGCCGAACGTCGGAGAAAGAAGTTCGCAAGCATCAAGACGTCGGCGCCCCGGACTCGAAGCGGCGGCACGACGATCTGGAAGGCGCCCAATCTATAAAAGAGATCTTCGCGAAACTCGCCGCCACGGACCCGGGCGGCCAGGTCGCGGTTCGTCGCCGCCACAACGCGAACGTCCGTGCGGATCTCCCGAGTCCCACCGACCCTTCGAAACGGTTGCCCCTCCACCACACGCAGGAACTTAGATTGGAGAGCCGGACTCATCTCCGCGATCTCGTCGAGAAAGAGCGTGCCGCCATCCGCCATCTCAAAGAGGCCCGCGCGGGCCTCCCGGGCATCCGTAAACGCGCCGCGCTCGTGACCGAAGAGTTCACTTTCCATGAGTTGCTCGGAAAACGCGCTGCAGTTGACCTTCACGAAAGGCCCGTCGGAACGCGCTGACTGTCGATGGATGGAATCTGCAACCAGTTCCTTGCCCGTCCCGGTTTCCCCGACGATCAAAACAGGAGTGTCTGCGGGCGCTACCCTGCTGATCTGCTCGCGTACGTTTGCGATCGGCGCACTTTCCCCGAGGATCTCGGTTACGTCATCGCGGCTTCGCCGTTCCTGTTCGAAGCGATCAACGCATCGCCGCAATTCGCGAGTTTCCAGCGCCCGCTCCACAATGAGATGGAGTTCCTCAAGATCGAATGGTTTTACGATGAAGTCCTGCGCGCCCTCCTTCATCGCCCGGACGGCCAGTTTCACGTCGGGAAACGCCGTCATGACGATCACAGCGCTCTGCGAATCCGATGCGCGCGCCGTACTCAGAACATCGAGGCCGGAGCCGTCCGGAAGTTGCATGTCGAGGAGAACCAGGTCCATGCGACGGCGGGTCAAGTGGCCCACGGCTTCCGCGACCGACGAAGTCGCCACCACCTCGTGGCCTCTGCGGGCAAATGACCTGGCGAGGGACGTTCGCAGGCCCTCGTCATCCTCCACGAGCAGGGTAACCAACTTCATGAATTTGCCTCCGAATCCGGTCCGCCCTGCCCACGTGCAGTCTCGGGTGCGGCGGCCCGCAGGTTGACGCCGATGACGGTACCTGCGTCCACATGGCTGCGCACGTCGATCGTCCCGTGGTGATCGTCGACAATCCGCCGGCAGACCGCAAGACCGAGCCCGGTTCCCTCCGGCTTGGTCGTAAAGAACGGCGTCCAGATTTTCTCGAGAACGTCCGGCGCAATGCCGGCGCCTGTATCGGCAACCTCGATCCGCACGCCGGGAGCGGGAGGGATTCCTTCGCGCTCGAACGGGCGCGCCTCTACCCGCACAGAAACCTCCGCGCCTGGATGGGATGCATCCGCGGCGTTCAATATGAGATTGAACAGCAGCTGGCGAATCTGGTCGGCGTCACCGAGGATCGCCGGTGTGTTCGGGTTCGCATCGAAGCGCAGAGTGAGGTTGCGACGTCGGATTTCGGGCGCAAGCATCGCGACGACGCCGTTGGCGGTGTCCGCCAGCGACAATCTGACGGTGCAGGCCGTGCGCAAGCGGGATAGCCTGGCGAATGAACGAAGAAACGTCGCCAGGCGGTCGACCTCGCGCACGACCTCAACAAGCACGACCTTGCACTCGTCGCAGAGGTTGCCTTCCTCCTCGGCCACCTGGATCCTCGTCTTGATCGCCGCGAGAGGATTCCCGACTTCGTGCATGACGGCGGCCGTCATCTGCCCGATGGACGCGAGCTTGTCGGCTCGGGCCAGGCCGCTCTGAAGCTCGTGAAGGCGATCTGCATGTCGCGCAACTTCCTGCTCGAGTTCCTTGTTCCAGGCAAGCTGCTTATCCCGGGCCTGGCGTAGCTGATCGGTCATTGCGTTGAAATCGCAAGCCAGGTCCTCGACCTCATCCCCGGTCGTGATATCGACGCGAGTCGGAGATGAGAGATTGCTCGCGGCAATCTCGCGGGTGGCGCGGCGCAGGCGCTCCACAGGTCCGGCAAGATATCGACCGACCATGGCTCCCGTAAGCCCGGCGACCGCCACGATCAATGCGAGGACGACGGATAGAAACACGGTCAGGTGCCGGAGCGGGGCTTCCAGCGGAGCCCTCGCGTGGGAGACCAGCAGGATCCAGCTTGAACCCGACCCGGAACTCAATGGGAACACGGGCGCGACGGAGAGCAGCCGATCGGGCGTGTGCAGGGTCCCTCCTTCGGGAGCGCATTCCAGGATGCTCTTGACAGTCCCTGGATCGTGGTCCGAAGACAGACGACGATCCCTGTCGACCCTGAATCGAGCGGGGCCGTCCTCCCGAGATCCGGCATACCCCAGGTAGCGGGAATGCTCATCGACGAGCCAGGCCTCGCCTTCCGGCGGAAGATACCCCACGAGGGACAAGAGAAACTCCGCGTGCACATTGATGACGAGCAGGCCACGGCCGCCGGTGGGTCCGAAGACGGGACACGCGTATCTCAGGACCGCGCGCGCGGGCTCTTCGACAGCCCCATGCTCGACGTTCAGATCCATCGGCGAGACGTAGATCTTTCCCGGCTCAAGCGCCAGTCCGGCCCGGACATAGTAGCGGTCCTGTTTGGCCTGAAGTCGGTCGGACGGAACGATCACAGGAAGCCCGTCCAGGACATTCAGCCGAACCACTTCCATCCCCGATTCTCCGAGGAGGCGAAGCTGGTAGTATGCGCGTTTTCCCTGTGAGAAGACGAGGAACTCGCGCTCGACATCCTGCCGGAGGGCGTTCTGCCGCTCGTACATACCGATCGCATGAGCGTCGGCGAGATCGCGTACGAGTTTCATGTCGGCAAGAAACCGAAGATCACGTTGGACTCCATCCAAGAAACCCTGAAGAGATGCGGCCTTGGATCGCGTATCGAACTGGACACGCCGGGTCGCGTCTTTTCGCAGGGCGTCTCCGAAGCGGGTGATGGAGATGACTCCGGTCACTATGGCCGGCAACGCGGAAAGGGCCACCATCGGAGTCACGATCTTGATTCGGAGGCTGAAATTCTGCATGCGTCGGAGCCAGGTGGAGGCCTTTGACGGAATGGTGTCGGCCTTCGGCACGATGTGCGGGCGCCGCAACAGGACGATTGTCGCGAGAATCGCGGCCATGGCCGACGCCGCCAACCCGCGGAACAGGTGCAGGGCGTGGAGCATGTCGGCGGAGACGCCCGACAGCCAGATTCGCTCCACAGCCTCCACGACCAGGAACAGAACCGCGACGATCGATCCACAGACCAGGAACACCCTCAGCAGGCGAGGCCGCCTGACCCATCCCGATTCGTGCTGTCGGTCTGATTCGCTCATGCTGGCCGTGTCCCGGGCGAATGCGGTGGTTTCTTGCGTGGCGGTGTCCGGGACGAGTGCGTCCCTGCGCTGCATGCCCGATTTGGATTCTCGCGCATCAGACTGCCAGACGTGGCAGAGCACCGCAAGCTTTCCTTCGAGGGACTCGACTCGGAGTGGGCATCCGGATTCCCGAACTGCTCCGAGGCCGTCGCAAGCGGTCCGGGGACGACGGCTCAGAACTTGATATCGATGTCCAGACGAATCCTCCACTGGTCACGGTCGCTGTCCGTAGTTTCGCCCGGAAATGTTCTGTCGCGTTCGGAAACCAGGGCCCACAGATGGATGCCAAGACTGTCCAGCGCCTGGTAGTTGACGCCGAACACATGACTACGGTGGTTGGTCTGCCACAGGAAGTCGTCCTGCGAGAAGGCCGAGAATACTGCGTCCTGCTCGACGACCTGCCACTGATAGTCGACCCGCCAATCGCCCTGCTTCGCTGATTTACCGAAACTCGCACCGATGGACCAGCCTTGGTCCTTGGTGCCGCGGGCCCGCGTGTTCCAGACGTACTCGGCGGAAACGGTCAGGGGCAAGGGCAGGCCGTCATAGGTCAGCGCAAGGATCGGATTCACGATCCCGAAATGGGACACGAATTCGTCCGCCTTGCCGTTCCCATCCGAGTCCAGGGTCGCGTTCCCGGAATTGTCGCCGAGAATCGCGAGCGAACCGTCCGGAGTTGCGTCCGAGTACCAGTAATAGCCGGCGGCGAGGCTTGCCCGCGATTTGTCTCCGATCCGCAGGCCGGCGGATAACTGGCAAACGCCGATGTAGGCGTCGTCGGCGTTTCCCTGTTCCAGAAGGGTATAGCCCCCGATAATGAAGTTCAGTTTCTCGATCGGTCCCGGTCCGGCAAACGCGGTCCCCAGGGCAAGACCTTCCGGCTGGACGTCGGCGTCCCACACCAGTTCGCCGTAGACCGGATTGCGAAAGAAGGGGTGGTTGAATTTCCCGAGGGTCAGCCAGGCTCCCTTGCCCCATTCCGGCCTGTAAGTGAGAAAGGCGCGATCCAGGGCGATTTCGAAGCTGTCGAACACGTCCGAACCGAGAGTGACATGCGGGGAATTCGGATCGTCCGCATTTCCGGTCCTGATCCTGGCGCCGATCAGGGTGTCTTCCGTCACCTGATAGTCCGCACCGAGCCTGAGCCTTATCCGTTGACGATGCCGGTTTTTTTCGTCGTCCCTGGCGAAGTCCGATTCCTGCCGAAGCCTCAGGTCGCCGTACAAATTCAACCGCCGGAGAACTGCCTCCCATGCCTTCTCTTCTCCGCTGAGCGGTCGAGCCGAAATGTATTCGTCAACCGCCTTCGCCACCTCGCCCTTGCTGACGTGCGATTCTGGCGGGTCCGAGGCCGTGCCGGGAATCCCGGCGGCCTTTGCGCGTTCGGCCCGAAGGGCTCTCATGAGCGCCTGAAATGCGGACCTGGTTTCCGTCGAAAGACCTTTCTCCTGATCGAGAATCTCCTCCAGTCGCTCGAGACGGTCGTCGACGGAATCGGGTTCGTAACCTGGTTCCTGGCCGAGCACTGCGGAAGCCAGGAGTGTTGCGATGACGGGTGCGAAGAGAACTGCGCTATTCGGTCGCGGAGAACGAAGCGGAGATTGAGTCACTTCTGCTCCTCCTGTTGGAGCGAATCCACGTTGACTTCAGTGGTCTTTCCGGATTCGATTGTGACGAAGTATTCAGAGATCGTTTTCCGGCTCGTCTCGGGCCGGATGAGGTAGGTGCCCGGAAGGAGCTTTACCGGCGTCGGCTTCTCGTCGTTGTCCCCGCGGTGATTCTGAACGCGGCGTATCGGCGCTCCGTGACGGGTGAGAAGATCGAACGGACGATGGGGATAGTAGTAGACCCCGCCGTCGTAGACCGGATACGTCTCCGTGTAGACGACCAGCGTCCCGGTGGGCGTCTCTTCGTGCCCTGCGCGCACGGAGCCCACGACCCGAAGGCCGACAAACCGCTTCATAACGACGCGTTGCCCCTCGGCTGTCTGAGTCCATTCGACGAAGGCTTCGACCGCGGCGTTTCCGTCCCGCCAGAGGAGATACAGGGGGCGCGAGATGGGATAGCGGAAGTTCGCGACCGAAGGCTCTTCTCCGTCCACCCAGATCGGACGCACGGCCTGGGTTTCACCGAGAAATGAGAAGCTGATCTGGCCGACTCCGCCGACTGTGTCCTGGACGGCCTTGATGATGTCGCGGTCTTGCTGGATTTCGCGGCAGCCGGCGTAGTCCTCATCGTGGAGGACGGTCTCCCGGAAGACCTTTCTCGTCGCGGACCCCGGCCCCACGATGTAGGGCAGGATCGGCAGGTCCGGCCCTCCGAACTCGTTCCAGTTGCGGGCCTTGCCGGTGAAGATGGAACGCAGGGCATCCGCCGAGAGGCTGGTCACCCGGTTTTGGGGATTGACGATGATGGCGATGGCGTCGCGCCCGATGAGCGTGCTCGCCACGCCGGCACGCAATGTCGCGGGCTGTGGCCGATCGGCGATGCCGGCCAGATCGGTCGTCCCGGCCACGATCGCCGCTTCTCCGCCTTGGCTCTCGCCTGCTGTGACCATCTCGAAGACGACCCTTCCGTAGGCCTCTTCAGCGTCCCGCAGGAAGACCGAGACGGTGGAGGAGCCGGCGTAGCGCAGTCGCGCGGGAGGTCCCGTTGGCGGTGATGTGCATCCTGCAAGCCCGATCGTCGCGGCAGCCAGGGCCAGGGCATGGAACCTGAAGCGTCGTCCGCTCATTTCGTGTTCGAAGCCTCGACCGGCAGGGCGAATCGCTGGAGGAGGATGGATCGGGCTTCGGGACTTGAAGTCCATGAGACGAACTCCGCAGCCCGTCCACGGCTCGGCCAGGACAGGAGGTAGAGAGGTCGGACGATGGGATACCGGGAATTGGAAGGCGAAGCCTCCTGGCCATTCACGGAAACCGGCGTCACCTGGCGGCACGACCCCAGAAAGGAGAAGCTGATGGTCCCGATCGCGCCGGGGTCGGCCTCGACTTTCGACAGAATCGCCGCGTCAGGGCGGACCTCCTCGCAGTATGCGTACTGGGACTCCCCGAGGACTGCAGACCGGAAGATGTTGCGAGTTGCGGAGGATGGCGCAACGACGAACGGTCGAATGTCCAGGTCCTGTCCGCCGAGTTCCTTCCAGTTCCGCACCCTGCCGGTGAAGATCTCCTTGAGCTGGGCGCCGGTGAGACCCTTCAGCGGATTCGCCTGATTGACGACTACTGCGATTGCGTCCTGGCCGATCTGGGTGGCGACGATGCCTTTTTCCAGCGTTTCAGCCCTCGGCCGCCCGGCCACGCCCGCCAGGTCGGCCGAACCATCAAGAATGGCCAATTCGCCGCCGGCACTCTCAGGCTCCGTATCGAGGACAAAGCGAGCCCGGCCGTACGTGGGTTCCGCGTCGCGCAGGAAGTTGGCGATGGTCGACGAGCCCACGTAGCGGAGCGTAGGCGCCGAGGCTGCGGGCGGCGGATCGGCGCAGCTGCCGAGCGCCCCCAGCGCGGTCGCGAGCATGGCGAGACGAGTGCGAGCAGGATTCATGGGCTCTCCCTCCTCCTATCCGAAAGTGGTCTTCCCGCGCGCAAGATCCGGCGGGCAGCACTTCGGTAAGCAAGGGAAGTGCCATGAGCAGCGACCTGAACGTGCCGCCCCCCTCACGGCGCCCTAACTGAAGGGCTGGACGTCGTTTCGGGGCAACGCCGCCGCCCCGAATCGTGCGGCGTAGAGTTCAGGACTTCCTGCTCAATTCACCTTTGGACTTGCGCTCGAATCGAACTTCTCATGGCCCAAGGGCAAGTCCACCAAGGGATTAGGGAACATCGCGCGAAGGTTGAGCAGATTCCGTGGTTGACAGGCGATTTCAGCGTTCCCGCGATACGGATGTGCCGAGCGACACGCCATCGAGCAGCCCCAGCGCCGCGAGGAGGTTGACCTGCGCCTGGTTGAATCGCGCGACGGTTTCTCCCTGGCGGAGCCGCGCCAGGCCGAGCACGCTTTCGGCGTGGAGCACGTCGAAGGCGGTCGTCGCGCCGGCGTCGAAGCTCGCGCGCGTCGTGCGAAGGGCTTCTTCCGCGAACTTCAGCTGCTCGGCGGCGTCGGGCAGCAGGCGCGCCTGGGTCAGGCGTTCCTGATCGGCGCGGACGACCTCGGCGCGCACGCGCTCCAGCTTCTGCCCGGCGTCCAGCGCCGCGAGGCGTTCGTTCGAGCCGGCGGACTCGAGATCCGCGAGGCTCGACAGCGCCAGCTTCCACGACGATCCGGTCATGACTCTGTCCTGGCCGTGCCAGCCCTGGGATTCCTTGTCGTCGACCCCCGCCGAACCGCCGAGGCCGCCGTACAGGGCGCCGGCGGACGTCGTCGGGCCGAAGGCCGCCCACCAGGCCGATTTCCCGTCGGCCTCCGCCGCGCCGACCAGGGCAAATACCGCCTGGAGGTCGTCGCGGTGGGCGAGCGCGAGATCGAGCAGGGCTGTGATTTCGAGATCCGCGCGCACGAGCGGGCGCGGCGCGAGCGATTCCTCGGCGGGCAGGAGCGTCACGGCGGGATCGAGGTGCAGTGTCACGGCGAGGGCGACGGAGGCGTCGCCGAACGCCTTGAGCGCGAGGGCGAGATCCTGGCGGCGAGCCGCGTATTCGGCGCGGGCACGCAGCCCGTCCGCGGGCAGCCCCGCTCCCGCGCGGCCCCGCGCCTCGGTCACGCGGACGAGTTCCTCCGCCTCGCGGACCGCCCGCTCGACGGCCACGACGCGGGCCCGCGCGAGCGAGAGGTCGTAGTACTGGACTGCGGCGAGGCGGACAACTTCCATCCGCACCGCACGTTCCTGATGGCCGGACGCCAGGAGTCGCTTGCGCGAAGCGATGATGTCGTACGCCACCTTGCCGGGGTTGAGGATGGACTGGAAGAGAGCCCACACCTGGTAGGACTCGAACGCCACGGAGACGATGTCGCCCGCGGTCGCGCGGGCCGCGCCGCCGACGTTTTCCGCCATCGCCCAGGGCGACAGCACGGGAAAGAGCGCCGCGACGCTTCCGTCCAGCCGGGCCTGAGATCCCGCGACGCGCTCTCGAGCCCGGCGGACGTCGAGGTTTTCGGCCAGGGCGACGCGGACGGCGCTCGCGAGGTCGATCGGCAGCAGCTCGGTGTACATGGGCCGCGCGCCCGCCGGGTCGAGCGCCACTCCTTCGGTGCTCGGTTCGGCCGCCTCCGGCGCGATCGACGGTCGCGGCGGCTCCGGCAATTCCACACGCGTGAGGCAGCCGCCCGCCGCGAACACCAGGACCGCCGCACCCACGCCCGTCAGGATCTTCCCGGTCATCTTCGAGTTCCTCAATTGGCCTTGGGGACCGGCTTGATCCGGGCGCCGGGGCGGACAAGCCCCTTCCCGGTCACGACCACCCATTCGTCGGCCTTCAGCCCTTCGACGACTTCGATCCGGATTCCGTCGTCGAGCCCGGTCGTGATCCTGCGTTTCTCGGCCATTTCGTTCTGCGCCACGTAGACGAAGCTGCTCGATCCCTCCGTGAGAAGCGCCGTCGCGGGTATCGTGACGGCGTCTTCGCGAATGTCGATCTCCAGCGAAACGTGGACGTCCATCCCTGCCACGAATCTGCCGCCGGGATTCAGGACGTCGATCTCGGCCCGCATCGTGCGAGTGGCGGGATTCAGGGCGGAGGAGATTCGCGTCACCGTCGCGGTGGGAAGCGTCCCCAGGGCGGCCCTCGGGACGAGACGCGCCGTTACGCCCGGCTTGACGAAGGGCACGTCGACTTCCGGGACGTCGATGAACAGGCGGACGGAGTCGAGCCGGTGGAGTGTGAACAGCGGGGTCGTGCGGCCGGAGGTCGAGGCCTGGACGAGCGCGCCGCGGTCGATCAGCCGGCGGGTGACGACTCCGTCGAACGGCGCGACGATCGTGGCGTATTTCATCATCGTCCGGATCCGCGCGATCTGGGCGTCGACGTATTCGACTTGCGCCTGGGCGATCAGCACGTTGGATTGCGCGACGGCTTCGGCGGCCTTCGCGGATTCGAGGTCCGCCGCTGCGGCCTCTACCTGCGCTTCCGCGATGGCGACTTCGACTTCGGCGACTTTCTTTCTCGCTTCGGCCTCTTCCAGCGCCTGGTCCGTCGCGGCATTGGCCTCCCGGAGTTTTACGGCGCGGGCATAAGCGGCTTCATGCATCGCCGATTCGACCCGGCGCCGATCCGCGGACCGGCGTGCGACTTCGAGCTTCCTGCCCGCCTGCGAGACGGCCGCGGCAGCGGATTTCAGGCCGGAATCCTTCGCGGCATCGGCGAGGGCGGCCTTCGCGGCCCGCTGGGCCTGCGCCTCGGCCAGTTCGTTGGCCATCTCCGGCACGTCCAGGAGAGCGAGCGGATCCCCCGCTTTCACCGCCTGGCCGATGTCGACCTTCACTTCGGAGACGTACCCCGACACCTTCGAATAGATGTCCGCCTGCTCCAGCGCTTCGGCGGTCGACGGGACGTCGAGTGTGCGGAACATCCTCGACTTCGTGGGATTCACGACCTCGACCGGTTGCGGTTCCGTTCCCGGCGTGGCCACGGGCACGGATTCTCCGGCGGCGCTGGGGCGCAGCTGCGCGCCGAACCAGAGACCGGCTCCGACGACGGCGATGGCCGTCAGGAAGGCGATGGGGCGGATGCGATCACGCATGAGCGGTGGTCTCCTTGCTGGAGGAGCGGTTGCGCGTGAAGAGGCTGTAGAGGACGGGCACGAACACCAGGACGAGCACGGTCGAGGAGGCCAGGCCTCCGACCACCGCGCGCGCCAGGGGGACATTGGCTTCGCTGCCGCGGCCCATTCCGATGGCCATGGGGAGCAGGCCGAGGGTCGCCGCGAGCGACGTCATGAGGATGGGTCGGAGCCGGATCCGGACGCTTTCGACCGCGGCCTCCTTCGCCGAGAGCCCCCGCTCCTCGCGCAGCCGGTTGGCGAATTCGACGAGCAGCACGCTCGTCGCGACGGCGATGCCGACCATGAACGTCACGCCCATGAAAGACTGGATGTTCAGGGTCGTGCCGGTCAGGTAGAGGGTCGCGAGAACGCCGATCAGTCCCAGGGGCACTGCGAACATGACGATCAGCGGATCGAGGAACGACCGGAACTGCGCCACCATGACCAGATAGACCAGGATCGCCGCCAGCCCGAATCCGAAACCGAGGCTCGCGAACGATTCCTTCATGCTCGCGACTTCCCCGCGCATCGTCACCTTGTACCCCTCCCAGGGCTTCGGCTTCCCCGCGGCCACGGCGGCGTCGTTTTCCTTCTTCATGTCCGCACGAAGCCTCTCCAGGCCCTCCTCGATGTCCGCGGCGACGGCGCCGGTGTCGCGTCCCGAGACGTTGACGTAGACGTCGGTGACGCGCCCGATGTTGAGGTGCTGGACTTCCGCGGGGGCGGTCGAGCGGCGGAACGTGGCGACGTTTTTGAGCAGGGTCGGCGCCGTTGAGCCGGCGCCGGTGATGGGCACGTGCTCGAGGGTGTTGAGCGAGAGGATCGCGCTTTCCGGGTACTGGGCTCCGATGAAGTAATGATTCCCGTTTTTCTGGTCGATCCAGAACGCGGGGCTGAAGTTCGTCGAGCTGTTGAAGGCGGTGACGACGTTTTTGACCACGTCCTGCTGGTTCAGGCCGCAGAACGCGGCCCGGGTGCGGTCGACGTCGATGGCGATCTGCGGCGTGTCGAGTTTCTGCTGAATGCGCACGTCCTCGGCGCCCGGCACCTTGCGGCAGATCTCCTGGACGCGCTGCGCGAGTTCAGCGGCCGTTTCCAGCTTGTTTCCCTCGATCTGGATGTCGATCGGACTGGGCAGGCCGGAATTGAGGGCGGCGGTGAGCATTCCTCCCGTCTCGAAGGCGAACTCGATGCCGGGGTACTCATCCCGGAGCTTCCGGCGGAGATCCGCGACGTAGTCCTGGACGCCGCGCGACCGGTCCGGCTTGAGCTGCACGAGGACGAACGCGTCCGCGGGCCCGGAATTCGGCGTGTAGGCCGCCGGCCAGTCCATGAGCACGCCGATGTTGGAGATGACCATGCCCAGTTCCTGCGGCGGGATGCCGTCCTGCACCGTCTTTTCCACGCGCGCGACCAGTTTTTCGGTTTCCTCGATCCGCGTCCCTGATGGCGCCCGGACGCGGATGCTGAACTGCCCGGCGTCCACGGGCGGGAAGAGTTCGGTGCCGATGGCCGGGAAGAGGGACATGGATCCGGCGAAGAGCAGCAAAACGCCGGCGGTCACGACGAAGGGATGGTGGACCGCCCAGCCGACCACGCCGGTCGAGAATCGATCGGCGAACCGGTCGAACAGCGAGCGGCGGGCCTCCCGGGCTTCCGGCAGGTGGGCGCGGAAGAACTTCGCGCAGCAGATCGGCACCAGGGTCATCGAAAGCGCGTAGGAAGCGGCGATCGCGAAAGCGACGGTCAGTGCGAGCGGTGTGAACAGGAACCGCCCCATGCCGGTCAGGAAGATGACGGGGAAGAACACGACCGCCGTCGTGATGGTGGCGCTGAGCACCGGCATGGCGACTTCGCTCGCGCCGTCGAGCGCGGCCTGCGAGGGCGGCTTGCCCATGAGCAGGTGCCGGTGGGTGTTCTCGAGAACGACGATCCCGTTGTCCACGAGGACCCCGATCACGAGCGCCAGTCCTCCGAGCGTCATGACGTTCAGCGACTGGCCGGTGAAGTAGAGGCCGATGAGCGCGGAGAGGATCGCGAGAGGAATCGCGAGCGACAGGATGACCGTCGAGCGCACGCTCCTGAGGAACAGGAGGATCATCAGAATCGCCAGCGCTCCCCCGATCAGCGCCTCGTGCTCCAGGTTCGAGATCGATTCCTTGATGTAGATCGACTGGTCGAACGTCACAGCGAGATTCACGCCCTTGGGCAGGCGCTCCACGATCGGAGGCAGCAGTTTCTTCAGCGCCTCGACGATCTGGACGCTGTTCGCGCCCGGCTGCCGGTAGATGGGGATGTACACCTGCCGCCGTCCGTTCACCCGGACGAGATTGGTCTGGATCGTGGAAGAGTCTTTCGCCTGCGCGACGTCCCTGAGAAACACCGGCGCCTGCCCGTCCAGCTTGATCGGAATCGAGTTGAGGTCGTCCACCTTCTCGACCATGCCGTTGGCGTTCAGCTGGTACTCGATGTCGCCGAATTTCGCGTTGCCCGTGGGGATCATGGTGTTGAAGCGCTGCGTGGCCTGCGCGACGTCCAGCGGGGAGAGATTCCGGGCCTGCAGCCGGTCGCGATCCACGTACGTCATGATGCGGCGCAGCTTGCCGCCGTACACGGCGGGGGCGATCACTCCCGGAACCCCCTGCAGCCGGTTCCGCAGGTCGAAATAGGCGATGTCGTAGAGCGCTTTCTCGTCGTGCGTGTCGCTGTAGACCGTGAGGAGACAGAGCGGAATGCTCGCCGTCGGATCGAACGGCATCACCATGGGCGGAATCGTTCCGGGCGGCAGGTAGTAGAGGTCGCTCATCGCCAGCGACGTCACCTGCGACATCGCCGTATTCGGGTCGATGTCCTCCCGGAAGTAGTCCTTCACGATGGAGACGCCCACCATGCTCTTCGATTCCTGCCTCGCGATCCCGTTCGACTGGCCCGTCCACCGTTCGAGCCGGCTCGTGATGTCCTTCTCCATCACCTCGGCGGGCATCCCGGGATAGAACGTGAGAACCTGGACCGCCGGGGTCTTGAACATCGGCAGAATGTCCGTGGGCAGCCGCGTCGCGGCCGTCACGCCGACGACGCCGATGCCGAGCGCCAGCACGATGATCAGGTACGGGTTCTTCAGGGCCAGCCGGACGATTCCCATCTGCCTCCCCCTCGAGATCCGTTGGACCGAATCTCCCTCTTCGCAAGTCCCTTCCCGTTACCGTCCTGAATCCGCCAGCTGTCTGCGCAGTTCTTCGGCCGTCGAAACCGGTTCCCGGCAGGCGTAGTTTTCGCAGAGCCACGCCATCCCGGGAGAAGTCCCGGCCGCGCGACTTTCTGTCATCGGAATCAGTTGGATCATCCCGGGATCCGGCCCCGCGCTGGGAACGAGCGCCACCGCGAGGTCCGGGTCGTAACGCCTCCCGACCGCCGCGAGCATGCCGCGGACCTCGGTCCCCGACGGATCCCCCGCGATCACGACCTCGCGGGGAGGCCCCAGAGAGGCGTCCAGCGCGCACAGGTAGTAGGGATACCCCGATTCAAACGTCGCCACGGTGCCGGCGAACGCGCGCAGGGTCCCCTCGGCTTTCGCCCTGAAATCGCTGCGGGAGCAGAGATCCGCCAGGCGAAAGAGAGTCAGCGCCGCGACCGCGTTTCCCGACGGCAACGCGCCGTCGTAGGACTCCTTGAGGCGCGCGATCAGCCGCTCCCCGGAACTCGACGTGTTGAAGAAGCCGCCCTGGGGATCGCCAAAGTCCTCGATCATCGCGGCCGCCGCGCTGACGGCGACGCGCAGGTACTCCGTCTTCTGCGTCGCCTGGTGCAGGAGGAGGAACCCTTCCGCAAGAAACGCATAGTCGTCGAGGAAAGCGTCCACGGAAGCGGAATCGCCGACATGCTGGTGGAACCAGTGTCCGTCCGGACGCCGGAGCCGCTTCATCAGGAACCCGGCGGCTTTCTCGGCGGCGGCCAGATACCGCGGCTCGCCGAGGGCGCGGCCGGCGGAGGCCAGCGCACCGATCATGAGTCCGTTCCAGTCCGTGAGGATTTTGTCGTCGAGGTGCGGGCGCGGGCGCGACCGGCGCGCCTCGAACAGCGCGCTCCGGGACCGCTCCAGCGAATCCCGGACCCGGCCGACCGGCAGGGAAAACTCGGCCGCGAGATCGTCGGGGCTGAGTTCCTCGCGGAGAATGCTGGTCCCGCGCGGCTCGCCGGGTTCGAAGGACTCGAAGTTTCCCCGGTCGGTGACCGCAAACGCCCGGCAGAACAGGTCCGCGTCGGGCCCCTTAAGAGCCGCACGCACCTGCTCCGGTGTCCACACGTAGAACGCGCCTTCCGCATGCCCGCCGCCGGGAAGATCGCTGTCGGCATCTTCGGCGGACCAGAATCCGCCGTCGGGCGAGGCGAGATCGCGCAGGACGTAATCCAGCGTCTCCCGGGCCGTGTCCGCGAATTCGTCGCAGCCCGTCACCTGCCACGCCTGAACGTACGCGCGCGCGAGCAGCGCCTGGTCGTAGAGCATTTTCTCGAAGTGCGGCACACGCCACCGCGGATCCGTCGAGTAGCGGTGGAACCCGCCGCCCAGGTGGTCGTACATCCCGCCCTCGCGCATGGCCCGAAGGGTCTTCACCGTCATCTCCCGGGCCTCAGGCTTCCCAGCGCGACGGAGATATCGGAGCAGGAATTCGAAGACGACAGGTCTCGGGAACTTCGTCCCCGAGCCGAATCCTGCATAACGCTGATCGTAGGACTGCCGGAACGCCTCGAATCCGGAATCCAGGAGGTCCTGCGTCGGCTCCCCCGGGCTGGCGGCATCCGATGCTCCGATCTTCTGCACAAGCTCTTCGGCGGTCGCCTGGATCGTGGCCCGTTCGTCGCGCCACGCGTCCGCGATCCGGGCGAGCAGGCTCCCGAATCCGGGCCGGCCAGGCCGGTCTTCGGGCGGGAAATACGTTCCCGCAAAGAACGGTTTCCGGTTGTGGTCGAGCCAGACGGACAGCGGCCAGCCTCCGCGACCCGTCATCGCCTGCGCGGCGCTCATGTATACCTGGTCCACATCAGGGCGCTCCTCCCGATCGACCTTGATGCAGACGAATCTCTCGTTGAGGTACGAGGCGATCGCCTCGTTCATGAAGCTCTCGCGCTCCATCACGTGGCACCAGTGGCAGGTCGAATAGCCGATGGAGAGAAAAATCGGCTTGTCTTCGGCTATGGCTTTCCGGAACGCCTCGTCCCCCCAGGGATACCAGTCGACCGGGTTGTCCTGGTGCTGTTTGAGATAGGGGCTCTTTTCCAAGGCGAGACGGTTTCGCGCGCCGGCGGGGAGGATCTGCGCGGGCGTGACCGGCCCCTCCTTTGGAGCCGGCGTCGCTGACTGCGGCCTTCCCTCCCCACCGCAGCCCGAGAGGGCCACGGCGAGGAGGACTGTCACAGCCGGGATGGACGTGAGGGAGTTGAAGGAGGACATCCGGTCCCTATTCCTTCCCCGGATGGGCTTCAAATCCCGCTTCCTTCAGTGCCTTGACCATCGCGTCCGTGTTCGTCTTAGCGCCTTCGGCCAGCCCGAGACTGACATGCCCGGATTCCCGGTTCACGTTGACGCGAGCTACACCGTCGAGTTTTTCCAGCGCGACGCCCGCTTTCTTTGCAAGCGAGTCGTCTTTCAGATCGTGCACGTGCAGGTCCACGACCTTGTAGGCGACGCCGCCTTCGAAGAATTTCCCGCAATCCGCGCAGGACCCGTCCTTCCGGATGGCCTCAAGGCAGGACTTGCAGGAGGTCTTCAACCCGCGCGCGTAACCGACTTTGCAGTCGTCGCACCAGCCGCCGTCCTTCTCCTTCATCGCCGCGTAGCAGCTCCGGCACCCCGTCTTCCGGGCCGCCACGTACCCCGCCTTGCAGTCGTCGCACCAGCCGTCGACCCGGATCGCCTCCAGGCACGACTTGCACTTCGTCTTGACGCCCTTCGCATACCCGACCTTGCAATCGTCGCACCACCCGCCGTCCGCCGCCTTCATCGCCGCATGGCAGCCGCGGCAATTCGTCTTCTGCCCGGCCGCATACCCGACCTTGCAGTCGTCGCACCACCCGTCGGAATCGATGGCGGCGAGACACGACTTGCAGGACGTCTTCAACCCCTTCGCATGCCCTACCTTGCACCCCTCGCACCACCCGCTCTTCCCCGACGTCCTGAGGTCGAAACAGGAGCGGCACTTCACCGCCTCCCCCCCGATGTACCCCACCTTGCAACTGTCGCACCAGCCGTCCTTTTCCTTCGCGACGGTGCAACTGGGACAGTCGGCGAGAAGGGTCGCCGGCAGGCAGAACGCGAGAAGGGTGACAAGACACAGCGCTTTCATGGTCGTCTCCTTGGAGGTTCAGCGGGAGTCGCAGAGCTCCCGCGTCGCGGTTTCCAGCCGTTCGTGGGAAAGCTCGCCGATCGCGCACAGAACGCGGTCGCCCGAGCGGCAGACGAGGACGCGGAAGGGGCCGCTTTCGCAGTGAAAGGGGTCGGCCTCCGCCAGCCTGGACGAGACCTCGGGGAATGCGCCGAGCTGTGAGGTCTCGATGAGGAAGAACGAAACCGGCACGCCGTCTACGTGGGCCACGATGTGCCCGCACGGGGTTCGATCGAGGTAGCAGCTTCGCGCCCCCATCAGGGCCGCGCCCGAGGGGGCCTTCCCGAGAGTGACGGCGAAAGGCAGCCGCCCGGCGAAGTACCGCTCGATCTCGGCGGTGGAGGAGGCCTCGACGGCAGGCGGCAGGTCACCCGCGAGGTACCTGCGGTGGTTGGCCGTCATCGCCCGTGAAATGTCGATCTCCCGGTGCGGCGCCAGCAGGACCGCCACCCCGGCAGCGATCGCCAGGATCGAAGCGGCCGCGGCCACCGCGATGAATCTCCGGCGCCGGTTCGTGAACGTCCGCGAAGCGGCCCTCTCCCATGCCCGGGTCCACTCGGGCTCCGAGGCGGAGAGTGCGCGGTTGGCCGCCGCCTCGAACCGGGCCTCGCCCTCCATGCGGGCGCGGCAGTCGGCACACGTCTCCAGATGGCGGGAGACCTCAAAGCTCGCCTCGGCGGAGAGCTCGGAATCCAGGTAGAGCGTCAGAAACTTCCGGACCCGTGAACAGTTCATGTGTCCACCCCCGGCGGGTTCTGCAGTTTCGCCCGAGCCCAGGTGCTGAGCTTCTCGCGGACTTTCATGCGGGCGCGGGTGAGGAGCCCCTGCGCCGTTCCGAGCGGGACTTCCATCGTGCGCGCAATCTCGGCGCAGGTGAGGCCGCCGACCGTCTTCAGCAGCAGGATCGCGCGTTCGTTGTCGTTCAGCTCAAGGCAGGCGCGCCTCAAGTGGTCCTCAAAATTCTCAAGGACGCCCGCCGGATCCCGGAGTATCTCCTCGTACGTGTACTCGCGCTCCAGCTCTTCCTCGAGCGACACCGCGGATTCCGGAGCCGATTCGGCAGGGCGTTCGTGCTTCCGCCGCCGGTTGAAACCGAAGCAGGTCAGGGTCGCGATGCGGTAGATCCAGGCCCGGAAATCGGTTCCCGGTTCGAACTCGTGGTGCTTGTTCAGGGCGATCAACATGGTTTCCTGCAAGGCGTCCTCGAGATCCCCGGTGGACCAGAGCAACCGCGCGCAGTAGGCCGTAAGCCCCTCGCGGAGGCGGTTCAGACCATCGGTCAGGTCTTTCGATGGATTCATGCTCTGGTGTATCTGAATGTTCAGGACCCCTGAGATCTATGCAGAATTCCGGAATCTTGCGCGCGGGCCCGGCCTCGCGAGAATGGGTCGCGTCCCGACGGATCTGAAAAGGAGGCCCATGAGCACAAACCCGCTGGAAAAGGTGGAGCAGGCGCTGCAGTCGCCGCGGGCGGCGGGCGTCTTCGTCGTCGAGGTCGTCCCCGGGGGCGGCGCGGACAAGGCGGGGGTCGAGCCGGCGGACATCGTGACCGCCGTCGGCGGGACTGCGACGCCGGACGTGCAGGCGTTCCTGAAGGCGATCCAGCCTGTGAAGGACGGCCCCGCCGAGCGGGAACTGCAGCTGGTGCGGCCGGACGGCGCGCGCCGCAAGGTGATGATCCCGGCCGGCCGCGCGGGCCTGCAGGGGTGCTCGGTGGCGGAGGGCGCGTGCGCCTGGAGGCCGGAGCCCGACTCGGTCTACGAGCCGGACTTCGGCGCGTTCGCGAAGAACTCGGACCTCTGGCTGCGGACGTCGTTCGGGGCGGAGCGCGCGGGGTACGAGCGCGTGTTCGTCCGGCGGGCCGGAGACGTCGTGACGTTCGACCACCTGACGCATTTCGGCGGCGAAGCGGGGCCCGGGCAGACGTGGACGTACCGGAGCCAGGTGATCTCGACGCACCGGCTCGACCGCGTGCTCACGACGGTCGCGATGGAGTCGCGGACGGGGACGAAGGAAGAGGGGATCGAGGTGTCGCACGCGGAGCTCAAGGACGGGCGCTGGCGGGGCGAGAAGACGAGCCCCAAGGGGGAGAATTCCGCGATCGACGTCGCGGCGATCGCGCCCGAGGCCATCAACATCTACGCGACGCCGCTCCTCGCGCTCACGATGCCGCTTCACGCCGGCGCGCGGCTGACGTTCCCGGAGCTGCGGGAGTCGTCGGCGATGGTGAGGTCGCGGTCGCGGCTCGAGTGCCTCGGAAGGCAGGACGTGAGGGTCGACGGGAAGACGGCGGCGGCGTGGTGCTTCGCGTGGAGGCAGTACGGGCAGGGGAACAGGTTCGAGCGGTTCTGGGTGAGCGAGGAGAGAAGGCTCGTGAAGATCGAGTGGGGGGAGAACTACGGCGGGTGCTGGTGCGAGGAGGTGAAGAAGGCGGATGTGGGGAAGGGGATTCCGAAGCATGTGAAGGTGGGGTAGGGAGATTCGTTTTCATTCGCTTTGATTCCACACCAGTCGTTCCCATGGGCCTTCGTTCTCTGGATGAATTGCGATAGAAACGACTGGAGTGGAATGAAGACGAATAAAGACGAATCTTATGGCGCAGCCAGCTGCCTCTCCAGCACCTCCCGCGCCACCGTCGCGTTCGCCTTCCCCTTCGTCTCGCGCATGACCTGCCCGACGAGCGCCTGCATCGCCGCGGCCTTGCCACCCTGGAAATCCGCCACGATCTTCGGGTTCTTGGCGATGACTCCGCGCACGATCTCCTCCAGCGCGCCCGCGTCTGAAACCTGCGCGAGCCCCTGTTTCCTGACATGCTCTTCCACGGAAGCGGTCTCCGGCGTCGTGAGAATCCACGCGAACACCTCGGCGCCGGTCTGGCCCGTGATCTCCTTCGCCTCGACCTTCTTCGCGGCCTCGGCGATCCGCCGCGCCTTTCCCAGGAACTCCGTCGCGGGCAGGTGGCGCTCGTTCATGACGGCCATGACGTGCTTCATCACCCAGTTCGCGGCGACCTTCGGGGCGAGGCCCTCGGCGCGCAGGCGGTCGAACAGCTCCGCGACTTCCTTGTCGGCGGTCAGCACGCCCGCGTCGTAGGCGGTGAGGCCGAGTTCCTTCGCGTACCGCTCGCGCCGGGCCGCCGGCGCCTCGGGAAGCGCCTCGCGGATCCGCGCCACGAACGCCGGGTCGGCGGTGACGGGAACGAGGTCGGGCTCGGGGAAGTACCGGTAGTCGTGCGCCTCTTCCTTCGAGCGCAGCACGTTCGTCTTTTCCGCCACGGCATCCCACGTCAGCGTGACTTGCTCGACCCGGCCGCCCTTCTCCAGGATCTCCGCGTGCCGCGCCGCCTCGTACGCCAGCGCCTTCGCGACCGCCTTGAAGGAATTCAGGTTTTTGATCTCGGTTTTGGTCCCGAATTCCGGCGCGAGCGGGCGGCGGATCGAGACGTTCGCGTCGCAGCGAAGCGACCCCTTCTCCATGTCGCAGTCGGAGACGTCCACGTACTGCAGGAGCGATTTCACCGTCGTGAGGTATGCGTAGGCCTCCTCGGGCGAGCGCATGTCGGGCTCGCTCACGATCTCGACGAGCGGGACGCCGGAGCGGTTGAAGTCGACGAAGGAGTAGTCGGCGCCCTCGGTCTCGGGGTGGATGAGCTTGCCCGCGTCCTCCTCGAGGTGGACGCGCGTGATGCCGATCCTTTTTTTCCCCTGCGGCGCCTCGACCTCGATCGAGCCCTTCCCGTTGAGCGGACGGTCGAACTGGCTGATCTGGTAGCCCTTGGGCAGGTCGGGATAGAAGTAGTTCTTGCGGTCGAACTTCGTCACGGCCGCGACTTCGCACCCGAGCGCCAGTCCCGCCCGCACCGCCAGCGCGAACGCCTGCCGGTTCAGCACGGGCAGGACGCCCGGCATCCCCAGGCAGATCGGACAGACGAGCGAGTTCGGGTCGGCGCCGTACTTGTTCGGGCAGCCGCAGAACAGCTTCGTCCGCGTTTTGAGCTGCACGTGGACCTCGAGGCCGATCACGATTTCCCAGCCGGCGGGGCTCATGGCGCGGGCCTCCGCTTCCACCACTCGCACTCCCGCTCGTACGCTCGGCCGGCGCGGAGGAGCGTCGCCTCGTCGAAGTCGCGGCCGAGGATCTGGAGGCCGACGGGAAGCCCGCCCGGGGTGAAGCCGCACGGGACCGAGAGGCCGGGGATGCCCGCGAGCGGCGCCGTCACGGTGAGGACGTCGCACTGGTACATGGCGAGGGGATCGGCGGCCTTCTCGCCGATCTTGAAGGCGGGAATCGGCGAGGTCGGGCCGACGATCGCGTCCACCTTCTTCCAGGCGTCGTCGAAGTCCTGCTTGATGAGGCGGCGCACCTGAAGCGCCTTCTTGTAGTACGCGTCGTAGTACCCGCTCGACAGCGCGAACGTCCCCAGCATGATCCGCCGCCGCACCTCTTCCCCGAACCCCTCCGTGCGCGACTTGCGGTAGAGGTCGAGGAGCCCCTCGAAATTTTTCGCGCGGGGACCGTAGCGCACGCCATCGAACCGCGCGAGGTTCGAGGAGGCCTCGCACGGCGCGACGACGTAGTAGGCGGGGATGCCGAATTCCGTATGTGGAAGGGAGATTTCGACGAGCTGCGCGCCCGCGGCGGCGAGGACTTTGAGGGCCTCGCGCACGGCGAACTCGACGCCGGGGTCGGTGCCCTTCCCGAAGTATTCGTGCGGCACGCCGAGCCGGAGGCCCTTGACGCCCTTCTCGAGATCCGCGGTGAAGTCGGGGACTTCGCGGGGCGCTGAGGTCGAGTCGAGCGAGTCGTGGCCGGCGATGGCCTGGAGGAGGAGCGCGGCGTCGCGGACGGTGCGCGCGAGCGGGCCGATCTGGTCGAGGGAGGAGGCGAAGGCGATGAGGCCGTAGCGGGAGACGCGGCCCCAGGTGGGTTTCATGCCGGCGAGGCCGGTGAGCGCCGCGGGCTGGCGGATCGAGCCGCCGGTGTCCGACCCGAACGCGACCGCCGCCATTCCGGCCGCGACGGCCGCCGCCGAGCCGCCGCTCGATCCCCCGGGCGTGCGCTCGAGGTCCCAGGGGTTGCGCGAGGGGCCCCAGGCGGAGTTCTCGGTGGAAGAGCCCATCGCGAACTCGTCGAGGTTCGTGTGGCCGAGGGGGACGGCGCCCGCGGCGAGCGCGCGCAGGACGGCGGTCGCGTCGTACGGCGGGACGAAGCCTTTGAGGATCCGGCTGCCCGCGGTCGTCGGGATGCCGCGTTGGCACATGTTGTCCTTCACGGCCAGGGGCACCCCCGCGAGCGGCCCCAGCGGCTCCCCCGCGCGGCGCTTCGCATCGACCGCCGCCGCCGCGTTCCGTGCCCCCGCCTCGTCCACGTGCAGGAACGCCTTCACGCGCCCGTCGACGTCGCGAATCCGCGCGAGATGCGCCTCCGCGACTTCCGCCGCGGAGAACGCGCCGCTCGCGACGCCGTCGCGGATCCCTGAAGCGGTGAGTTCGGTGAAGCTCATTCGACGACCCGGGGGACCTTGAAGAACATTTCGACGCGGTCGGGGGCGTTGGCGAGCGCGTCGGCGCGCGAGAGGCACGGGCGCGGCTCGTCGGTGCGGAAGGCATCGACGGTGCCGGCCGGATTGGCGAGCGGCTCGACGTTCTTCGTGTCGACGGCTCCGAGCTGCTCGACCATCGCGACGATCTTCCCGAGCTGGTCGACAAGCCTGTCCGCGGCCGCGGGCGGGACTTCGAGCCGCGCGAGCAGCGCGACTTTGTCGACGAGCGCTCGGTTGATTTCCATGAGGATCCGGAGATTACCCGCCCCGCGCCCGCAGGTCGCGCAGAATTTCGCCGACCTGTTCCCGTCGGCCTCCGCGCGGTCGGGTTCGGCGTTCGGTGTTCGGAGTTCGGAGTTGGACGCCCGCCGAATCGGACGGCCTGCGTCGTATTTCGCAACGCCGAACGCCGAACGCCGAACGAAGCGGTGCCGCGCGGATCGCAGCATTCGGCATTGACACACCCCCCCTCCGACTGGTTACTTAAGCCGCTTCACCAACGGAGAATCCACTTGAGCAGACGCCCGAAGAAGGTCCTCCTGACCAGCGTCTGCCGCCCGATGGGCGAAGACCACGGGGACTCGCCCAGCGTCGGATACGAACTCCTCCACTGCCAGGTCACCCGCGCTCAGGGCATGTTCAGCCCGCGCTCGCACCACATCCACTTCTCGCTCGAGTACGTCGCCGAGAACCTCGAGGCCCCCACGGTCGTCCTCCAGTACCCCTCGAAGGCGGAGCTGATCCGCGAACTGAAGAAGGGCTACGACTACGTCGGGATTTCGTTCGTGCTGCCGACGTTTCACCGGCTGAAGGAAGCGGTCGCCCTGATCCGGGAGCACTCGCCGAAGTCGGAGATCATTCTCGGCGGGTACGGCACGGTCATTCCGGATGAGCAGCTGAAGCCGTTCGGGAACCACATCTGCCGCGAGGAGGGCGTGGGCTTCATGCGCCGTCTCCTCGGCGAGTCCGAGCTGCCCCTTCCCCACCGCCACCCCATGATCGTCAACCCTCTGCGCGTCTTCGGAAAGAAGATCTCGCAGACCGGGATCGTTTTCGGCGGGCTCGGCTGCCCGAACGCGTGCGATTTCTGCTGCACGTCGCATTTCTTCAAGCGCAAGCACATCAAGCTCCTGCCGACGGGCGCGGACATCTACCGGGTGATCCGGCGGTACATGGACATCGACCCCAACATGGCGATTCTCGTGATCGACGAGGATTTCCTGCTGAACAAGAAGCGCGCGATGGAGTTCCGCGACTGCGTGCTGGCGGGGGGCGTGCCGCTGGGGATCTTCGTGTTCGCGAGCATCCGGGCGCTGAGCCAGTACACGGTCACGGAGATCCTGGAGATGGGGATCGACGGGATGTGGATCGGGTACGAGGGGACGCGATCGGGGTACGCGAAGCAGAGAGGGCGCAGCGCCGCGGAGATCTTCACGGAGTTCCGCGATCACGGCATCAGCATCCTGGCGTCGATGATCGTCGGGTTCCCGTACCAGACGCCGGAGATCATCGAGGAAGAACTGTCGGGGCTGATGGCGATCCATCCGGACCTGACGCAGTTCCTGATCTACGGCCCGCCGCCCGGAACGCCGTTTTTCGAGAAGGTGATGAAGGAGAACCTGCTGCACGAGGAGTACGTGCAGGATCCGGACCTCTTCTACAAGCGGGGCACGGGTTTTTTCGCCCTTGTGAAGCACGCGACGATGACGCCGGAGCAGATCGAGCAGGAGCAGCGGCGTTGTTTCCGCGAGGATTTCCGGCGGCTGGGGCCGTCGATCTACCGCGCGGTGGAGACGTGGTTCAAGGGGTACATGAAGCTGAAGGACTCCCCAAACGAGTTCCTGCGGGCCAAGGCGCAGATGTTCGCGCGGGATCTGAGAAAAGCCTACCCGGTGTTCCTGGCGGGGCGGGTTCTGGGGCCGACGAAGGCGGTGCGGAAGCACATCGGCGAGCTGCAGCGGGCGATCATCGCAGAGCTGGGCCGGCCGAGCTTCTGGGAGAGTTTCCAGTCGGTGGCGGCGATCGGCGCCGCGGCGTGGACGGGGCTCAAGCTCAAGCTGGGAATTTTCCAGGACGTGCCGCTCGTAAGGCACGAGTGGCGGATGGGTGGGAAGGTGCGGCCGTATTCCGCGGCGCCGTCGCGCGCGCCCGAGGTCGTCGGCGCGCCCAGGTAGGGCAGGGCGGGAGGACGAAAGGGCAGGGCGGGAGGACGAAAGGGCAGGGCGGGAG